>JAAWHK010000007.1 GCA_022795805.1 Hungatella sp. | reverse complement strand
ATGGAGCGCGTTAAGAAGAACAGGGAGTTGGAGGAAGGAATGTGGAGAAAGATATAGTACAGTATGTGGTTTTGAGGGTATGTGCAGAGGAGAGAAGAAAGCAATAATCCTTGATAGCTCAGTCGGTAGAGCATGCGGCTGTTAACCGCAGTGTCGTTGGTTCGAGTCCAACTCAGGGAGTTAGGCACGAGAGAGAGGCAGAGGTTGCCGGCGGTGCAGAAGAAAGAGGGCCCCATGGTCAAGCGGTTAAGACATCGCCCTTTCACGGCGGTAACACGAGTTCGAATCTCGTTGGGGTCATTGAAACACGGAATTACCAAGTGTATTTCGGACCTTTAGCTCAGTTGGTTAGAGCAACCGGCTCATAACCGGTCGGTCCTGGGTTCGAGTCCCCGAAGGTCCATTGTTTTATAATTATATAAGATAGATTTGTTTGGCCCGGTGGCTCAGCTGGTTAGAGCGCCGCCCTGTCACGGCGGAGGTCGTGGGTTCGAATCCCATCCGGGTCGTTATGTTAAAATAAGTTTTTAAGGGGTCTTAGCTCAGCTGGGAGAGCATCTGCCTTACAAGCAGAGGGTCATAGGTTCGAGCCCTATAGGCCCCATTTATCATATATTTGGCAGATGTGATGACAGTTTATTATGCCGCAGTGGCGGAACTGGCAGACGCACAGGACTTAAAATCCTGCGGGACTAATCTCCCGTGCCGGTTCGATTCCGGCCTGCGGCATTTAAAAAGCTTCGGTTTTCCGAGGCTTTTTTATTTTTCGGAGAGTATATTTTCCGCTATTATTTTTTAATTAGTACTTGACATTACCAAGTAGTAGGTATAATATAAAACCATAAGGAGGATGGAGCCAATATGAACGCACAGTTTAAGAAGGGAGTCCTGGAGCTGATTGTGCTTGAGTCTGTCCGGCAGCGTGATATGTATGGCTATGAACTGGTGGAGGAAGTGTCTAAGGTAGTGAACGTGAACGAGGGAACCATCTATCCCCTCCTGAAGCGGCTGACTAACGAACATTATTTCGAGACTTATCTGCGGGAATCTACAGAGGGACCGCCCAGAAAGTATTATCATGTAACGGCTGCGGGGGTTTTGTACAGGGACAGCCTGGAAAAAGAGTGGACAGAACTGTCAGATCGGGTGTGGAAGTTTTTGAGACAGAATATGAGGAATGATGGTGATTAAAAGGACGGAGAATATTATGGGTAAAAGAGAATTTTTATCAGAGCTGGAGAAGTCCCTTTCCGTGCTGCAGGAAGACGAGCTGAGGGATATTATCGACGAGTATGAGCAGCATATAGATATTAAGGTGAAAAAAGGCCTGACAGAGGCAGAGGCGATTGCGGATTTCGGAAGCTTGCAGGAGCTGACGGGCGAGATACTGGAGGCCTATCATGTGAGGGTGGATTATGTTTCAAAGGCAGGGAGAAGCAGAAAGAAGCAGGAGAAACATACAGGACAGGAAGAGAGAGAAAGTCTTGAAAAGCTGAAGCAGATGGGGGAGAGAGGAAGCCTTGAGCTGTGGAACAGAATAAAGAAGGCAGGCAGCTGGCTGAAAGACGTATTTGGATGGGGATGGAAGCAGATATGCCGCCCTTTTATATGGATTCGTTCTCATATGGCGTCCGCCGATTTAGAGCTTGGGGATGATATCCGGAGTTCGGAGTCGGGAGAGAATTTTCCCAATGGAGAATCTGCGAAAAAGGGCGGAAGAATGGGCCTGACACAGAGGAGAAAAAGGAGGACAGAGATGACAGGAGAGGTTGCTTTGAGAGATAGCGGGAGAGCCGTAAGCAGCGTGTTCCACGGCATAGGAAGGGCTGCAGGCAGAGTATGGAAGTGGGGGACGGAAGCTGTCCTGTGGGGAATGCGCCTGATGTGGAATGGAAGCTGGATTGTGTTTTCGCTTTTGACAGGAGGATTTGGTCTGTTCAGTCTTTTTGCGGCGGGAGTTCTGGCAGTACTGCTATTGCAGGGGTATCCTCTGGCAGGAGTAACCATCGGCTGCATAGGGATGGTGTGCTGTATGTTTTCTGCTGCAGGCCTGGGGATGACATTGCTGTGGAGAAGAGGGCAGAGGAAGGATGCTGCGCTAGGGGAAGTAAAGGAAAGGCGTGCACCGGAGAAAAGGCGGAGAGTGTATAGACCAGGGATTATGCAGCGGACGGAAAAGAAAGAGCAGAAAAAGAGCGGATCCGAATATGGGACTCACATTCAGGAGGAAAAGGGGGACGGACAGGATGCGTAGAGTACAGAAGATTTTAGGGGGGATTTTTCTTGCAGGAGTTCTCATAGGCGGAGTGGGGACCGGCGTCGCCGTGGTAGAATACTCTTCCTTAGCCTACGGAGGGGAGAAACTGATCGGGGAGGACAGTCTGGTGACAAAAGTTTTGGATTTTGACTTCGAACCGGACGGACGGATACTGGAAGTGGCAGGCCTCCGATACTGGGGAACAGGAGTGACACAGGAGATAGAGATAGACAATACTGTCCCCGTGGGAACCGTTCGGTATGAAGTGACATATAACGAAAAAGTGGTGACTCCGAAACTGGAATTTGAGACCTATGAGGAGGAGGAAGCGGAGGAGAACCAATGGGAGGAAGAGGACAGCGGTGAAGACATTGAGCCGGAGGAACCGGAGAGAGAACCGGAAAAGCTGGGATATTTAAGGCTGGTTTCCGAATATCATGGAGACGATTTCGCGATCCTGATGGAGAACAAGGACCGTATGCTGGAAGAGCTGAGACAGGGAACGATCTCCAGTTACAATGTGGCGTATATTACCGAGGCGAAGATTAAGGTAAATCAGGAGACCGTACCCTATATCGGTGGCTGCTATGTAATAAGATGAGGGATCAAAAAAACAGGTGCTCTATGAGAATCTTCAAACCTATGGCAATGAGTATGAGGCCTCCCGCAAGCTCTGCTTTAGATTTGTACCTGCATCCGAATATATGGCCTGCATAGACTCCCGCGATGGACAGAAGGAATGTGATGACTCCGATAAACGATACGGCCGGCAGAACACTCACCTGAAGGAACGCGAACGTAACGCCTACGGCCAGGGCGTCGATGCTGGTAGCTACAGCGAGAACCACCATATCCTTAAAAGCAACAGAGGCGTCGCAGGAATCTTCCGCAGAGGACAGCGCATCTTTGATCATATTCCCGCCGATAACAGCCAGCAGGACGAAAGCGATCCAGTGGTCGTAGGCGGTGATGGCATCCTGGAAGCGCGCGCCTAGGATATATCCCCCAAGGGGCATCAGGGCCTGGAAGCCGCCGAAGTACAGACCGATGATCAGGGCATGTCTGGGATTCATTTTTTCCATAGAGAGCCCTTTGCAGATGGCTACGGCGAAGGCGTCCATGGACAGGCCCGTAGCAATGAGAAACAGTTCCAATAAAGTCATATGAATCCTCCTGTTTGAAGCGATATATACATAAAACCAAGGATATTTTAGGCGGTACAATGAGGGTTGGTCAAGGCTAATCTTTGGCAAAAAGGGGAGGATTTGGAGGGAAAATCCTCTGCATTTGTGAAAAATAGGTATTGCAAACAAAAATTGATTGTGTTAAGATAGTACCAATTTTAGTGCGGCAAAGCACGGCAAAGGCTAAGAAGGAGACTCATGCCCGCGGTACTTCGACAGGAAGACGGCGTCACCGACTGAGAGCGCTGTCACGTTGGACCAGGCAATAAGGGAACACTCCGGAGCCGGTATTCTGAACACCTGAAATCAAAGACAGATAACCGCGGTCAGTAGGGATACTCGTCAGACACTCGTTACGTGTCAGGAGTGGAGTTCCGGCTTTTGCATGGAGCCGGTCTCAATGCGGGTGGTACCGCGGAGCATGATGCACTACACTTACTTGTAGAATATGATGTCCCGTCCCGGAGTATGTAACAGTATTCCGGGGCGGGATTTTTATTTGGTTTTTATCCTGACCGGAATCGAAACAGACTACATTCAGGTAAGGAGAGAGTGATATGGAATTTTTGACAGGAGTGAGAGAAAAGGAGACGTTGGAAATTTGCCGGATTATCGGAGGACATTATGAGGGAAAGCCTGTAAAGATAAGGGGGGCCGTGCATAATATCCGGGATATGGGCGAGGTGGCATTCATTATTCTGAGAAAGGCCGACGGCTTGGTGCAGTGTGTGTATGAGGAGGGCAGGACGGCGTTCTGTCTGAAGGAGCTGAGGGAGGAGTCAGCCGTGGAGGCGGCCGGAACCGTGGTTCGGGAGCCGCGTGCTCCCCACGGATTTGAGATACGACTGGACACGATCAGGGTTTTGTCGGAGCCGGATCAGATTCTGCCTGTGGCTGTCAACAAATATAAGATGCACGAGTCCCTGGAGGCACGGCTGGGTATGCGTCCCGTATCACTGCGCAATGTGAGGGAGCGGGCAAAGTTTAAGGTTCAGGAGGGCATTGTCCGGGGATTCAGGGAGTTTCTTCAGGGCCAGGGGTTTACGGAGATCCATACGCCTAAGATCGTGGTGCGCGGAGCGGAGGGCGGTTCCAATGTGTTCCGTTTGGACTACTTCAACAAGAAGGCGGAGCTGGCGCAGAGTCCTCAGTTTTACAAGCAGACCATGGTGGGCGTCTTTGACAGGGTGTTTGAGGTGGCTCCCGTGTTCAGGGCGGAGAAACACAACACCACCAGACATCTCAACGAGTATGTGGGGCTGGATTTTGAGATGGGGTATATTGACGGTTTTGAGGACGTGATGGCTATGGAGACCGGATTTTTACAGTACACCATGAAGCTTTTGGAAAGGGAGTACAGAAAAGAGCTGGATATGCTGGATGTGGTGCTTCCCGATGCGGCCAGGATCCCGGCAGTGAGGTTTGACAGGGCAAAGGAGCTGGCCGCGGAGAAATACGGACGGAAGATTCGAAATCCTTATGACCTGGAACCGGAGGAGGAGCAGCTGATCGGAAAGTATTTTAAGGAAGAGTATGGAAGCGACTTCGTATATGTGACCCATTATCCCAGTAAAAAGCGTCCCTTCTATGCTATGGATGACCCGGAGGACGGAAGGTTTACGTTGAGTTTTGATCTGCTGTTCAGAGGACTTGAGGTGACGACAGGCGGACAGAGGATCCATGATTACAGAGAGATCCTGAGCAAGATGGAGAAACGGCATATGGATCCGGAAGATATGGAACCATACCTGATGATATTCAAGTACGGGATGCCGCCTCACGGCGGACTGGGAATCGGGCTGGAACGGCTGACCATGAGACTTCTGAATGAACAAAACGTCAGAGAGACATCGCTGTTTCCAAGGGATGTAAATCGGCTGAAGCCGTAAAGAACGGAATTCGGGGATGCAGGAAAATAACCGGGAAGAAAGGAGCAGGACAATGGCAAATATAATCAGTGATGAGACCATAAAGTATGTGGGAATTTTGGCCAAACTGGAGCTATCCCAGGAAGAGAAAGAGAGCGCAGGAAAGGATATGGGGAGAATGCTGGACTATATAGATAAGCTGAATGAGCTGGATACCAGCGATGTGGAGCCTATGACCCACATATTTTCGATGAATAATGTATTTCGGGAGGATGTGGTTACCAACGGGGACGACAGAAGCAGGATGCTGGAGAATGCACCACAGCAGAAGGACGGAGCTTTTAAGGTCCCCAGGACTGTGGAATAAAAAAGGCGAGAGGGCAGGGAAAGGAAGGCGGCCCATGTGGAAAGCGCCGGAAAGGAGCGGTAAAATGAATATATTGGAACTAAGCGCCCTGGAATTGGGCAGAAAGATAAAAGCCGGGGAGGTTACGGCAGTCGAGGCCGTGAAAGCTTCCCTGGAACAGATAAAACAGAAGGAGCCGGACATTCATGCCTATGTGACTGTGGATGAGGAGGGAGCTGTGGAGCGAGCCCGAGAGGTACAGTCCAGGATTGCAGACGGGACCCTTAAAGGGCCGCTGGCAGGCGTTCCGGCAGCAATAAAGGATAATCTCTGTACCAGGGGGCTGCGGACTACCTGCAGTTCCCGGATGCTGTACAATTTTGTCCCGTCCTATACGGCGGAGGCAGTTGTGAATCTGGAAAAAGCAGGGGTTGTGATCCTGGGCAAGACCAATATGGATGAGTTTGCCATGGGAAGCACCACGGAGACATCGGCGTTTGGCGTCACAAGAAATCCGTGGAATACGGACCATGTGCCTGGGGGCTCTTCCGGCGGTTCCTGTGCTGCGGTAGCAGCCGATGAATGTTTTTTCGCTCTGGGGTCTGACACAGGGGGATCGATCCGCCAGCCCAGCTCCTTCTGCGGTGTGACGGGTATCAAGCCCACCTATGGAACGGTGTCCCGATACGGCCTTATTGCTTATGGTTCATCTCTGGACCAGGTAGGTCCTGTGGGAAAGAACGTTTCCGATTGCGCGGCTGTTCTGGAAACTGTTTCTTCCTATGATAATAAGGACAGTACCTCGATTTCCAGAAATGATCTGGATTTCACCAGTGCTCTGGTTGAGGACGTGAAGGGGATGAAAATCGGTATCCCCGGAGATTACATGGGGGAGGGGCTGGATGAAGAGGTAAAAACAGCGGTTCTGGAGGGAGTGAGAATGCTTAGAGAACGGGGCGCGGTTGTGGAGGAGTTTGATCTAAGCCTGGTGGAGTATGCCATCCCGGCCTACTATGTAATCGCTTCCGCGGAGGCCAGCTCCAACCTGTCCAGATTTGACGGGGTGAAATACGGTCTGCGGGCACAGGAGTATGAGGGGCTTCACCAGATGTATAAAAAGAGCCGTTCTGAGGGATTCGGACCGGAGGTAAAAAGGCGGATTATGCTGGGAGCTTTTGTGCTCAGTTCCGGTTACTATGACGCGTATTATCTGAAGGCTCTGCGGACAAAAGCCCTGATCAAACAGGCTTTTGATAAGGCCTTTGCCAGATATGACGTGATTCTGGGGCCTGTGGCTCCCACCACGGCTCCGAAGTTGGGAGAGTCCTTAAAGGATCCTCTGAAGATGTATCTGGGAGATATTTACACGATTTCCGTCAACCTGGCGGGACTTCCGGCCATGTCGGTTCCCTGCGGCCTGGACGGGAAGGGGCTTCCCATAGGGCTGCAGCTTATAGGGGACTGCTTTCAGGAAAAGAAGATCATACGCGCCGCCTACACATTGGAGAAGACCAGGGAGGGAAGATAGATGAGCAGACAGTACGAAACCGTTATCGGTCTGGAGGTTCATGTGGAGCTGGCCACCAGTACGAAGATTTTCTGCGGATGTTCCACTGCATTCGGAGGGGCTCCCAACACCCACACTTGCCCGGTGTGTACCGGTATGCCGGGCTCTCTTCCGGTTCTAAACAGGCAGGTGGTGGAGTATGCCCTGGCAGTGGGGCTGGCTGCCAACTGTCAGATCAACCGGCAGTGCAGATTTGACCGGAAAAACTACTTTTATCCGGACAATCCCCAGAACTATCAGATTTCCCAGCTGTACCTTCCCGTCTGCTATGACGGATGGGTGGAGATTGAGACGGCGGGAGGCAGGAAAAAGATAGGGATTCATGAGATCCACATGGAGGAAGACGCGGGAAAGCTGATTCACGATGAGTGGGAGGACTGTTCTCTGGTAGATTTCAACCGAAGCGGTGTGCCGCTCATTGAGATTGTGTCGGAGCCGGATATGAGAAGCGGGGAGGAGGTTATCGCGTATCTTGACAAGCTGCGGATGATGATCCAGTATTTGGGTGCCTCTGACTGCAAACTGCAGGAAGGCTCCATGAGAGCGGATGTGAATCTGTCGGTGCGGGAGGCGGGAAGCACCCGGATGGGCACCAGGACGGAGATGAAAAACCTGAACTCCTTTAAGGCCATAGCCAGGGCCATCGAGGGGGAGAGAAAGAGACAGATCGAGCTGATCGAGGAGGGGAAAGAAGTGGTCCAGGAGACCAGGCGGTGGGATGACAATAAAGAGTGCTCCTATGCCATGCGTTCCAAGGAGGACGCACAGGACTACCGATATTTTCCAGACCCGGATCTGACGCCGGTGGTCATAAGCGATCAGTGGATAAAGGAGATAAAGGACAGACAGCCTGAAATGCAGCCTGAGAAGATCATAAGATATCAGAAGGAGTTCGGGCTTCCGGAGTATGACGCCAGAATTCTTACTGGTTCAAAGCATATGGCAGACATATTCGAGGAGACCGTCGCCATATGCGAAAAGCCCAAGGAAGCCTCCAACTGGCTTATGGTGGAGGCCATGCGGCTTTTAAAGGAGCTTGAACAGGATCCGGAGGATATGGCGTTCAGTCCCGGGAACCTGGCCGGACTCATCAACCTGGTGGACAAAGGAGTCATCAACCGCACGACAGCGAAGAACGTTTTTGAGGAAATATTTGTCCATGACACGGACCCGGAGGCTTATGTGGAAGAGAGGGGGCTTAAGATGGTCAGCGATGAGGGCGCTCTGCAAAAAGCTGCCAGGGAGGTTCTGGAGGCAAATCCTCAGTCAGTGGCAGATTACCGGAGCGGAAAGGAGAAGGCTATGGGATTTCTCGTGGGACAGACTATGCGGCTTATGAAAGGAAAAGCGGATCCGGGGCTGGTCAACAAGATCGTGAAAGATCTCTTGACGAATCGGCTTTCATAAGGTAAAGTACAAAGAAACCCCTAAAAGATGGCCAAAGGACAAGGAGGAAGAATATGAAACCATATGCAGAGATGTCAAAAGAAGAGCTGCAGGCTTTGAGAAAAGAGCTGGCAGGGAAATACAGAGAGTTTCAGGGCAGGGATTTGAAACTGGACATGTCCAGAGGAAAGCCCAGTGTGGATCAGCTGGATCTGTCCATGGGAATGATGGATGTCCTGAGCAGCGATGACGATCTGACCTGTGACGACGGAACCGACTGCCGTAACTATGGCGTTCTGGACGGAATCAGCGAGGCGAAGGAGCTGCTGGCGGATATGATGGAGGTTCATCCGGATCAGATTATTATCTACGGAAACTCCAGCCTGAATGTTATGTATGACACGATTTCACGTTCTATGACTCACGGCGTTATGGGTAATACTCCCTGGTGCCAGCTGGACAAAGTGAAATTCCTCTGCCCGGTTCCCGGGTATGACCGCCATTTTGCCATTACGGAATATTTCGGTATTGAGATGATCAATGTGCCCATGCTGGCCACAGGGCCGGATATGGACATGATTGATGAGCTGGTGGCAGGGGATGAGTCCATCAAAGGGGTATGGTGCGTGCCGAAGTACTCCAACCCGCAGGGGATCTCCTACTCCGATGACACGGTGCGCCGGTTCGCGCGGCTGAGACCGGCAGCTAAGGATTTCCGGATCTACTGGGACAATGCATACACGATTCATCACCTGTACGACTGGGAGCAGGATCATATCCTGGAGATTCTGGCAGCCTGCAAGCGGGCCGGCAACCCGGATTTGGCGTACAAGTTTGCGTCCACATCAAAGATCAGTTTCCCTGGGTCCGGAATTGCGGCGATTGCAGCGTCTCAGAACAATTTGGTGGATATTACAAAGCAGCTGAGGATTCAGACCATCGGACACGACAAAGTGAATCAGCTGAGACATGTGCGGTTTTTCGGCGGTATCCATGGCATGATGGTGCATATGAGGTATCATGCGGACATTCTGCGGCCGAAGTTCGAGGCTGTGGACGAGATCCTGAAGAAGGAGCTGGACGGGCTTGGAATCGGTACATGGACCACACCCAGAGGCGGATACTTTATGTCCTTTGACTCTCTGGACGGATGTGCCAAGACCATCGTGTCCAGATGTAAGAAAGCGGGTCTGATTATGACCAAAGCGGGAGCCACTTTCCCCTACGGAAAGGATCCCCGTGACAGCAACATAAGGATTGCGCCTTCCTATCCGCCGCTGGATGATCTGCGGCTGGCTATGGAACTGTTTGCCCTCTGCGTAAAATTGACCAGCGTGGATAAACTTCTGAAGGAAATGCAGGAGAACGGACAGCCAGACAAGTCGGAATAATATCAGAATAACAAAAAGGGGCAAACAGCCCCTTTTATCTGTCCCGTGATAATCAGGGGACGGTTTTCGGTTGAATATCTGAGGTGCTTATGCTGTTGCACATGACAAAAATCATCAAAAACAGCATATTGCAGGGAGATACGATGTAAAAGTTTTCGAATGACCCGGCAGAGAGAATTCCGTATATGGAGGCAATACAGACACATTGCACAGGCCCTTCAAAGGCGGTGACGACTCTGCGGATACGCCTGTACATGAGACAAAGGACGATCATGAAAACAGGTATACCGTGAACAAACAGAAGATCCAAAAGGGCATGGTGGGTATCCTTGGCATAGAGATCCGGGAGCATCCGGTCGAAGTCAGAGCCGATGCCCGTGATGGGGTAGCGGATGAAAACCTTTAGGAACTCGTACCATATGACATTCCGCCCGCTGTTAACGTTTTTGCCATAGACCACTACTCCGTCGAAAATGCCGGATTTCCACAGGATGAGATACACGACAGGTATCAGAAGGCTGACGCTTATGACGAGGGAAACCGTGAATTTCTTTTTTGGAAGGACATAATACGTACCTGCCCACACGATAACCGCGAGAAAGACTCCCCGGCAGTGGAGGGAAAGAACGCGTGCCCCAACCCCGCAGGCTATCAGCAAAAGGACTACAGAGCGAAGCCGTTTGGACGCCTGGAGAGAGGGGAGAAAGCAGACAAGGAAGCACACAAAGACACAGAAATGGATGAAAATAAACAGGGACGCCCGGTTAGGGTTGGTGGCTACATTGCCGTAGATCTCCCTGTTAATAAAAAGCCAGTAAAAGAGAATAAGCAGAGAGACGGCGGCTATAAGTGTCAGCTGAGCCTTGCTAAAACGGACTTTATCTGCCAGGTACAGGAACAGAAGAAAATTGGTAATGGTAAAAAAGGCGCCAATGTTGGAACGAATGAGAATTATATTGACGCCGCTGAGAATGATCCCCACGCACAGGAGAATAAACTCCTTTTCTCTGGTCTTAAGACAGTCCCGGACGGAGACGTGGTTCAAGAGCAGAAGGCACAGCGCAAAAAACACGGGAATCGGGGCGATATAGGTGAACTTTTCCCATAAACGGTCCACGGTGGTAGTTAAGACGACGGTTATAAGAAAAACTGAAATCACAAACCAGTCAATAACAGGGCCATATTTTTTTGTATTCATGAAAATCCCTCCTCATGAGTTTGGCGCTTCATGGAGAACTTCCTGCCTGGAGGCGAATGTGTGAGCCATAAGGAAGATCATCATGAACAGCATATTATACGGGGACAAAATGTAAATATTCTCAAAGGTTCCTATGGCCAGGCTGGCGTACACAGAGGCCAGACATGCGGCTCTTACAGGGCCAAAGGAAACGGCTATCATCTCACTGATTTGGCTGTACATCAGATAGAGTACCAGCAGAAAGACCGGGATGCCATGGACAAAGAGCAGATCCAAAAGGGCGTTGTGGGCGATTCGCAGACGTTCAGGCAGATCCGGAAGCATCACCGCAAAATCGGAACCGATACCTGTAATGGGGTGATGGACGAAAGCCCTGAAAAACTCATACCAGATGCGGTCCCTGCCGCTGGCAAATCTCTTTCCGAAGATTATAATTCCGGTTGAGGCGCCGGTTTTCCACAGAAGGACATACACGGCGGCGAACAAAAGACTGAACCCGATGACAAGAGGGATAGTCCGCTTGTGCTTTGGAAGGAAAAAGTAGGTGAAGACCCATGTGGCCAGGGCCGCCAGAACCCCGCGGCAGCGGAAATCCATGGCTCTTTTGCCCAGAAGAAGGACAAATACAACAGCGATTACATGGTATCCCCATCCGGGCATCCTGCCGCGCCTGGACAAAAGACCGAAGAAGTAACATATAAAAACACAGAAAAAGGCCAGCATAAAGATAGGCGGCGTGTTGGTGTTGAAACGGGATGACGAGAAGATATCTCTGTTGATAAACTGCCAGTAAAGCCAGATGAGAAAACAGACAGAGACAATAACACCCAGCTGGATCCGGTCAAAGTGAAGCTTGTCGGCCAGATAAAGAATCAGGAAAAAGTCGGCAATGGTAAAAAAGGCCCCCATTCGGGAACGGACCAGAAACAGGTTGACCAGACTGAGGACAACGCCGCCGGCCATGATGAAAAACTCCCTGTCCTTTCTGCGGAGAAGCTCCGGGATAGAAACATTGTTCAAAAGCAGAAGGCCCAGGGCGCCGAACATGATAAAGGGCGCAATATTAAAGACTCTGTCCCACAAAAAGGGGATGGTAGTGGTGCCGAAGACACAGAAGAGGAAAAGTATAATAGCACACCAGTCAATGAGACTGTGCAGTTTCTGACGATTCATATTAATTCTCCTTTGAAAAAATTTATCAGTATCCGCGTCTGTAGGAATCTCTTCCTTCCAGCATATACCGCACTGCCTGGAAAAAGGACACGTTTTTACGGTACAGTTTATGTTTGCGGACAGCGTACTGAGCGACCAGAAGCAGTGAATACCGGGACGTCATCGCGTGAAAACTGGCTCCGCGGGCAATAAAAAAATCTTTATTGAAACCGCTGTACCAGGTGGAGGGCTCATAGCGTAGCCGGGCAATCTGCCTGGGAACGTAATAGATCTTCAATCCCTGTCTGAGACATTCATACAGGAAAGCATTTTCCTCACCCATCCGGTATCTGGTTCCGGCTCCGATCCGCTCATTCATCCGGATGCCTTTTACGCTGTCCCGCTTAAAGGAAATCTCATAGGAGATGATCCGTCCGCTTGTGAGATAGGTGATGCTGCGGGGGGAGGGATAGCATGGGACAGGATTGATCTCCGATTCTACATGGAAGACAATCATGTCGTATTCAGGGTGCTTCTCATATTCCTCCAGAATAATTTGCTGATAATCCTTTACATATTCCACATCATTGTCACAGAATATGCAGATATCGGCTGAAGCGTGGTCCATAGCCATATTCCGGCTTTTGCTCAATCCCCGCTCAGTCGTCTCGATATAGGTAATATTCCGACCGTTATCAACGACGGTCTCTCTGCCCGTGCGGTCGCACTGGTTGACAATGACACAGCTGCCGATAATATTCAGAGAGTTAATATAATGGTAATCTTTCAAATGCATGGCTGACAGCAAAACATCTAAAGTCACAATAGGTCTCCAATCTTAATAAACATAAAACTTTCTGCGGAAATTCGCACATTATTATAACATTATCATATGGAAAAGACAAGGAATATCAGCGGCCTTGTCCCATATTTCTTATTCCGGAAAGAAGCGGCTCCAGGGCGGGCCACAGGCTCCAGATACCTGCGATCATGCCGGCAAAGACGAGGATCAGATTGTCCCCCGTCTGTCCGAACCAGTATCCCAGGAGAACGACTGCCGTAAACGGAATAAGATACAAAAACATCTTCCAGTCCAGACGGTAGTCTATCAGCCCGGCAATCATGCGGATCCGCAGGGCGTCGCTTACCAGATATCCTGCCAGCAGCGCAATGTTGGCGGCCTGAGCGCCGACTGCAGGAACCAGAATGTGGAGGAGAAGCACATTTACAACGCTGGCTGCCAGGGTGGAGATAAATACAATATTATTCTTTTTGTAGGTGCTGATAATATTCCCCAGGAAGATAAACAGGATACCCGCCAGGGTTGCCAGCATATTGATGGGGACCAGAGGGCGTGCCGCATCATAGCCGTCGTCTACCAGATAAGGGAACATAAGATAGATAACCGGAAGCATGACAAAAAAACCGCCAAACAGCACTTTTATATAGAGATTCGTGGCATAGGAGTAGAATTGGCCTGTGCTTTTGTCTCTGTCGTATTTCCGGTATGCCAGCTCCTGCCAGGCCATGGAGAAACAGGACGATACCAGGATGAGAATCCCTCCGAATTTGGAGGCTACCGCATAGTACCCGTTGGCAGCGGTGTCGATCTTCTCCTCAATGATAATCTTATTGTAGCCTGTCAGCATCCAGTAGCACAGGGAGTTGATGCAGAGGGGAAGCGAAAATCGCAGCAGGGATTTTATGGTGTTTTTATCCAGGTATTCCTTCCTGAAGCGGGGGAAAATCCGGATGTTGGCCTCCAAAATGACACACTGCGCCAGCACTCCGGCGGCGAAAGAGACATAAAGAGCCCGGTAGTCCCACTTAAGCGCCACCAGCAGCAAAATGTTCAGAGCTGCGTTGCATGTGGTTGATACCAGCCCCGAAATAATAAACAGTATGTTTTTCCCGTATGCCCTGGCCAGATATCCGTAGAGATTCTGCAAACATAAAAAAAAACCGTAGGCGGTAACACCCATAGGGTATTCGATATCCATAAACCATTCGAAACACGTGATCAGAGCGATATAAATCGCGGAGGAGGTCAGGAAAATCGCTATGCCGCTGTAGACGACGCCCGACTGCCTTGCGCTGTCATCCGATTCAAACATATATTTCATAATTCCGGTCCAGATGTCCAAAAAACAGACGGAGGAGAACAGCAGTGCATAGGTGATGTTGACATCGTACTGCCCGTATTGGCTGGGCAGCAGGTACGCGGTGTACAGGGGAAGGAGCAGGAAGGAAATCAGCTTCGTTCCCACAGTCCCCAGAAAATAGATTCCGGTGGCCTTTGCCAGTCGTTTTAATTCTTTCATATATTCGTTTGTCTACCTTACCTTTCCAATCCATTTGCTTTTTCCGTACAATGGTATTATAATCTAAAAGGAATATTAATTCTTTAAATATAGCAGGAAACGGTATATTTATCAACCGGTGCAGGGGAATAAAAAGGAGAACGGACAGAATGATCCCTAAAATCATACACTATTGCTGGCTCAGCGGGGACCCGATACCAGAGGAATTTCAGAGATATATGGACGGTTGGAGACAGAAGCTGCCGGACTATGAATTTAAAAAATGGACGCTGGAATCTTTTGACATAAATTCATCTTTCTGGGCAAAGGAGGCATTTGAGAGAAAACGGTATGCTACGGCGGCCGACGTCGTGCGCTTGTACGCCATATACACGATGGGAGGAATCTATCTTGATATGGATATCGAGGTAAAAAAAGATTTTGCCCCCCTTTTGGATGCGCCTCTTATGCTGGCCTATGAAAATCCTCAGAAGGATCGGATTGAGGCCGGAGTGTTCGGCGCCGAAAAAGGCAATCCGTTTATAAAGGCATGTCTGGACTATTACGACGGGAGACATTTTGTAAATCCGGACGGGACTCTGCCGGTGATCACGCTGCCTGAGATCATGTACACCTGTCTGACAAGGGCCGGGTATAAGGGGGATCTGTATCCCTGCAGCTATTTTACGGCCAAGTCTTATGAGACCGGGGAGATATTTGCCGACAGCACCACCTACTCAGTCCATCACTTTGCAGGGGGATGGAAGACAGAGAGACAGAAGAGATGGCATGGATTCGAGAAGCGGACCAGAAAGCGGTTCGGGGTTAAGAGGGGAGAGTGGATCTTAAGATTCCCGCCCCTGCGTCTGTACGGCGCTTTATACATGTACGGGTTTAAATGGACGGTAAAGAGGATCTGCGCCAAATTAAAAGAAAGGTAGAGAATATGGCTAAACTTACGGTTTTTACGCCTACCTACAACCGTAGATATATTCTTCCAAAGGCTTACGAGGCGCTGTGCCGCCAGACCAGCAGGGATTTTATCTGGCTGATTGTGGACGACGGTTCCGATGACGGCACCGGAGAGATGGTGCAGTCGTGGATAGAGGAGGCAAGGATCCCCATCCAATACCACTTTCAGCAAAACGGCGGAAAGATGCGCGCCCATAATGCGGGCGTGAGTCTGTGCCCCACCGAACTGTTTACCTGTATCGACTCCGATGACTATTTGGTGGACGATGGGGTGGAGAGCATTCTGGAAGAGTGGGAATCTCTGAAGGAGAAGGAACACCTGGCAGGGATTGTAGCTTACAGAGGGAGGGATCCGCATCACACCATGTTCGGAGAAACGTTTCCCTGCAGTGGCAGTGCCTCTGTCAGCGAACTGTATCGGAAAGGGTTTTTTGGGGAGACTACACTGGTATACAGGACCGATATTCTGTCACGGTATCCGTTTCCCGTGTTTGAGGATGAAAAATTTATTCCGGAAGCTGTGGCTTTTGACCTGATTGACCGGCAGTATGCAATGCATATTTTCACGAAAGTGCTGACCATCTGTGAGTACCGCGGCGATGGTCTGACCCGGTCTGTGGACAAACTGAGGGAGAACAATCCCAAGGGCTGGCTGCTGTACTATCAGCAGCGAATCCAGGACTCTTCCGCGTCCGTACTGCGGTACAAATACGTGGCCCATGCCGTCTGCTTCTGCTGGAAGCTGAAAAGAAATCCTTTCGGGGAGATTCCGGCTTCCCGGGCGGAGATAATGGCTGCCTTTCCCGGCGCGTTTCTTTTGAGGCTGGCCGGAAAACTGTGAGGATCCGCGGTTATGTCCACAGGGAATCTGTGAACCGCGATGATTTGCAGCAGCTGAAAATACAAGGAGAAAGAGGAAATTCGTTGAACATACAAGAAATAAAACGCCGTCTCTATTCTTTGATGGTTTCGGGCGTTCACATATTCATACAGACTATGCTGATGACGGCGACCTGGAAAGAGTACTATAACCCCTACATCAGGATTCCGTTCTGGACGAGAGGGCACTGGTATATTATGACCCTGTATATGGTCGCCCTCATGTTTTTTACCCATGTATATGGCGGACTGAAGATCGGATATCTGAAACAGTTTGACGTGCTGCTTTCCCAGGTGGTGGCAATCATCTGCGCCAATGTGGTCTTCTATGTGGAGGTCGTTCTCCTGGCGTACCATTTTTTGTCGGTGACGCCTATTTTGATAACCACGGCCAGGGAGATCGGTTTTATGCTCATATGGACCATGCTGTCCATGGTGGTGTACAGAAAACTTTTTCCGCCTCACCGGGTGCTTCTCATATACGGAAGGGATAAGGATGGGGAGGCCCGGAACAAGATTGCGGAGCGAAAAGATAAATTTTTAATCGCGGAGAGTCTCAACGCGGAGGAGGAGCCGGATAAGATCCGGCAGAAGCTTCTGGTGTATGATACGGTCATACTGTGGGATGTCCCCAATTTTATCAGAAACGATATTCTGAAGGAGTGCTACGGACATCGGATCCGAATTTACACGATGCCAAGCATTTCGGACATTCTGCTGTCCGGATCGGAGATCATGCATTTTTTTGATACACCGCTGTTTTTGAACCGGAGCAATGCGCTGACACTGGATCAGATGGCTGTGAAGCGGCTGATGGATATCGGCATTGCACTGCTGATCCTGGTGGTGACGTCGCCGGTCATGGCGATTACGGCACTGGCCATCAAACTCTACGACGGAGGACCCGTCCTGTATAAGCAGATAAGGTGCAGCCTTTTTGGGGAATCATTCTATATCTATAAGTTCAGAAGCATGAGGGTGGACGCGGAGAAGGATGGAGTGGCCAGGCTGGCACAAAAGAGGGACACCCGGATTACCCCCGTAGGTTTTTTCATCCGTAAGGTGAGGGTGGACGAGCTCCCTCAGCTGTTTAACATCATCAGGGGAGATATGTCCTTTGTGGGTCCCAGGCCCGAAAGGCCGGAGATCATAGAGGAATATAAGGAGAATCTGCCGGAGTTTCCGTACCGCATGAAGGTGAAGGCGGGGCTTACGGGCTACGCCCAGATTTACGGGAAATACAATACGGTTCCCTACGATAAACTGAAACTGGATCTCTACTATATTGAACATTATTCCCTGTGGCTGGATTTGAAGCTGCTGCTTCTGACGGTGAAGATCGTGCTGACACCGGAAAGTACGGAGGGAATCTGATATGCTCATAAGTGTGATAATGCCGGCCTACAATGCGGAGAAGACCATCAGGCAGGCTATTGAATCCGTTATGGCCCAGAGTTTCCGGCAGTGGGAGCTTATTGTGCTCAACGACAGATCGAAGGATGATACGCGGCAGAGGGTTCTGGAACTGGCCGAACAGGATACGCGAATCCGGTACATGGAGAACGACGGGAATCTGGGGGTGGCAAAGACGCGCAACCTGGGCGTCTCCATGGCCCGGGGAGAGTGGATTGCATTCCTGGACAGTGACGACGCCTGGGAGAGGGAGAAGCTGGAGCGGCAGGTGCAGCTGGCAGAAAGGACGGATGCCAGGCTTATTTTCACCGGTTCCGCCTTCATGGACCAGGATGGAGAACGGCTGGATTATCGGATGGAGGTTCCGGAGGAAGTGGGATTTCGCGGGCTGCTGAAACAGAATGTCATCTCCTGCTCCTCGGTCCTGGCCGAAAAGGCCCTGATGGTCAGATACCCTATGATGCCGGGGGATATGCATGAGGACTATGCAGTATGGCTGAAGGTACTGAAGCATGAAGCGATAACGGCAAAAGGAGTCAACGAGCCGCTTCTGATTTATCGGGTCAGCGGGGCCTCCAAGTCCGGCAATAAAGGGAAGGCGGCTCTAATGCACTGGAGAGTGTACCGCCATATCGGGCTGCCGCTGCCTCAGTCGGTTTACTTCTTTTCGTTTTATATGGTGAGAAATTTAAAAAAATACACAAAAATTTGGAAGGAGACAGGAAAGCGGCGCTGAATATGAAGGGGTGGTTTCCATCTCTTTGCTATGATAGGCCTATCAAACAGCAAAGGAGATGGAACCATGACAAACGAAAAGAAGCTTTCGGAACTGTGTGTTCAGTGGGCGGACACTGTCCGCTATCAGGTAAAACCCTCCACATACGGAGTCTATACTACCATGATAGAGAAGCACATTCTGCCGGAATTGGGGGCGCACCTGGTGGCGAAGCTGAGCAATGAGGTGCTGGACCGGTTTTTACAGGAAAAGCAGGATCAGGATTTATCCTGGAACACGATGAGACTGATCATGTTTTTGCTGAAAGGGATCATTCAGATGGGGGAGGATATGGGGATAGAGCCGGGGGAGAGACTCCGCTACCATATACCCAGATACAAAAGGTCAAGTACAAAGATGTTTGAGCAGGAGGATTCGGCCAGGCTGCTGCGGTATCTGGAGGAATCGGATGATGTGTTTGAGCTGGGGCTGCTGATTTCGATCTGTACGGGGATTCGGGTGGGAGAACTGTGCGGGCTTCAGTGGAAGGATGTAAACTGGACCAGCGGAACGCTGCAGATTAACCGCACGGTATCCAGGATCCGCAATCCGGAGATGAGCCGAGGCGTGTGCAGACCCCTGAAATCCGACACAGAGGAGAGTCTGCCCAGGACAATCGTATACATAGGAACCCCAAAAACGGGGACATCGCTCCGGGAGATACCTCTTCCGGATTTTCTTATTTTAAAAATGCTGAGATACAAGAGGGACGGAGCCTGTTACATCATAAGCGGAACGGTTAGATGCATGGAGCCCAGAGGAGTTCAGAGACGGTTTAAGAATCTTCTCAGAAGACGAAGCATTCCGGAAATCAATATTCACGCGCTCCGCCACGCATTTGCCTCCAGGTGGATCGAAAACGGATTTGACAGCAAGGCGCTGTCGGAGATTCTGGGGCACTCGTCCGTGAAGATCACCATGGATATCTATGTGCACAGCAATATGGAGCAGAAGAAGTCGTACATGAACCGCATGGTTTGACGGCGGAGAAATTTGAAAAAATAATATAAAAGTAATACATTATAGAAAAAACTGTGGTATAATGGGAAAGCCTGCTGATGTGTGCAGAGGGCTTTGTGAAAGTAAAATGCAGAGGAGATAAGAACTATGGACTATGAGAATACATACGAGCGGGAGATAGATCTGAAAGAGCTTATGTTCGCAGTTCTGCGCAAGTGGAGGCCGATTTTGGCGGCGGCAGTGGTGCTGGCGCTGCTTCTGGGCGGATTTAAGGCTGTGTCCGCACAGAGAAGCCTGAATAGCGCCGGGGATGAGGACGACAGCTATGCAGCGGCCCTGGAGGAGTATGAACAGAAGCTGGAGATCTGCAACAGGGAGATCGATAATCTGACCAGCGACATTGTTAATCAGCAGAAGTACGTGGAGGATTCCATCCTGATGAATACGAGCCCCTACGATGTATGGGAGGCAAAAGCTGAGCTTTTTGTGGAGACTGATAAAAGCGGGGACAGCGAATACGGGACGGATAATCTTACGGCCACGGTTATGAGGGCATACCAGTCGGCTCTGACCAGCGGGGAACTCCTGTCAGAGATAGGGGCCGATATGGGCATGGAGGAGCGGTATCTTCAGGAGCTTATAACCGTAACCATCGGTCTGGATGACTATTACCGTCTGGATGATCTTATGACCGTACAGAATAGGGATAACGGATTTACGATCCGCAACCAGAAAGATAATCACTATATCATGCAGGATAATCTGCTGACAATTCAGGTAAGGCATAAGGATGAGGAGGAGGCCAGGAAACTTCTTACACAGCTTCTGGACGGTATGGAGCTGTTTCAGGATCGGATCCGATCGGGCATCGCTTTGCATACGGTAAAAGAGATCAGCAACAGCGTCAGCTCCAAAGTTGATCTGTCTCTGGCGGACCAGCAGAGCGGGGAGCGGGACAGGCTGAACCGGCTGAATGCAAGTCTGGAAGAGAAAAAGAAGGAGCTGGAAGACATAAAGAGCCCCGAGGCGCAGGCCAATCCCGTCAGCAGCGGAATAAAGTACGGGGTCATCGGCGGCGTGCTGGGAGCCTTCATGGCCGTGTTCTTTGTCTGCATCGGCTTTGTCATGAGCGACAAGGTTTATTCGGCCAAAGAGTTAAAGTATCGGTTTAAGATAAAGATACTGGGAAGGCTGCCTTTAGCCGGAGGAAAGGCAGGCAGGATCGATAAGTGGCTCAACGGTTTAGAAGGGCGCGCATCCGGCGATAATGAGGATGAAGAGTATGGACTGATCTCCGCCAATATATGCAACTACATGGAGGGTGCCAGGTCCCTGCTGGTAATAGGCAGCGCGGCGGAGCCGCATATCGACGAGGCTGTATCCCAGCTGTCCTCCAGGCTTCCCGGCATAAAGGTGATGACAGGAGGGAATCTTTTAAAGGATGCCAGAGGGCTGAAGAAACTGCCGGAATGTGACGGGGTGATCCTTATCGAACAGTGCGGGAAGTCGCTGTACAGCGATGTGGAGCAGGAGATAGAGAAGGCCAGCGACCTGCAGAAGCTTGTGGTAGGATGCATAGTATTTGAGTGATTGCACAGAAAAATAAGAGAGCTGTGGAGAAGAAACACCGCCACAGCTCTTATTAAACATTGTATACGGGAGCAGGAACATGATTTCAAATATATGGGGCAGTCTGCGCAGCCGGGAGAGCGTTACCTACATTATCTGCGGTGTTCTCACCACGGCGGTGGACTGGATTACGCACCGGATTCTGTGGCATATGGGAGCGGAATACCAGGTGTCCACGGCGGTGAGCTGGGCAGCGGCCGTACTGTTTGCTTTTGTGAGCAACAAGTTCTGGGTTTTTCAAAGTTTTGAGGTGAAGCCGAAGCAGATGTGGAAAGAATTTGTATCCTTTGCCGCCTGCCGTGTGGCGACGTTTCTGATAACGATGGCAGGCATGATTATTATGGTGGGGATGCTTCACTGGAATGAGTTTTTTGGAAAACTTATCGTGTCAGGAGCTTCTATGGTGCTGAATTATATTCCCAGCAAGCTGTTTATTTTTAAAAAAACCGGGGACGGGAGAAGCCGAGATGGAGAATGAGGATATAAAGAGAGTGTCTGAGGAGCTGGAGCATCTGCTGGACGGACGCCTGGAGCCGGCAGCGGAAGTGCCGGAGGATGAGCCGGCGGACGAAGGGAGAACGTATGGCGGCCGCCCCAGAAAGAGCAGAAGAAAACAGAAAGGCGATTGGTTCAGAAAGCCGGCAGCCGCCATGGAGGGATATTTCAGGCCTTCCGACGGACTGTGGGCTGCTTTTTGCGTGCCGGTGGCAGTGATGATTATTATTTTTGTCCAGAGGGGGATCTTTCCCTTCGGGGAGGAAAGTTTTCTCAGGACAGATATGTATCATCAATACGCTCCCTTTTTCTCGGAGTTCCAGTACAAGCTGACCCAGGGCGGCAGCCTGCTTTACAGTTGGGATATAGGCATGGGGGTCAATTTTTCCGCCCTGTATGCATACTATCTGGCCAGTCCTTTTAACTGGCTTCTGCTTCTGTGCCCCAAAGGCCTGGTCATCGAGTTTATGACGTACGGGATTGTTCTGAAGACTGGGCTGGCAGGGATGACCTTTGCGTGGTATCTGAGAAAGCACTGTCACAGTGACGACTTTGGCGCGGGACTTTTCGGGATTTTCTATGGATTGTCCGGATACATGGCAGCCTACAGCTGGAACATCATGTGGCTGGACTGCATCATACTGTTTCCCGTCATAATGCTGGGGCTGGAGCGGCTGGTGAGAAAGAAAAAGGGGATGCTGTACTGCGCGGCACTCGGCGCCAGCATTCTCTCCAATTATTATATTTCCATCATGATCTGTATTTTTATGGTGATCTATTTCGGCAGTCTTCTGATACTGGATACAGGCAGGGGAAAGCGGGCAAGGGATTACATGATTCACATTCGGCAGTTTACGGTGTACTCCCTTTTGGCCGGCGGACTGGCTGCGGGGGTGCTGCTTCCGGAGATATATGCCCTTCAGGCGACTGCCTCGGCGGACACGGATTTTCCCAGGACGGTCAGTTCCTATTTCTCCATCTTTGATATGTTTGCCAGACATCTGGGAATTGTGGACACGGAGATAGGGCTTGAACACTGGCCCAATGTATACTGCGGCGTGGCGGTGCTCATGTTCTTTCTGCTGTATCTGGGATGCAGGCAGATTAAATTAAAGGAGAAGGCAGTGTACTGCGGACTTCTGCTTCTGTTTTTTGCCAGTTTTTCGGTTAACACGCTGAATTTTGTGTGGCATGGATTTCATTTTCCCAACAGTCTCCCATGCCGGCAATCGTTTATCTACATCTTCCTGATGCTTGTGATCTGCTATCGGGCGTATATCAACCTGTACAGAACTTCCTGGAAACATGTGGTTATCTCTTTCTGGGGAGCGGTGATATTCGTGGTTCTGGCGGAAAAGCTGGTAGAGCAGGAACACTTTGAATTCTACACATACTATACGGCCATACTGTTTCTGGCTCTGTACGGAGGCATTCTCTACCTTTATAAAAAGAAAAAGGCGGGATACGGCGGGGTGATGGCTCTGGCCCTTGTGCTGGTATCGGTTGAGGCGGCGGTAAACACGACGGTGACCAGCGTGACCACCACAAGCAGGACCAGCTACGTCAAGGACAATGAAGACGTAAGGAAGCTGGCGGAATCCCTGATCCCCAGCGACACATTTTACCGGATTGAGAAAGTGACCAGGAAGACAAAGAATGACGGGGCATGGATGAATTTTCCGTCAGTATCCCTGTTTTCGTCCACAGCCAACGCGGATCTGACGGAATTTTTCAAGGACATCGGATGCGAGGGAAATACAAATGCCTACAGCATCACCGGAAGCACCCCCCTGGCAGACTCTCTCTTCTCCGTGAAATACGGTCTGTATTCCTCTGAGCAGGAAGACAACGAGATGCTGGAACTGATGGACAGAAGCGGAGATACATGGCTGTATCACCGTCTCGCCACGCTGCCGGTGGGATTTATGGTGTCGCCGGATCTGGAGACGGACTGGCAGAGAGACCTGGGGAATCCGGCGGAGGTTCAGAACAATCTGTGCGATGTCATCGGAGCGGATAGGGTGCTCATCGACGCCGGCGGAGACAACAGCGGCACGACATTTCGGGTGACGCCCGGGCAGCAGGGGGATTACTACGCATACATTTCAAACAAAAAGGTGAAAGAGGTCAAGGTCAAAATAGGGGAAGAGACGCAGACGTTTAAAAATATCAACCGTGGATTCTTCCTGGAGCTGGGAATCTGTCAACCGGATGTGGAGATCCTGATTACCAATGAGGAGGATGAAGAGAGCCTGGGGGCCCGGGTGTACCGATTCTCCAACGAGGGACTTGGATCGGTTTATGATATTTTAAACCGCTACCCCCTGCGCATAACCAGGTGGGTGGATACACGGCTGGAAGGGGAAGTGGATGCGGGTCAGGCGGGAGTACTGTTTACCAGCGTGCCCTATGACAAAGGCTGGAAGGTAACCGTGGACGGGATCCGGCAGGAGTCATACAAGATTTTTGATACGTTTCTTGGGATTGAACTGTCTCAGGGAAAACACACGGTGGCCCTTTCCTATGAACCCCAGGGGCTGAGACTGGGGCTTGGAATCAGCGGTATATGTGTCCTGTGCCTTGCGGCCATGGCTTTTATGGAAATGCGCAGAAAGAGGGAGCGAATGAAGAACACTTCTGAAAATCAAAGAGGAGAGAGGAGAACAGATATATGAAACTTTGGGGCGGACGCTTCACAAAAGAGGAGAACCAGCTGGTTCACAATTTTAATGAGTCTCTGTCGTTTGACCGCAAACTTTACCGCCATGACATAGAGGGCAGCATCGCTCACGTGTCCATGCTGGCCAGACAGGGAATCGTGTCGGAGGAGGATCAGGAGGCGATCACAGGGGGACTGAGGGGAATCCTTGGAGACCTGGAATCAGGAAGTCTTGTGTTCACCAATGAGCACGAGGATATCCACTCCTTCGTGGAGGCAAAACTCACTGAGCGCATCGGCGACGCGGGCAAACGCCTTCACACGGGAAGAAGCCGCAATGATCAGGTGGCTTTGGATATGAAGCTGTACTGCCGCGATGAGATCGATGAGATTGATACGCTGGTGATGGCGCTTATGAAAGAGATACTCAAGATTATGGAGGAGAATCTTGACACATATATGCCGGGCTTTACCCATCTGCAGAAGGCGCAGCCGGTGACCCTGGCCCATCATATGGGAGCCTATTTTGAGATGTTCTACAGGGACAGAACACGCCTTCGGGATATCAGAGCAAGGATGAATTACTGTCCATTAGGTTCCGGGGCTCTGGCGGGAACCACCTATCCTCTGGACAGGGATTATACGTCCGGCCTTCTGGGGTTTGACGGTCCAACCCTCAACAGCATGGACTCCGTGTCAGATCGGGATTACGTCATTGAACTTTTAAGCGCGCTGTCGTTAATTTCCATGCACTTAAGCCGGTTCAGCGAGGAAGTCATCATCTGGAACAGCAATGAGTATCGGTTTGTGGAACTGGATGACGCCTACAGCACGGGAAGCAGCATTATGCCGCAGAAGAAGAATCCGGATATCGCGGAGCTGGTGAGAGGTAAGACGGGACGGGTTTACGGTGCGCTTGTGTCCATGCTTACGACCATGAAAGGGATTCCTCTGGCTTACGATAAGGATATGCAGGAGGACAAGGAGCTGACCTTTGACGCCATTGATACGGTGAAGGGATGCCTGGCACTTTTTACTGGGATGATCGCTTCCATGAGTTTCAGGAAAGATGTGATGGAGGCCAGCGCGAAAAACGGTTTTACCAACGCCACCGACGCGGCGGATTATCTGGTCAATCACGGGGTGCCGTTCCGGGATGCTCACGGGATCGTGGGCCGGCTGGTGCTGTACTGTATTGAGAAGGATATGGCGCTGGACGATATGACGCTGGAGGAATTTAAGGCAGTCAGTCCGGTGTTTGAGGACGATATATACGAATGCATCAGCATGAAGACCTGCGTGGAGAAGAGGGTTACGTTGGGAGGACCCGGCCGGCCGGCAATGGAGAGGGTAATTGAAATCTGCCGGGAAAGATTGAAAGAAGATTCGGCTCTGTAGAGGTGAGAGAGCCCGGCGAACCGAACTCTCTGCACCAGTTAAAGTCAGGCTCCTATGACAAAACAGGTAATGATCACATAGGCAATATAGACAGTTAAAAGCGCGATTCCCTGCCATCTGCTGAATTTTGAGGAGATCATGGCAGGCAATATGGCTATTGATCCCACGAGGAGACAGGCGGGAAGGTCCACAAGAGCGGACGACTGGGAGATGGGAAGGGGCTTTCCGGAAACCACCGAACACAGAGGCATGATCAGGGAGAGATCCAGGATGTTTGCCCCCAGAATGTTCCCCACCGACAGGGAAGACTGCTTTTTGACCACGGCGGTGATGGTGGTTACCAGCTCAGGAAGTGAAGTTCCTATGGCCACGATGGTTACGCCGATGATTCGCTCCGAGATGCCTGCGATTCGGGCCAGTTCGCTTCCGTTGTCCACCAGGAGATCGGCTCCAACCACGATTCCCACAGCTCCCAGGATGAATTTGACCAGGTTGGCCGTCACTTCCTTTTTGGAGGGACGGTTCCGATTTGGAGAGCCGCTGTCCAGGCTTTCCGCCGTCATGGTGCGCCTGGCGGAACTGATATTTTCAAAAATAAAGAGGACAAATATCACAAGAAGAATAAGGGACAGGGAAACGGAAATATGTCCCTGGAATCCTGCGATAACGATAATAAGAGCGGAGCCTATCATCAGAGCCGCTTTGGGCAGATAGTCGATCCGGTTTATGGCTCCCGGCATGAAGAACAGGGAGATAGCCATGATCAGGCCGATATTGGCGGTGACGCTTCCTACGGCGTTGCCGATGGACATATCGACTTTGCCCTGGAGGGCGGCCATCATGGAGACAAGCATCTCAGGCATGGTGGTCGCCAGACTGACCACCGTCGCGCCGATGATCAGCTTGGGAATACCGCTGACTGCGGCGATCCAGGAGGCGGCATCCACGAACAGGTCTCCGCCTTTTACGATGAAGATGATCCCTAAGAGGAACAGGAATAAAATAACTGGAAGGTTCATAATTGATTGTCCTTTCGTATTATATTTACAAAAGAAAAGACCTCAGACAGCCGCAATGACTATCCACAGGTCAAAAAAATAAGACTTATGCACAGCCTTCACAGCTATACATGAGTCTCGTTATTTAAGACAAGCCAGACCATAGGCCGGGGTTGTTGACTTGCCACACATTCCGGGGAATGCGCTTACTACTCCCTCACAGGTATTTTCCGTTGTGACTTTAATCTAGCATAAAAGATGGGCACTGTCAAGGCGGGAAACCGACAAATAAATATTAAAAGTTTTTAAAGGAGACATGTATTATGACAATCAGAATAGGAATTTTAGGGTACGGCAATCTGGGAAGAGGCGTGGAGTGCGCCGTGAGACACAATCCGGATATGGAGATGGCGGCAGTATTTACCAGGAGGGATCCAAAAAACGTGGAGATTCTGACGGACGATGTCCCGGTGTACAGGGTTGAGGACGCGGTCTCCATGAAGGATGCGGTGGACGTGATGATTCTTTGCGGAGGCAGCGCCACGGATCTGCCGGTGCAGACACCGGAGCTGGTAAGGCTGTTTAATGTGGTGGACAGTTTTGATACCCACGCAAAGATACCGGAGCATTTCGATGCTGTGGACAAGGCGGCCAGGGAGAGCGGACATGTGGGGCTGATTTCCGTGGGATGGGATCCGGGAATGTTCTCCTTAAACCGCCTGTATGCCAATGCGGTTCTTCCGGGAGGGCAGGATTATACGTTCTGGGGAAAGGGTGTCAGCCAGGGCCATTCGGATGCCATTCGGCGGATCAAGGGGGTCAGGGACGCGAGACAGTATACCATTCCGGTGGATGCGGCCCTGGATGCAGTGAGAAGGGGGGCGGCGCCTCAGCTGTCTGTCAGGCAGAAACATACCAGGGAGTGCTTCGTTGTGGCGGAGGACGGAGCGGACCTGGCGGCCATAGAGAAAGAGATCGTGACCATGCCCAATTACTTTGCGGACTATGATACCACGGTTCATTTTATCAGCGGGGAGGAGCTGGAGAGAGATCACAAGGGTATTCCCCACGGCGGTGTCGTGATCCGCACGGGCAGAACAGGGTGGAAGGATGAGAATAGCCATGTTATAGAGTACAGCCTGAAGCTGGATTCCAATCCGGAGTTTACGGCATCCGTGATCGCGGCCTATGCAAGGGCGGCATATCGGCTTGGCAGGGAAGGACAGACGGGATGTAAGACCGTGTTCGACATTGCTCCGGCTTACCTGAGCGTCCTGGACGGGGAAGAGCTGAGAAGGCGCCTGCTGTAAGTGGAGCGGATGGAAGGCAGCAACAGGGACATGAGGGAAAAATTGGTCATAGGGATACTGGCCCATGTGGATGCGGGGAAGACCACTCTGTCGGAGGTGATTCTATTTAAGACGGGGCGCATCCGGAGAATGGGACGGGTAGATAACCAGGACGCGTTTCTGGATAATTATGAGCTGGAGCGGACGAGAGGCATCACCATCTTCTCCAAGCAGGCAGTGTTTGGACTGGGGGAGAAGGAGGTAACCCTTCTGGACACGCCGGGGCATGTGGATTTTTCTCCGGAGACGGAGCGAACGCTGCAAGTTCTGGACTATGCCGTGCTGGTAGTCAGCGGGGCGGACGGGGTGCAGGGACACACGGAAACCTTGTGGCGGCTTCTTCGGCGCTACAGGGTCCCTGTGTTTTTATTTATCAATAAGATGGATCAGAAGGGCACGGACAGGGAGTTCCTCATGGGGGAACTGAAGAAACGGCTTCATGAGAACTGTGTGGATTTTGGCGGCAGCAGGGAGGAAAGGGATGAGAACCTTGCCGTGTGCGATGAAGAGGTGCTGGAATCGTATCTGGATACGGGGAGCGTGACAGATGAAGAGATATCCCGTCTGATCCGGGAGAGAAAGGTATTTCCCTGCTATTTCGGGTCGGCGCTGAGGGCGGAAGGGATAGATGCGTTTCTTGAAGGCCTGGCTGTTTACGGAAAGGCGCCTGTGTACGGGGAGGAATTTGCCGCCAGGGTCTATAAGATATCCAGGGATGAGCAGGGCAGCCGCCTGACCCATCTGAAGATAACCGGGGGAAGTCTGAAGGTGAAGGAGGAGCTGGCTTTACAGGACGGCGGTCCGGGTGAAAAGGTGAATCAGATCCGGATCTATTCCGGAGCCAGATATGAGGCGGTCCCGGAGGCGCCGTCGGGAACCGTGTGTGCCGTCGCGGGGCCGTCGCGGACTTTTCCCGGCCAGGCGCTGGGCGTGGAGAGCCGTCTGAGAACGCCTTTTCTGGCTCCGGTGCTGACGTACCAGGTAATTCTTCCGCAGGACTGTGATGTTCATGGGATGCTCCTGAAACTGCAGATTCTGGAGGAGGAAGAACCGGAACTCCATATCAGCTGGAATGAGGCTCTGGGCGAGATACAGGTTCAGGTCATGGGACAGGTGCAGACAGAGATTCTGAAGAGTCTTATAAAGCAGCGGTTTGGGGTGGATGTGGAGTTTGGAACAGGAAGCATCGTTTACAGGGAGACCATTGCGAAGACCGCGGAGGGAGTGGGACATTTTGAACCTCTGCGCCACTATGCGGAGGTCCATCTTCTCATGGAGCCAGGGGAGAGGGGCAGTGGACTCGTGTTTGATACCAGGTGCAGCCAGGATGTTCTGGACGGGAACTGGCAGAGGCTTATCCTGACTCATCTGGAGGAAAAGCGCCACAGAGGCGTGCTCACAGGCGCCCAGCTGACAGATATGAAGATTACACTGATTGCGGGGCGTGCTCATTTGAAGCACACGGAGGGCGGCGATTTCAGGCAGGCCACTTACCGGGCGGTCCGTCAGGGACTGATGGAAGGGGGATGCAGGCTTTTAGAGCCGTATTACGAGTTCAGACTGGAGGTGCCGTCAGAGTACACAGGGCGGGCTATGTCGGATATTGACAGGATGCAGGGGCGGTTTGAGCCTCCGAAGCAGGAGGGAGACAGAACCGTTTTCTGCGGAAACGCACCGGTGGCGGCCATGAGGGATTACCAGATGGAGGTGATATCCTACACCAGAGGACGGGGACAGCTGTCCTTAAGACCGGCCGGGTATGAGCCCTGCCGCAATGAGGAGGCCGTGGCCGCGGCTTCGGGGTACGATCCGGAGGCGGACGGGGACAATCCGTCAGGGTCCGTGTTCTGTGCCCACGGAGCAGGATTTAATGTGCCCTGGTATCAGGTGAAGGAATACATGCATGTAGAGAGCCCCATAGAGCTGAAGGAGCGCAGGGACAGGGAGTCCGGGAGGACACAGGAGTCCCGGACGGCGGCCGATCCGGGGACTGGCAGTTTTCATGTGGACGATGAGGAACTGGAGGCGATATTTATCCGGACTTACGGAACCGGTAAACGGGAAAAATACCGGCAGCAGGGGCCAAAGAGAGTCAGCTTTGAGGAGAGGCCTCCTGTAAGGAGTTCCAAAGCAGATAAGCCAAAAGAGGAATATCTTCTGGTAGACGGCTACAATATTATTTTTGCGTGGGAGGAGCTGCGGGATCTGGCGCAGGCCACCATAGACGGGGCCAGGCACAAGCTTATGGATATTCTGTGCAATTATCAGGGGTACCGAAAATGCACCCTGATTCTGGTGTTTGACGCCTACAAGGTGGAAGGCGGTATCGGACAGGCCATAAAATATAATAACATCCATGTGGTATACACAAAGGAAGCGGAGACTGCGGACCAGTACATCGAAAAGCTGGCTCACAGGATGGGGAAAGACCATCAGGTAAGCGTGGCTACCTCAGACGGGCTGGAACAGCTGATCATCCGGGGAGAGGGCTGCCGCCTTCTGTCGGCACAGGATCTGAGGGAGGATATTCTGTATGCGGAACATCAGATCGAGACAGAGCATCTGGAACCTCTGCGCCAGGGGGCGGGGAGAGGAAAGAATTATCTTTTAAGCCATGCAAAAGAGGATGTGGCGGAATATCTGGAGGATATAAGGCTGGGGAAGGAAGAGGATAAACGGGTGAAAGGAGGAGCGGGCCGTGGGCGAAAAGCTGACAAGAAGTGATGTGGAAAAGATCAAAAAGGAGATCGAACACCGGAAGCTGGTGGTGCGAAAGGTGGCTATCGAGGCGGTGAAGGAGGCCAGAGCCCAGGGGGATCTGAGCGAGAATTTTGAGTACTATGCGGCAAAGAAGGACAAGAACCAGAACGAGAGCCGGATCCGGTATCTGGAGAGGATGCTGAAAAATGCCCAGATCGTGTCGGACGAGTCCCGGGAGGACGAGGTGGGTATCAATAACACGGTGGAACTCTACATGGAGGATGATGACGAGGTTGAGACCTATCGTCTGGTGACGTCCATCAGGGGCAGTTCCCTCAAAGGGATGATCAGCACGGAATCGCCTCTGGGAAAAGCCATTTTCAGGCGCAGAGTGGGGGAGCGGGTGTATGTAAAGATCAGTGACACGGCCGGATACTATGTGGTAATCAGGCGGATCGACAACACCGGAGACGATACGGAGGATCAGATCCGGAGCTTTTGAGGACAAAAAGGGGGAGCTAATGCTCCCCGAATGTGTGTTCCAGACGCTTATCCAGAGGCGTCCCGTTTTCAACATGGTCCATAAAATTGACTATCAGTTCCGCCCCGTTGTCAATGGCCGACAGGTATCTTCGCTCCAGCTCTCTTGTAATAGGGGCGCAGGCCGGATTGGGATGCTCCTTGATGATCATTTCCCGGACTGTGGCAGGAAGAGGCGTGCCTTTCAGGAAACGCAGGATTACGGAGCGGAGTTTCTGTCCGGAGGGCGCCAGCAGGTTGCAGCAGAACCGCATGGAGCGGATAGCGGTCACGATCTGCCCCGGGGAAACGCCGGGGAAAAATCTTGCGATGATCCCTCCGTAAAATGCTTTTGGACGCAGGTGAGATGTGGGGCGGCAGACCATCGGGTCGATCCCGTCCCGTATCATCAGATCCCGGTCCAGCTCGGCCTCTATCTCGCTGTGGGAGATTCCGGTTTCCCGAACCATGCGCTCCACATATGGGTGGCAGCTGCTGTCCAGAGCAAAATGACAGAGAAAGCCGAAAAGGTAAGCATATTTTGAGGCAGTGAGAAACGAGAAGTCTGTTTTTAAAGCATGCTTCAGGTACCTTTTTTGCATAATCCCGGCTGCGTGTTCAAAGAATTCTGTGGCCGGCAGTTCGTGCATGGCAAATCCTGTCTGGCTTACAGGATTTTTTTTGTATACTTTATAGTAAAACAGAAGGTCCGGGCCGTGGAGACCTATGTTGTAGAGGCCGCCGTGGGACCGTATAATATCCTGTGCCTGTTTGGGAAGCCGTTTATACACATCCCTCCCAAAACGGTAGTGGGCATACGTAGTCGGCATATCAGGTCCACCCTCCGTCCAGACCTATGACCTGTCCGGTCAGATAGGAGTTTTTATATCCCAGATGATACACCAGGTCAGCTACTTCCTCCGCCTTGCCCAGCCTGCCTGCAGGAATCTCCTCCACCAGTCCGATGAGTTCATCCTCCTCCAGAAACTGATTCATCTCCGTGTCAATGGCCCCGCAGGCTACAGCATTGACCTGTATGCTGCTGGGGGCCAGTTCCTTGGCCAGGGCCTTGGTGAAAGCATTGATACCGCCCTTGGTTGCGGAGTAGGCCACCTCACAGGCAGCGCCTACATTGCCCCATACAGAGGAGATGTTGATGATTTTCCCGTATTTCTGTGCTACCATACCGGGGATGGCCAGCCTGCTCAGATTGAATACGGAGGTAAGGTTGGTGCGGATAATCCGTTCCCAGTCCTCGCTTTTCATATCCTGGAGAAGACCGATGTAGGAGATACCTGCGTTGTTCACCAGCACGTCCAGGGAGCCGAATTGTTTTTTTATTTGTACGAATAATTTTTCACACTGGGCTGGGTCGCCCATGTCCCCCATAAATGCCAGACATGGAACCTGGTAGGACTCAATTTCTTTTTTTGTCTGCATCAGGCGTTCTTCGCTGTGAATACAGTTGATGACTACATTGTAATTTTTCTTCGCAAACTTTACGGCGACGGCCTTTCCGATTCCACGGGAAGCGCCGGTTACCAGAACTGTTTTTCTGGCCATAAAATCACCCCTTATTTAATAAAATGAGATTGTCGGATATACGGAACGTACGCTGCGGTTCTCAGCCGTTCTGCGAACTGTAACAAGTATACCACGTTTTGACCGTGGAGAAAAGTTGTGTTTGTATGTTTGGGAAAGGGTGTGGTAGAATAGTTATGATTCAGGCATGAAAATCACATCGCCGCAGGCGGTTTGAAAAATTATGAAAAATGAGGTGAAGCATATGGACAGGTTGTACGACATGATTATTGTGGGTTCCGGGCCGGCAGGGCTGTCGGCGGCAATTTATGCCCAGAGGGCACGGCTGGATACACTGGTTATTGAGAAAGACATGGTAAGCGGAGGGCAGGTGCTTACCACCTATGAGGTGGATAACTATCCGGGGCTTCCGGGGATCAACGGGTTTGATCTGGGGACAAAGCTTCGGGAACATGCCGATAAGCTGGGGACACGGTTTGTGACGGATGATGTGAGAAAGGTGGAAACCGGACAGGAAAAATCCGCCGGGGCTGCAAAAGGTGTGGAACAGGAGGAGATTCTCCACGCTGCGGAGCTGGCGCCCCAGGGGACGGATGTGAAATCCGTGATCTGTGAAAACGGCATCTACAAATCCAAAACCGTACTTATAGCCACAGGGGCGCATCACCAGAATCTGAATGTGCCGGGGGAGAGTGAACTGTCCGGTATGGGCGTGTCCTACTGTGCTACCTGTGACGGGGCCTTTTTCAAAAATAAAACCACTGCCGTAGTAGGCGGCGGAGATGTAGCCCTGGAGGATGCTGTCTTTTTGTCACGGATATGTCAAAAGGTGTATCTGATTCACCGCAGAGACCAGCTGCGGGGGGCTAAGAGCCTGCAGGAGGCGGTATTTAAACAGGAAAACATAGAGATCCTGTGGGACACCGTGGTTGAAGAGATAATAGGCGAAGGCAGGGTGGAAAATCTCAGGATTAAGAATAAAAAGACGCAGGAGAACTCTCTGCTTCCGGTTCAGGGAGTGTTTATCGCCGTGGGAATCGTTCCCAACAGCCAGGCGTTTGACGGGCTGGTGGAGATGGAGAGAGGATATATCAAAGCCGGAGAAGAGGGAAGGACATCCGTTCCCGGCATCTTTGCGGCGGGGGATGTGCGGACAAAGCAGTTAAGGCAGATTGTGACGGCAGCGGCCGACGGGGCCAATGCGGTGATCAGCGCAGAGAGGTATCTGGCAGAACGTTAAATAGAAAGTTTATAAAAGAGGCTGCTGCACGAATCGTGCAGCAGCCTTGTCGTCTATGCTTCCGGCTCGATTAGTCCGTAGGAGTTGGCTTTTCTCTTGTAAACCACACTGATCTGGTCGGTCTCGGCGTTGAGGAACATGTAGAAATTGTGTCCAAGAAGCTCCATCTCCAGGCAGGCATCCTCAGGATACATGGGCTTCATGTCGAAGTGTTTCGTCTTTTCGATGCGGATCTCTTCATCGTGCACATCCTCTTCCTCCTCCATGAACAATGCGGAGAAGGCCTGTGCGGACTGCTTCTTGTCAATGAGTTTCTTGCGGTATTTTTTGATCTGACGCTCTATAATCTCTTCCACCAGGTCGATGGACACATACATATCCGTGCTGGACTCTTCCGCACGAATAATGCTGCCCTTGACGGGGATGGTAACCTCGATTTTCTGCAGTTCCCTCTGAACGCTCAGAGTGACGGCTGCCTCCGTGTCAGGGGTGAAGTACTTCTCCAGCTTGCCCAGCTTGTCCTCAACAGCTTCCCGAAGTCCCTGAGTCACTTCGATGTTTCTTCCTGTAATCGTGTAACGCATATAATCAACTCCTTCTTTTGAGATGGTTTTAGTATAGCACAGATAGTCGAAATATTCAATGTGATAAAGAAGAATATTTTGACAATTAAGCGGAATTTTTTCTAAAATTCACCGACTTACTGTGCAAAAAAACGTGTCGAAATGTGTCGGTTTATGAGTAATGAACAAAAAGGGAAGAGGTGTATATTGGGGTGTGACAGGAAGAAAACGGGTGAAAAACCCTGTGGATAATGTGGATAACTCTGTGCATAACTGCTTTTTCCCGTGAAATAAGGATTTTTTATGTGGATAACTTTGAAGAGGTATGTGGATTTAATCCTGTGGAAAATGTGGACAAGGAGGAAACCGAACATAATTTTTGTGAAAACTGCTGTGTTTACCATAAGAGGAAATATTATGTAATCCTGAAAAATGAATTTTTTGTTAAGAACAGGGGAATTAGTTGAATAAAACAGAGGTTGGTGATACAATGTATAAGATTATACCGTAAAATTATGAAGAGACAGTATAGGAGAGAAGCTCATGAATCTCATTGAAAAAATGTTCGGAACTCACAGTGAGCGCGAACTGAAGATGATATACCCTATTGTGAGTAAGATTGAGGCCATGCGCCCGGACATGATGGAACTATCCGATGAGCAGCTTAAGGACCGCACCAGAGTCTTTAAGGAGAGGCTGGCAGCGGGGGAGACTTTGGACGATATTCTTCCTGAGGCGTTTGCTACGGTTCGGGAGGCAGCGCGAAGAACATTAAATATGGAACACTATCCGGTGCAGCTGATCGGCGGCATCGTTTTGCACCAGGGACGCATCGCGGAGATGAAGACCGGTGAAGGAAAGACGCTGGTGTCCACGGCGCCGGCATATTTAAACGCCCTGGCGGGCAAGGGGGTCCACATCGTCACGGTCAACGACTACCTGGCCAAGCGTGACGCGGAGTGGATGGGAAGCGTCCACGAATTTCTGGGCCTGACCGTGGGCGTGGTGCTGAATTCCATGACCTCTGAGGAACGGAAGAAAGCCTATGCCTGCGATATCACCTATGTGACCAACAATGAACTGGGCTTTGATTACCTTCGGGATAACATGGCCATCTACAAGGAACAGATGGTTCTGCGTGAACTGGACTTTGCCATCATCGATGAGGTGGATTCGGTCCTTATCGACGAGGCCAGGACGCCTCTGATTATCTCCGGCCAGAGCGGCAAGTCCACCAAGCTGTACGAGGTCTGCGACGTTCTGGCAAGACAGCTGGAGCGGGGCGAGGCTTCCGGGGAATTCACCAAGATGAACGCCATTATGGGCGAGGACATCACCGAAACCGGGGATTATGTGGTCAATGAGAAGGACAAGGTGGTGAACCTGACGGAGTCCGGAGTCAAGAAGGTGGAGGATTTCTTCCATATAGAGAACCTGGCGGACCCGGAGAATCTGGAGATACAGCACAACATTATCCTGGCGCTGCGGGCCAACAACCTGATGTTCCGGGATAAAGACTATGTGGTAAAAGACGATGAAGTGCTTATTGTTGACGAGTTTACAGGGCGTATCATGCCGGGACGGCGGTATTCCGACGGACTTCATCAGGCCATCGAGGCGAAGGAGCATGTGAATGTCAGGCGGGAGAGCAAGACTCTGGCCACCATCACGTTCCAGAACTTCTTCAATAAATTCAGAAAGAAAGCCGGCATGACCGGTACGGCTCTGACAGAGGAGAAGGAGTTCCGCAACACCTACGGCATGGATGCCATCGAGATTCCCACCAACAAGCCGGTTGCACGTCAGGATTTAAACGATGTGGTGTACAAGACCAAGAAGGAGAAATTTGCCGCCGTGGTTGAGGACGTGGAGCAGGCTTACGAAAAGGGCCAGCCGGTTCTGGTGGGTACCATTACCATCGAGACTTCCGAACTTCTGAGCAAGATGCTTAAGAGGAAGGGGGTTCCCCACAAGGTTCTCAACGCCAAGTTCCATGAGCTGGAGGCGGAGATCGTGGCCGAGGCCGGCGTCTACAAGGCAGTGACCATTGCCACCAACATGGCAGGCCGCGGTACGGATATTAAGCTGGACGACAAGGCCAGGGAGCTGGGTGGATTGAAGATCATCGGCACGGAGCGTCACGAGTCCAGGCGTATTGACAACCAGCTGAGAGGCCGTTCCGGCCGTCAGGGCGATCCCGGCGAGTCCAGATTTTACATCTCCCTTGAGGACGATTTGATGCGCCTCTTCGGTTCCGAGCGGCTTATGGACATGTTCAATGCACTGGGGGTTCCGGAGGGAGAGCAGATTGAGCACAAGATGCTGTCCAACGCCATCGAGAAGGCCCAGAAGAAGATAGAGAACAACAACTACGGAATCCGTGAGAACCTGCTGAAATACGACGAGGTGGCCAACGAGCAGAGGGAGGTCATCTACGCGGAGCGCCGCAAGGTGCTGGACGGGGACAACATGCGGGACGTTATCCTGAAGATGGTCACAGACATCGTGGAGCATGCGGTGGATATGGCCATTCCCGATGACGCCGCTGCGGATACCTGGGAGATTAAGGAGCTCAATGACCTTTTGCTTCCCATTATTCCCCTGGAGCCGGTGAAGCTGACGGATGAGCAGAAGAACTCCATGAAGAAGAACGAGCTGAAGCACATGCTGAAGGAAGCTGCCATTAAGCTTTACGAGGCTAAGGAGGCCCAGTTCCCGGATTCGGAGCAGATCCGTGAAGTGGAGCGGGTGATTCTTCTCAAAGTTATTGATAATAAATGGATGTCTCACATCGACGATATGGAGCAGCTGCGCCAGGGTATCGGCCTCCAGGCTTACGGCCAGCGAGACCCGCTGGTGGAGTACAAGATGAGCGCGTACGAGATGTTTGACGGCATGACGGCTGCGGTGAAGGAGGATACGGTGCGCATCCTGTTCCACATCCGGGTAGAGCAGAAGGTAGAGAGGGAGCCCGCGGCCAAAGTGACAGGCACCAACAAGGACGACAGCGCCGTGAAAGCTCCGGTTCGGAAGATTGAGCGCAAGGTATACCCCAACGACCCGTGTCCCTGCGGCAGCGGGAAGAAGTATAAGCAGTGCTGCGGGCGCATTAAATAGGCGGGCGTACGGGGCGGCGGACGGAGAGTTCCGGCCGCAGAGGTTTTATATGGCATAACATCAGGATGCATATTTGTAAAAGCCCTGGCTGCGGAAGCTTCCGCAGTCACGGCTTTTCACATATATCCGCTGACGGGGCCGAGGGTGTTTGTCTCCGGTTCTGACAGCGGGAGATTTAAAAAATTTTAAAGAAAAGAAAGAGGGTGACACAGTGGTAGAATTGGACCAGTTCAAGTATACGTTATCAACGTATGATAAACCATTAGTGGAAGTGAGGGATTCACTTTGACCTGGACAACAAGATAAAACGGATTGCCGAACTTGACAGGTCGATGGAGGAGCCGGGATTCTGGGACGACCCGGAGCGCTCCACCAAATTGATGAAGGAGGCCAAGAACCTGAAAGATACGGTGGAAGGCTTTCAGAAGCTGGAGAACCAGTATGAGGAGATCGGGCTTCTCATTGAGATGGGATATGAAGAAAATGACCCGGACGTGATTCCGGAGATTGAACAGATGCTTCAGGAGTTTGAGGGGGAGCTGGAGTCCCTGCGTATCACCACGCTTCTGTCCGGACAGTACGACAATAACAACGCCATTTTGCGTCTCAACGCGGGAGCCGGGGGAACGGAGTCCTGCGACTGGTGCAGCATGCTTTACCGCATGTACTGCCGGTGGGCGGATAAGAAGGGATTTACCACGGAGGTTCTGGACTATCTGGACGGAGACGAGGCGGGCATTAAGTCTGTCACCGTGCAGATTAACGGGGAGAATGCTTACGGCTACCTGAAATCGGAGCACGGAGTTCACCGTCTGGTGCGGATTTCCCCCTTTAACGCGGCGGGAAAGCGGCAGACTTCTTTCGTGTCCTGCGATATTATGCCGGATATTGAGGAGGATCTGGACGTGGAGATTAACCAGGACGACCTGCGCATCGACACCTACCGGTCCAGCGGCGCCGGCGGGCAGCACATCAACAAGACGTCCTCCGCCATCCGGATTACCCACATCCCCACAGGGATCGTGGTGCAGTGCCAGAATGAGCGGTCCCAGTTCCAGAACAAGGACAAAGCCATGCAGATGCTGAAATCCAAGCTGTTTATCTTAAAGCAGCAGGAGAATGCAGCCAATCTTTCGGATATCCGCGGGGATGTGGCTGAGATCGGGTGGGGGAGTCAGATTCGCTCCTATGTGCTCCAGCCCTACACCATGGTGAAGGACCACAGGACCAATGAGGAGAGCGGCAATGTAAACGCGGTGCTGGACGGCGGGTTGGACCCGTTTATCAGCGCGTATCTGCGGTGGATTCGTCTGGGCGGCGAAAAAAAGTAGTTGCAACAGAAATACAAATGTGCTAATATCTTTCACGTGAGTACAGATGTGTATGTGGTGCGAACGAATGGTTTGTGTTTGGCAGGAAGGATGGGCTAGCGTGGGAGAAAAGGGAAAGTATTTTCTGGTGAAGGAGAAGGCTGTGCCGGAGATTTTGCTGAAAGTGGTGGAAGCGAAGAAGCTTTTGGAGTCGGAGAAGGTCATGACCATCCAGGAGGCCACGGACGTGGTGGGCATCAGCCGCAGTTCTTTTTACAAGTACAAAGATGATATTTTGCCGTTTTATGACAATACCAAGGGAAAGACGGTTACGTTCGTCCTGCAGATGGATGACGAGCAGGGGCTTTTGTCGGATCTGCTGCGGATTGTGGCGGTGTACAAGGCCAACATCCTGACCATTTACCAGAGTATTCCTGTGAACTCCATTGCCACTCTGACCATCAGTGTGGAGGTCCGGTCGGATACAGGCAGTCTCTCTGCCATGACGGAGGAGATGGAGGCCATGCAGGGAGTTCATTATGTGAAGATATTGGCAAGGGAATAGTATTGCGGCATGAGGGCCCGGCTCTTTTCGGACGGCTTGTGAGAGCAGTCGGACGGAGGCGGGCTTTGCGGCAGGCAAGGAAGTTCCCCATAAGGGTTCAGGGATGACTGGAACCCGTGATTTTCCCAGGAGGATAAGATGATTAAAGTTGCGATTATGGGTTACGGGACCATTGGTTCCGGTGTTTATGAGGTGCTTGAGACCAATAAGGAGGTTCTGGCCGCCAGCGTGGGGCAGGAGCTTTCGGTGAAATATATTCTGGATCTTCGGGATTTTCCGGGGACTTCGGTGGAGAAGCTGATTGTCCACGATTTTTCGGTCATCTGCCAGGATGAAGAGGTAAAGATTGTGGTGGAGACCATGGGGGGCCTGGAACCGGCCTATCCTTTTGTGAAAGCGTGCCTGGAGGCGGGGAAACATGTGGCTACCTCCAACAAGGCCCTTGTTGCAGCCCACGGCACGGAGCTTCTGGCCATTGCCAGGGAGAAAAAGGTCAACTTCATGTTCGAGGCCAGCGTGGGAGGCGGGATTCCCATTATCCGTCCGCTGTACCGCTGCCTTATGGGGGAGAAGATTGAGGAGATTACCGGCATCCTAAACGGCACCACCAATTTTATCTTGACCAAGATGGACAAGGAGGGGACTTCCTTTGAGCGGGCCTTAAAGGAAGCTCAGGCTCTGGGTTATGCGGAGCGGAATCCGGAAGCCGACGTGGAGGGACATGACACCTGCAGGAAGATTGCCATCCTGACAGCCATGGCCACAGGCAGGGAAGTGAACTATGAGGAGATTCCCACGGAGGGGATTACCAAGATTACGGATATGGATTTCCGCTATGCGGACGCTCTTGGCATGTCCATCAAGCTGGTGGGGCAGAGCCGCATGGAGAACGGAAAGACCTACGCCTGGGTGGCTCCCCTGATGATTGGCAAGGACCATCCGCTGTACGCGGTCAGCGATGTGTACAACGGGATTGTGGTCAAGGGCAATATGGTGGGAACGACCATGTACTACGGAAGCGGTGCGGGCAAACTGCCTACGGCCAGCGCGGTGGTGGCCGATATGGTGGAAGAGGCCAAGCATATCAGCTCCAACGTTCCCATTGGGTGGAGCGGGGAGAAGCTGTCTGTGGCTTCGGGACAGGATTTGATTTACCGTTACTTTGTCCGGGTGTCGGGAAGCTGTGAGGACAGAAAGGATTTGGTGGAGGCCGCCTTCGGAAAGTCCAGGTTTGTGCAGCTGGACGGGCCGGATGAGTTCGCCTTCCTCACAGGGGAGATGAAGGAAGCCAGGTTTACGGAGAATCTGGAGATTTTGAAGGAGGAGCTTACGGCGGAGAATGAGCGGGTGCTCCAGGTTATTAGGGGCGACCGCCAGTGAGCGGGACCATGATGGCTATGACGGTTGTGACATATGCGGTTAAGGTGTTAAAGGAGTATTTCAGGCAGGGGTGTCCCTGCCTGTTTCGTTCTCTTACAGGGCTTTATTGTCCGGGGTGCGGAGGAACCAGGGCGTTGCGGTATCTTATGCAGGGGGAGATTGGACGGAGTCTGTGGTACCATCCCCTGGTGGGATATATGGCCGTTGTGATAGTCCTGGAGTCCGGGGCATGGGCTTTGAGAAGATGGGGGAGGAGGCAGGGGCGGGCTGGAATCGTCAGATTTTTGGGGCATTATGAGGCGGAGGTTTATGTGGGAATTGGGATTTCGGCGGTTAACTGGGCGGTGAAAAATCTGGCGCTTTTTTGGTGGGGAGCGGAGCTGATACCGTAGAGGGAGAGCAGGGAACTTGTAAAAAGCCGGCCCCCATGATATGATAAATGTATTAATCCTGACTGCTTGGAGGAGGCGGAGGTATATGAGTTTTTTAGAAATAAGAAATTTTGGACCGATAAATAATCTTAAAATTGATGCAGATAAAAATATTAATATAATAATTGGCCCCCAGGCATCTGGGAAAAGTACAATTGGAAAAGTTTTGTTTTTTTGCAAAAAAATCCGTGATTATTATGTTGATTTTATTTTACAGGATGTAACTTTTTTACAGACACATCCAAATGAGCTGTATATTAATTTTCTGAAGTATATTCGTAAAAATTTTATGGGATGTTTTGGGACAACGAAACATATGCCTTCATTTAAAATTATTTATTCGTATAAGAGCGGAAAAGAGGTAGCTCTTAGTTTAAGAGAGGGGTATGCTTTCTTTAAGTTTTCGGATAGATTAGAAAAAGAGATTGGAGCGTCTCTCCTGGATGCTCATAGGATATACAGGGAAAATCAGCTGCAATCCAGTGCGGATTTTGTTGCTAATTTTAACAATAAACTTCGCCTGAAAAGTGAAATAAAAGTGCATTTCACAGAACTGGCCAATAAAATTTTTGAGTCGGATGAAGATATCATATATATCCCGGCCGGAAGAAGTTTGTTATCCGTATTATCAGACCAATTAGATGTAATTGATATTTCAATATTGGATTTGCCAATGAAAGAATTTATTGAGAAAATACGGTTAACACGGGCGCGCTTTGGCAGTAAGCTGGATAATGTTGTAAATGATTATTTAAAAACTGTGCAGGGGCAGATAAAAAATGCGGATACAAATATTGCAAAAGAACTGATTAAAAAAATATTAAAGGCAGAGTATGTCAATGATACGGATGGAGAAAAATTATATTTTGATGATACTCATTGGGTTAAATTAATTTATGGTTCTTCTGGCCAGCAGGAATCCTTATGGATACTGTTGCTGCTGTTTGTCGCTATTCTTGAGAACAAAAAAAGCTATATTGTTTTAGAGGAACCGGAGGCGCATCTATATCCGGCAGCACAGAGGAATATTGTTGAGTTGATTGCCCTGACAATGAATTCCAGCAACAGTAGATTTTTAGTAACTACTCATAGCCCATATATTCTTTCTTCTGCGAATCTGCTGATACAGTCTGCGTCTGTAGAAAATTACATTGGGGCCAACAAAAACGAAGAAACCATTATCAGAAAGCAGCTTAGAATTTCACCTCAAAAAATTTTGGCATACAAAATTGGTGAAAATGGGAAAGATACGTTGAAAAATATTGTTGATAAAATATCCGGACTGATTGAGTCTATAGAGATAGACACAATTTCACAGGAAATTAATGAGGAATCCGATAAGCTTGATATACTGGAGATGAAATATGATTTGTAAGGAATTACAGGAATGTTGTGCCGATGAGACATATGATTGCAAAAATAAGAGAAGATGCATTTTTATAGAGATTTTAGGAAGCAGGCGGTTTGTGAAGAAAACAGGAAAAGGTATAATTTAATAAATGATAAAGGGTATAAGATTGCCCTGTTTCATATGGATGGCGGCATTATTTATGATGAATCACAGATATTGAAATGCGATTTTTTATATATAGTATATGATTCAGATTGCCCGACGGCAATTTTTGTTGAGCTGAAGGGAAATAACCTATATCACGCAATTAAGCAGTTGAAAGCATCCATTGACATGTATGGCTCCAAATTAAAACGGAGGATATGTGTGAGGATTATATGCAGTTCAGTTCCGCGGCTATATAATGACCCCATATTCAAGAATTTGAAAAAACAATTAATAAGGCAATATAATGGCACTTTAGAAATTTTTGAAAGGAATAAAGAGGAAAAGTATTCGGAGCTTTAGCCACAGAAAATTTATGAGGCTCCTTGTGCTGTGGGGGTAGAGAGTATGGCGGTCAATAACCCGAATATGGATTTGAAGAATGGTATTTGAAACCTTTCGTACAGGTCAGCTGCAAGGAGGACAAAGTGATAAAAATCAGGGTAATGGATATCAGGGATTACGACAGAATCCGGGATTTGTGGATGAACACGCCGGGAATAGGGCTCAATACAACCGATGACAGCAGAGAAGGAATCGGTAAATTCTTAAAGCGCAATCCGACATCATGTTTTGCTGCGGAGGATGGAGAACAGATTGTGGGAGTGATTATGGCTGGCCATGACGGCCGCAGAGGATATATTTACCATATGGCTGTCTTGCCGGATTATAGAAATCGGAAAATAGGCAAAAAACTTGTAGACAGCGCCATGGACGCTTTGGAGAGGGAAGGAATCCATAAAGTTGGCTTAGTCGCTTTTAAAAGCAATGCAGTTGGCAACGGGTTCTGGGAGAGGATTGGATTTACGGTCAGGGATGACCTGGTGTACCGAAATAAGAATATTCATGAACTTGCACAAATAACACCCCCTTTCAATTGACGAAACCCCATAAAATTGTTATGATATAGTGACCAGACAGGTACATAAATTTTACCATCAGCAAAAACAGGAGGATTAGACCATGAAGAAGAGACATCTGGCAGTGATTGCGGCGAGTATCGCACTGGCAGGATGCAGTCAGCCGGCACAGACACAGGCTCTGGCGACGACAGCGCCGGCGGAAACCACAACGGCTGCAGAGACTTCGGCAGAAACCAAGGAGACAGCAAAGACGGAGGAAGAAACCACGGCATCGGCAGGGGGGATGTACCAGCCGGGAACCTACGAAGCGGAGGCTGACGGCTTCGGCGGCGCCATCAAGGTATCTGTGGAGGTAGATGCGCAGAAGATTCTTGGCGTAACGATTCTTTCTGATTCGGAGACGGACGGCATCGGCAGCAAAGCCATTGAGTCCCTTCCCAGCGCCATTGTGGAGAAGCAGTCCACAGAGGTGGACGCCGTTTCCGGTGCGACCCTTTCTTCCAACGGTATAAAAAATGCGGTCCAGAAGGCGTTAAATACAGCGTCAGGAAACGAGGAGGCCAACGCGGCACTGGATGAAAAGCAGGCTACTTTGTTTGACGAGGGCTGGTCCGTGAAGCCGGAATACGGCATTGTAAAGGGAAATTATTTCAAGGAGAGCCAGGTCTTCCGTCAGGGACACACAGGAGTGCTGGAGGTGGTAACCAGTGATGAGGGAGAGCTTCTGATGGTCGAGTTTAACGAGACCGGCCGTCCCAACTACTATACCCGCCTGTACCAGGACCAGGGCAAGCGCCTTTCCGAGTACAATTTTACGATGGGCGAGAGAAAAGGCGTGGCGTTTATTCAGGGCATTCTGGCGGCTGAGCAGCAGATGATAGAAAATCAGAGCCTGACAGACGAGATTGACTGCGTAGCCGGCGCCAGCAATTCGGTTCAGCAGAGCATGATTCCCATGGCAGCCGTGATTGCGGAGAGACTGGATGAAGGCAGCACCCAGAAATACTACAGTATTGCGGAAGACCTGGGCGGGGGACTGTCCGGCAAGCTGGATATTGTAGTGGAAAACGGCAAAATTATTGACTGTCAGTACGATGAGATTTTTGCCGACAGCCCGGAGGAAATTGCAGATGAGGTCTTAAAGCCCCACTACCGGACTTCCAAATATTACAGCATTTATTATGAGGAGCCGTCCAGAATCGGTTTTAACGTGCAGATGGACGCGCTGAACGCAAAGGTGGTTGAGACCCAGGATCTGTTTGATTTGACGGACCTTCCGGCCACTGAGGACACCGGCGATTATAAAACCGGAGGATTTACCCTTAGAAACACCGCATGGGACAATTACCTGGCTCTGGCAAAGAAACTGCATACAGAGATGGTGAATGACGGGGTAATAAAGTAATCCGTTAAAAACCAAGAGAAAACCAGTGCCGTACCAGCCGGCTGTAATACCGGCGGACGGCACTGGTTTTCTCAGCAGAAAGGAATATGGCTTTTTATGGCTGCATATCCCTCTGCGCGTTTACTGATACATCTCCATCATTTCATTAAGGATTTTGGAAAACTCCGGGTCGTTCATCAACTGCAGGTAAGCTCCCCAATAGAGCAGCATCACGATGCTCAAAAGGATGGCCAGAATGCCCATGACCAGTCCGGCAATGGCAAAGCCGCTTAAAGGCTGTTTTTTCTTTGAGAGAATCACGAGCACAATCGCGGTAACGGCCAGAGGGAACTGGATAAAAGGAACGCAGCAGGTGATAAGGGCAAAAATGCCCACAATCATGGACGCCAGAGCCAGGTTGTTGCGCCTTTTGGGAGGCTGTCCGTTCTGCCAGTACGGCTGGTTATTGGGAGAATTGTTCTGCCAGTACGGCTGGTTGTTCTGGGAATCATTCTGCCAGTAGGATTGATTGTTCTGGGGACCGTTCTGCCATGGCTGCTGTCCGTTGGGGGAATTGCTCTGCCAGTACTGCTGATTATTCTGCGGGCCGTTCTGCCAGTACTGCTGGTCATTCTGGGAAGCATTCTGCCACGGCTGCTGTCCGTATGGCGGCTGGTTAGGGGCCTGTCCGGGCTGGTTTCCCATGGGGGAGCCGGAGCTATATGGGGACTCAGATGGATGTGGCCGGTCAGAGCCGTTTTGTTCATCAGAGTTTTGATTGCGGTATTCGTCCATATGATTTCCTTCTTTCTTTTTTCTGCGGCAAACCTTCATGCGCCTGGCAGCAGGCGGCGCCGGAGAATACAAGGGGCGCATTTGGCGTACCTGAACTTACGCCGCCGGTTGGACGGCATACTTTTGCGGTAATCCTAATTGTATCACGAAAATAAAATACTGTCTAGACGTAGGCAGAGATTCGCTATATAATGGGGAGAGCCGGCCGTCTGGTCGGAAGAGAAGGAGAATACGCGATGCTGGAATTTAAGTATGATACCCAACTGCTGATAGAGGGGGAAGACCTGGACGAGGATGTAATCAGCGATTATTTTGCGCGGAACCTGAAAGGCGACTGCCTTTTGGCTGTTGGGGATGATGAGCTGATAAAGATACATTTTCACACCAATGAGCCGTGGAAGGTTCTGGAGTACTGTTCTACATTAGGTGAGATTTATGATATTGTGATTGAAGATATGGACAGGCAGGCCAGAGGACTTAAAGGATAACAAATAGCAAGGGGAAAGACAGCGATATGGATATTATCAAGGCATTACAGGAAGAACTGAATATTGGCCGCGGCCAGGTAGAGGCGGCGGTGAAACTGATTGATGAGGGAAACACCATCCCGTTTATTGCCCGCTACCGCAAGGAAGCCACAGGCGCGTTAAATGACGAGGTGTTAAGAAGCCTGGATGAGAGGCTTCGGTATCTGCGGAACCTGGAGGAGCGGAAAGAGCAGGTGCTCTCCTCCATCCGGGAGCAGGAGAAGCTGACGCCGGAGCTGGAGCGGCAGATTCAGAACGCCGCCACGCTGGTGGCGGTGGAGGATTTGTACCGCCCATACCGTCCCAAGAGAAGGACCAGGGCGACCATCGCCCAGGAGAAGGGGCTGGGGCCTCTGGCGGACGCCATAGCCCTGCAGATGATGAAGGAGCCCTTGGAAGAAGCGGCCCGGGCCTATATATCGGAGGAAAAAGGCGTGGCTTCCGTTCAGGACGCCATAGCCGGAGCCGGGGATATTCTGGCGGAGCGGATTTCCGATGAGGCCAAATACCGGACCTACATCCGCAATCTTACCCTGAAGCAGGGGAGCATCCAGTCTGCGGCAAAGGATGAGAAGACAGAGTCGGTTTATGAGATGTACTATAATTATGAAGAGACTATCCGGAAGGCGGCGGGCCACAGGGTTCTGGCCCTGAATCGGGGAGAGAAGGAAAAGATTCTGTCTGTAAAGGTGGCGGCTCCGGAGGAGGACATTATCCGCTATCTGGAGAAGCAGGTTATCACAAGGAATAATCCCCACACAGCCCCGGTGCTGAAGCAGGTGGTTCAGGACAGCTATAAGCGCCTTATCGCCCCTGCCATTGAGCGGGAGATTCGCAGTCAGCTGACGGAGACGGCGGAGGACGGGGCTATCAGGGTGTTCGGGAAGAATCTGGAACAGCTTCTCATGCAGCCGCCAATCACGGGGAAGGTGGTGCTGGGCTGGGACCCGGCTTTTCGTACCGGGTGCAAGCTGGCTGTGGTGGATGAGACGGGAAAAGTGCTGGACACGGTGGTGATTTACCCCACGGCTCCCCAGAACAAGGTGGCGGAGGCCAAGGCAGTGCTGAAAAAACTGATTAAGACCTACCACATTTCCCTGATTTCCGTCGGAAACGGGACGGCTTCCAGGGAGTCGGAGCAGGTTATCGTGGAGCTTTTAAAGGAGATACCGGAGCCGGTGCAGTATGTGATTGTCAATGAGGCGGGGGCTTCCGTGTATTCCGCCAGCAAACTGGCCACGGAGGAATTTCCGGGTTTTGACGTGGGCCAGAGGAGCGCGGCGTCCATTGCCAGGCGTCTTCAGGACCCCCTGGCAGAGCTGGTGAAGATTGACCCCAAGTCCATCGGCGTGGGCCAGTACCAGCACGACATGAACCAGAAGCATCTGGGGGAGGCCCTTTCAGGGGTTGTGGAGGACTGTGTCAATAAGGTGGGCGTGGATGTGAATACGGCTTCCGCGCCGCTTCTTGAGTACGTTTCCGGCATCAGCAAGGCGCTGGCAAAGAACATCGTGGCTTACCGGGAGGAGCACGGGGCGTTTCAGAGCAGGAACCAGCTTCTCAAGGTGGCCAAGCTTGGCCCCAAAGCTTATGAGCAGTGCGCGGGATTCATGAGGATTCAGGGGGGCAAAAACCCTCTGGACGGCACCAGCGTTCACCCGGAGAGCTATGAGGCGGCCCAGACTCTGCTGAAACGGCTGGGGTATGAGCCGGAGGAGATTGGGGCCGGCGGCCTTAAGGGAATCGGAAAGAAGATTGGGGACTACGGGAAGCTGGCAGGGGAGCTGAACATCGGGGAGATGACCCTGAAAGATATTGTGAAGGAGCTGGAGAAGCCGGCCAGGGACCCAAGAGATGAGATGCCAAAGCCCATTCTTCGGACGGACGTGCTGGAGATGAAGGATTTGACCCCGGGCATGGTGCTGAAAGGCACGGTGCGCAATGTAATCGACTTCGGGGCGTTTGTGGATATCGGGGTGCACCAGGACGGGCTGGTACATATTTCCCAGATGACGGACCGGTACATCAAGCATCCCATGGAAGTGGTCAGCGTGGGGGATATCGTGGAAGTGAAGGTGCTGAGCGTGGACCTGGCCAAGAAGCGGATTGCCCTGACAATGAAAGGATAGGTGGATGATGGCGCAGGAACAGACTTTTCGGTTTCATATTCAGATGCAGGCAAAGGATTTGTGGAAATTTTCCATGTACCACGCCAACAAGGGGTATCTTCTTGTGTTCAATGTGCTGTTTACCCTGGCCTCCCTGTATCTTCTTGTGACCAAATGGGGGGAGACGGGGGCGGCATACCGGCTGCTTTTGCTGGTGTGCGTCATGATGTTTACGGTGTGGCAGCCGGGAATCCTGTTTTTGAAGGCGCTGAAACAGGCAGGAAATGACCGGCTTAAGACGGCCATGGATATGGTGTTTGACAAAAACGGATTTACCGTGTCCCAGGGGGAACAGTCCATGGAGGTGCCCTGGGATGAGGTGACGAAAGTGGTGAGGATTCCCGGGATTTACGTTCTGTATATGAGCAGTATCCGGGCCTACCTGATTTCCGACCAGGTCTTGGGCGGGGAGAAGGAGGCGTTCGGCGGATTTCTGCGGGAGGTATTGCCCGGACAGCGGCTGAAACGGGTGTGACGGCATGGGGGTAAGTGATAAGACGATGGTTTATGAGACGGTTAGGCCGGAGGAGACGTTTGAGCTGGGAAGGACCATGGGCCTTAAGGCCGTGCCCGGCGGGGTGTACTGCCTGGAGGGCGATTTGGGAGTGGGAAAGACCGTGTTTACCCAGGGGTTTGCCCGGGGGCTTGGAATCGGCGGGCCGGTGAACAGCCCTACCTTTACCATTCTGCAGCAGTATGAGGAGGGGCGGATGCCTCTGTACCACTTTGACGTGTACCGTATCGGGGATGTGGAGGAGATGGAGGAGATTGGGTATGAGGACTGCTTTTACGGGGAGGGAGTCTGCCTGATTGAGTGGCCGTCCCTGATTGGGGAGATTTTGCCGGAGGATGCGGTGTGGATACGGATTGAGAAGGATTTGGACCGGGGGTTCGACTATCGGAAGATTACAGTGGAGGAAAGACGGAAACCATGAAGATATTAGGAATCGAAAGTTCGTCCCTGGTGGCGTCGGCGGCAATCGTCACCGATGATGAACTGACGGCGGAGTACACGGTTAATTTTAAGAAGACCCACTCCCAGACTCTTCTTCCCATGATTGATGAGATTGTGAGGATGGTGGAGCTGGATTTGGAGACTGTAGACGCCATCGCCGTGGCGGCGGGGCCGGGGTCATTTACGGGCCTGCGCATCGGCACAGCCACGGCCAAGGGGCTGGGGCTGGCTTTGAAAAAGCCGCTGATTCACGTGCCTACGGTGGATGCCATGGCCTTTAATTTGTGGGGCAGCGACGGGTTGGTGTGCCCCATCATGGACGCCAGAAGGGGCCAGGTCTACACCGGACTGTACCACGTGCGCCGAGGGCTGGAGGTGGTGAAGGAGCAGTGCGCCATGGCCATGGAGGAGCTGATACTGTGCCTGGAGGAGTTTGGGGAACCGGTGATTTTTCTGGGCGACGGGGTGCCGGTGAACAAAGGCGTGATTGAGGCAAAGCTTCGGGTTCCCTTTGACTTTGCGCCCGGTTCCCACAACCGCCAGAGGGCGGCGTCTGTGGCGGCCCTTGGCATGGAGTATTTAAGAAAGGGCGTAACAACGGGGGCGGCGGATTTGGTTCCGGATTATTTGAGAAAGTCCCAGGCAGAGCGGGAGATGGAGGCGAAACATGGTCAGATGGGTCAATAGGGCGGATTTGGAGGCGGTGGCCGGGCTGGAGGAGCTGTGTTTTTCCATTCCATGGTCCAGAAGCGCCATTGAGGAGGCATTTTCCAATGAACTGTACCGCTTTGTGGCGGTGGAGGAGAGGGGAAGCGTGGTGGGCTACGCCAACTTCCGTATCGTGGCAGATGAGGGAGAAATTGAGAGGGTGGCGGTTCATCCCGACTCCCGCAGGCGGGGATACGGCAGAAAATTAATGGAATTTATGGTAGATTATTCCAGAAGGAAAGGGGTCCGGGATATGACCCTGGATGTGCGGGTCAACAACGAAAAGGCCATAAATCTGTATGAATCCTGCGGTTTTACGGAGGAAGGGCGGAGAAAGGATTATTACAGGGAGCCTACGGAGGACGCTATCATCATGTGGCGGCGGGATATATGAAACATTTACCACTTAAAAAACGGGCCAGAAACCTTTATAATGTAGGGGTATCCACTAAGACGGTGGCTGCCC
>JAAWHK010000082.1 GCA_022795805.1 Hungatella sp. | reverse complement strand
ATAAAGGAGGCGGTCGGGGAGAAGAAGGGCATCGTCAGGTATGGATCCGTCATACTTCCCATGGACGACGCGCTGATTCTGTGTTCGGTGGACCTGTGCGGCAGACCTTATCTGGGCTATGACCTGCGCCTTGACAGGGAGAAGGTGGGAGAGCTGGAGACGGAGATGGTCAGGGAATTTTTCTATGCCGTGTCTTACGGGGCCATGATGAACCTTCACATAAAACAGCTGGACGGATTCAACAACCATCACATGATCGAGGGGGCTTTCAAGGCATTTGCAAAGGCTCTGGACCAGGCGGTCAGGCACGACGCCCGGATCGCGGGGGTTCTCTCCACCAAGGGGACGCTGTAGGAAGGGCTGAAAGGAATGGGGGAACATGTGTGAGACAAGACAGTTGGAAGTGAGGGAGATAAAGAGGGAGGAGCTGACCAGAGGGCTGTTTGAATCGTTCAGGCGGCATCAGGTGGTGGTGGACTGCCTGAGAAGGGAAGAGGACCAATGGGTGGTCAGGCCGGATCCCTTTGTGGATGAGTGGAGCAGGGAGGACTACGCCTATCTCATAACGTGTCTGGCCGAGACCCTGGATACGGGCGGGCTGGTGCTAGGAGCCTTTTTCCAGGGCAGGCTTAAAGGGTTTGCGTCCGTGGACGGAAGGCCCATAGGCTCTGAGGGACAGTATCTGGATCTGACCAGCCTCCACGTGTCAGAGGAGATGCGGGGACTGGGAATGGGAAGGACGCTGTTTCAAAGGGTTGCCCTGTGGGCGAAGGAGCGGGGGGCCGGGAAGCTTTACATCAGCAGCCACTCGGCAGTGGAGACACAGAAATTCTACGAGGCTATGGGATGCAGGGACGCCCTGGAGTACTCTGAGGAGCACGTGAGGCGGGAGCCCTATGACCGGCAGCTGGAGCTGGATTTGACCCGGTATAGGAATGGGGAAAACATGGCCCCGGCAAAAAGGGCGCCGCATGGAGCCGGGACGGCGATACAGGGGGGTGAAGATTCATGAAAATTACCAATTTAAAATGTCCTTCCTGCGGCGGAAAACTGGAGCCCATGGAGAATAACCCCAAAATCGTGGTTTGTGAGTACTGCAGCAGCCAGTTTATGCTGGAGGAGGACCAGACGATCAATTACCATATCCATCAGTATCAGGGAGCGCAGCCTCAGGGAACCATCAAAAGCAGCAGCCAGAGTGAGGTTTCGGGAAAGACGATAGCGGCTGTGGCAGCGGCATGCGGGGTCATATTTATGGGGTTCGTCATTCTGGCGGGGACAATGGACGGGGGCACAGACAGGGAGACCGTGCCGGCCTACGGCAAAACGGGAACCTATGGGGTCTATCCGGCGGATCTGTCCGGGGAGGAGGAAGAGAAAAAGGCGGAGACCGGAGTCATGACGCCCAGCCCTCTCTATCAGTCCATGGTGGAAACCATGTTCGGAAAGAGTGCCGACCAGGTCACCGCCAAGGAGCTGGAAAGCGTGAAGTATCTGAATCTGACTTACGGGCGGGAGAACTGCACGGTGGAGTACAGTTTTAAGGACCCTTACGAGGACGGGGATTTTGACACGGTTACGGCGGAGCTGACACCGGGGGAGTGGGAGGGAGATAATCTTGCCTGCTTTGAGGGGCTGAGAAAGCTGGATATCTCCAACTGCTATGATTACGGGGATTTACAGAGCCTGAAACAGCTGCAGGGCCTGGTATGTTCCGGGCTGGATCTGGCCCAGACGGCGGCTCTGGTGCCTGACCCGGGGCAGCTAAAGGAACTTTCCGCGGGCAGGCTGGAGAGCCTGGAGGGGATCAGTGCCTTTGAGAATCTGGAGATACTGACCCTTGAGGACGTGGTCAAGCCTGATTTGAAGCAGCTGGTGTCTTTGAAGCAGCTGAAGGAGCTCTATATTGAGGAGAAGAATACGGATTCCCTGCTGGATCCCCAGCAGGAGAGGACGCTCACAGACTATGGGGCATTGTCAGTGCTCACGGGTCTTGAGAGGCTGGAGGTGGAATCCCCGTATCTCCGGGAATTCAGCTTCCTGAAACCTCTCGCGAATCTGACTCACCTGGCGCTTCGGGACACGGATGCCATCAGTCTGGGACCGGTGGGGGAGCTTTCCGGTCTTACGTCGCTGGAACTTGAGGACAATGATTCTGTTCAGGATTACAGCGCCATAAGCGGCCTGACCGGGCTCACCAGTCTGACGATTAATAAGGACACCTCCCAGGAGGACCCGGATCTGTCGGGACTTGGGGGCCTTGAAGTGCTGGATATGAGCGGATTTATGTCCGTCTCCTTTTTGGGAAACATGGGCAATCTGAAGCATCTGTCCATACACGGATGCAACGTGGATGAGGCAAACGCCCTGTCAGGGCTTACGGGCCTGGAGAGCCTGGCCTGCTATTCGGTGTGGACCTACGGCGTGCCGCTGACGGGCGTGAACTTTATTGACCATATGCCCAACCTGAAGATCCTGGATTTCAGCGGAATAAGCCGGGAAGGTATCTGGGGCGGGTATCAGAGGAATACGGAGATCCTGGGGGATATCTCCAATGTGTTTAACCATCCGGGGCTGGAGGAGCTGTACTTAAACAACTGCATGTTTGAGATCCGGTTCGACAGACTGACGGAGAATCCTTCTCTGCGGGTGCTGGAGATGCGGGAGATCGCTTTGAAGGAGAATTTTTATGTCAGGACCTCGGCGGGAATGACGGATTTGTGGTACGACGACGTGATTCTGGACGGGCATACGGATTTTCTCACCAGGTACCCTGGGCTGGAAAAGCTGTGCCTGGACGGCAATCAGCTGACCAATGTGGCCTTCGCGTCGTCCTTAAAGAATCTGACTTATCTGAGTATAAAAAATAACTATGTGACGGAATTGTCGCCTCTCAATCAGGCGGAGAATCTGGAGTTTCTGGATATCAGGGAAAATCCGGTGAACAGCACCATTGAGACGGATGAGAAGACCGTGATTCTCAGATGAGACGAAACAGGATATAAGATGGGATACATAAGCGGGCGTCAGGCCATGCAGCCGCGCTTTGGCGCGGCTGCGCAGACAGAAAGGCGGGGGAGTCATCCGTTCCACGGACTCCACCCGTCTTCGCCGTTTAAGACAGCCACGCGGCTGTACAGGGCTGCCTGCTCTTTGGACAGTGTGCGGACCCACCCGGGCCTGGAATCTGTGGAGGCTCCGGCCCCTATGCTGTTGTACTCGGCGTAACAGCAGGTACTGCGGGCTTCGGTCTTTCCCCAGTCATGCCAGCCTTCAGGGCAGATGTGGCTGTCTATATGGCAGTTGATGAGAACTGTCTTTGCGTACTCCCTCCATGGCCTGCCCAGATATGCCGTGGCGGGAGGGCAGCTGCCCGTAAAGCGGCAGCCGTCCATTACATAGCCGTAGGGCTGCCCCTGGGGTGTGGAGGCCGCGGTCACATAGCTGTTGACGGCCTGACCGATGTCTTTGGAGAAGAATTCGCAGCGCTCAAAGTAGGCCGTGGCGCTTCCGAAAACGAAATCAATATCCCCCTCGATGTAGCAGTTTCTGTAATAGTGACGGCCGTTGAGCCTGGGGGCAAACTGTTTTGGTCCCACGAAGCCGCCCGGCTCTATCTCCCTGGGGGGAAGGGGACCAGTGAACAGCGTATCCTGGTTCCCCAGAAAGCGGCAGTTGTCGAACATGAGCCTGTCGCCGTCGGCGTAGAGGGCGATGGCCTGGCCTGCCGTCGGTCCCGGCCCGGCCGTGTTGGCTACGGTGAGATTGCGAAACGTTACGTCGTGGGTGTCAATGAGGCAGGTGTAGGTGCGGAAGGTTCCCCGTTTCATTCCGTCCTCCATCCTCATCCTGGCATAAAGGTCATAGGTGAGGACGGTGTCCTCCGGGGAATCGCCTACAAAGGTAATGCACGGGCGGGCGATTGTGATTCGCTCTCTGTAAACGCCCTTGTGGATAAAGACGGTAACCTTATCCGTGTATGTATCCGGAATGGACGAAAGGGCTTCCGTTACGGAGACATAATCTCCGGTTTTGTCGGCTGCAATATGGATTACCATGGTAAAAAGCCTCTCTTTCTGTCTGTTTTTCTTTCGATTATCAGGCGTCAGACCGTCATAGGCGGCGCCCTCTTTGGGATATCCTATCACACCACAAGATTTTCAGTCAAGGTGCATCAGAAAATAAGCTCGACTTGCAAAATACCATATTTTGTGTGTATAATAGAAGAACCGCACTGATGCGGGGTTACGTGAATCTGGCGGTTTATGACAAAATGACAATCGTATTGAGAATCCGAAGGTTTATGACAAGGTTACTGGCATGACGGCCGTTAGGTCTGTTATAAACCATCAAAATATGAGAACGGGAGGACATTATGGCAAAGGCACAGTACAACGCGGACAGCATTACGGTCCTGGAGGGGCTGGAGGCTGTCAGAAAAAGGCCGGGTATGTACATAGGAGGCGTGGGGCTTAAAGGCTTAAACCACCTGATCTATGAGGTTCTGGACAATTCCGTGGACGAGCATCTGGCAGGCTTCTGCAGCCAGATATGGGTGACGCTGGAGGAGGACGGCTCCTGTACGGTGAAGGATAACGGCCGGGGGATTCCGGTGGAGATGCATAAAAAGGGCATGTCGGCAGAGCGGGTGGTTCTCTCTACGCTCCATGCCGGCGGAAAGTTTGACAATCAGGCGTACAAGACCAGCGGCGGTCTTCACGGAGTGGGTTCCTCGGTGGTTAACGCGCTGTCAGAGCATCTGGATATCAAAGTGTACAAAAATGGATATATCCACCACGATGCCTATGAGAGGGGAATCCCTGTGGTGGAGCTGGCAGACGGCCTGCTGCCTACCATAGGGCGCACGAAAGAGACGGGGACGGAGATAAATTTCCTTCCCGACGGGGAGATTTTTGAGCGGACCAGATTCAAGGCGGACTGGCTCAAAAGCAGGATACACGAGACGGCCTACTTAAACCCCAGGCTGACGATAACCTATATCAACCGGAGGAAGGGTGAGGAGGAGACGGTGGTTTACCTGGAGCCTGAAGGGCTTGTGGCCTACGTGAAGGAGGTAAATGCCGGCAAGACTCCCATCCATGACCCCATATACTACAAAGGGAACATGGATAACATCGAGGTGGAGGCCGCCTTCCAGTTTGTGGATGCTTTTGAGGAAAACGTGTCCGGCTTCTGCAACAATATCTTCACCCAGGAGGGAGGCACCCACCTGGTGGGATTCAAGACCAAGTTCACGGCGCTTATCAACAGCTATGCCAGGGAGCTGGGGATTCTCAAGGAGAAGGACGCCAACTTTACAGGCGCGGATACCCGCAACGGGATGACCGCCATCGTGGCCATCAAGCACCCGGACCCCATTTTCGAGGGGCAGACCAAGACAAAGATGGCCAGCGCCGACGCCACCAAGGCTGTGTTTACCATCACCGGGGATGAGCTTCAGAGGTATTTTGACCGAAACCTGGAGGTGCTTAAAGGGGTTATCGGCTGCGCGGAGAAGTCGGCCAAGATCCGCAAGGCGGAGGAGAAGGCCAGGACCAATATGCTGACCAAGTCGAAATTTTCCTTTGACAGCAACGGGAAATTGGCCAACTGTGAGAGCCGTGATCCGGAAAAGTGCGAGATATTTATTGTGGAGGGAGACTCCGCCGGCGGCTCCGCCAAAACGGCCAGAAACCGTTTGTACCAGGCCATTCTGCCTATCAGGGGGAAGATCCTCAACGTGGAGAAGGCCTCCATGGACAAGGTGCTGGCCAACGGGGAGATTAAGACCATGATCAACGCCTTTGGCTGCGGATTCTCCGAGGGGTACGGCAATGATTTTGACATCAGCAAGCTGAGATACCACAAGATCATCCTCATGACCGATGCGGATGTGGACGGAAGCCATATTGACACCCTGCTTCTCACATTCCTGTACCGGTTTATGCCGGATCTGATTTACAACGGCCACGTGTACATCGCCATGCCGCCCCTGTTCAAAGCCATACCGAAGAAGGGGGAGGAACAGTACCTTTACGACGAGAAGGAACTGGAACGATACCGGAAAAGCCACAAGGGGGAGTTTACCCTGCAGCGATACAAAGGCCTGGGGGAGATGGACGCCGGTCAGCTGTGGGAGACCACCCTGGACCCGGAGAACCGGGTGCTAAAGCGGGTGGAGATAGAGGACGCCCGCCTGGCGTCGGAGATCACGGAGATGCTTATGGGCAGCGACGTGCCGCCGAGACGGCAGTTTATCTACGATCACGCGGACGAGGCGGAGATCGACGCGTAAAAACGTGAATACAGGGCATCCCATGGGGTGCCGCGGGAGGATATAAATGGCAGAAAAGATTATCACAACGGAATACTCGGAGGAGATGCAGAGAAGCTATGTGAATTACTCCATGAGCGTCATCACCGCCAGGGCCATCCCGGATGCCAGGGACGGCTTAAAGCCGGTGCAGCGGCGGGTTCTCTACGATATGAGCGAGCTGAAGCTGAACCACGACAAGCCCCACAGGAAGTCGGCCCGCATTGTGGGCGATACCATGGGTAAGTACCATCCCCACGGGGATTCCTCCATATACGACACGCTGGTGGTTTTGAGCCAGGACTTTAAAAAGGGCATGTCCCTCATCGACGGGCACGGCAATTTCGGTTCCATCGAGGGCGACGGGGCTGCAGCCATGCGGTACACGGAAGCCAGGCTGGAGAAATTTGCGGAGGAAGTGTATCTGAAGGACCTGGATAAGACCGTGGAGTTTGTGCCCAACTATGACGAGACGGAGAAGGAGCCGGAGGTGCTTCCGGTGCGGGTTCCCAACCTGCTGATCAACGGCGCGGAGGGAATCGCCGTGGGCATGAGCACCAGCATTCCGCCCCACAACCTGGCGGAGGTCATTGACGCGGTGAAGGCCTACATCAAAGACCCCCAAATAGACCTGGCACGGCTGATGGAACTGATACCGGGACCGGATTTCCCTACGGGGGGCATTATCGCCAACAAGAAGGATCTTCCCGCCATCTACGAGACGGGAGTGGGGAAGATCAGGCTGCGGGGCCGCATGGAGGTGGAGCTGGGAAAGCGCAGGAGCGACAAGGACAAGCTGGTTATCTCCGAGATTCCCTACACCATGATCGGAGCCGGAATCAACAAGTTTCTCATGGATGTGGCAGAGCTGGTGGAGTCCAGAAAGCTTACCGATGTGACGGACATTTCCAATCAGTCCGGCAAGGAGGGAATCCGCATCGTGCTGGAGCTTAAGAAGGACGCGGATGTGGAGAAGATCAAAAACATTCTCTACAAGAAGACGAAGCTGGAAGACACATACGGCGTCAACATGCTGGCCATTGTAAACGGAAGGCCTGAGACCCTCAGTCTGCGGGGGATACTGAAACATTATCTGGACTTTCAGTATGAGAACAACCGGAAGAAATACAGGGTGCTTCTGGATAAGGAGCTGGAGAAGAAGGAGATCAAGGAGGGCCTCATAAAGGCGTGCGACGTCATTGACCTGATTATCGCGGTTCTCCGGGGCTCCAAAAATCTCAAGGACGCAAAAGCCTGCCTGACAAACGGCGACACTTCCGGGATTCATTTCCGCAGCCCCGGGTTTGAGGAGGACGCAAAAAAGCTGTGCTTTACGGAGAAACAGGCGGCGGCGATCCTGGAGATGCGGCTCTATAAGCTTATCGGGCTGGAGATTCTGGCCCTGGAGAAGGAGTACAGGGAGACCCTAAAGAAGATTAAGGAGTACTCCAAAATCCTGGAGAACAAGGGGACCATGGATCAGGTGATCATGGACGATCTGGACCGGATCAGGGAGGAGTTTGCCGTCATCCGCAGAACCGACATAGAGGACGGCAAGGAGGCGGTCTATGAGGAGGAGCCGGTGCAGGTCCAGGAGGTGGCTTTTGTCATGGACAGGTTCGGGTACTGCAAAGTTCTGGACAGGAACACGCTGGAGCGGAACCGGGAGACCGTGGAGACGGAATATGCCGCTGTGCTGCGGTGCATGAATACGGACAAGATCTGCCTGTTCACGGACAAGGGAAACCTGCACCAGATAAAGGTGAGGGATATCCCCCCGGGTAAGCTTCGGGAGAAGGGGGTGCCTGTGGACAACTTAAGTAAATTTGACGGGACGAAGGAGACCATTCTCTGTCTTGCCAGCCTTCAGACGATTCTTGGGCGGCGGCTTATTTTCGCCACGAAGATGGCCCTGGTGAAGCAGGTGCCGGGGGAGGAATTTATCACCAACAACCGGACAGTCGCCGCCACCAAGCTTCAGGACGGGGATGAGCTGGTAAATGTGACCGTGGCAGGTGAGGAGACGGAGGTAGTGATTCAGACGAAAAACGGAATCTTTTTGCGGTTTCCTTTGGAAGAAATTTCGGAGATGAAGAAGAATTCCAGGGGAGTCAGGGGAATCAAGTTGGAAAAAGATGACGAATTGGAAGCTTTGTATTTAATTGGAGACAATCCTGTGGTAGAATATAAGAAGAAAGAGGTTCATCTGAACCGGCTTAAGATCGGCAAGAGAGACGGAAAGGGAAGCAAGGTCAGACTGTAATTTTAATTTTTATAAAGGAGGCAGATGATATGTCAGAGAGCAAGATTCCGACTCCCCACATCGGGGCAAAGCAGGGAGAGATCGCTAAGACCGTGCTGCTGCCGGGGGATCCCCTGCGTGCAAAGTACATCGCGGACAATTTCCTGACGGAGGTATCCCGGTTTAATTCCACCCGAAATATGCTGGGGTTTACGGGAAACTACAAGGGGAAGCGTGTTTCCGTCATGGGTTCCGGCATGGGATGTCCGTCCATAGGGATTTATTCCTATGAGCTGATCCATTTTTACGGGTGCAGGAATCTGATCCGCGTGGGCACGGCGGGGGCTTTGAGGCCCGAGGTGAAGGTGAGGGATATGGTGTTCGGCATGGGCGCCTGCACCACCTCCAACTATGTAAGACAGTTCAGGCTGCCTGGGGATTACTCCTGCATCTGCAGCTATGAGCTTCTGGACAAGGCGGTGAGGACGGCCCGGGAGAGAGGTTTCGCCTACCATGTGGGTAATATTTTAAGTTCCGATATGTTCTATAATCCGGATATTGAGCCGGCAGGCGTTACCTGGGACCGCATGGGCGTTCTGGCGGTTGAGATGGAGTCGGCGGCCCTCTACAGCAACGCCGCCTACGGGGGAGCCAATGCTCTGTGCATCCTGACGGTTTCCGACTCCGTGGTCACGGGGGAGGCTACCACCGCCGAGGAGAGACAGACATCTTTTACCAACATGATGGAAGTGGCCCTGGAGCTGGCGTAGGGAACCGGGGCGGAGGCCTTTGGCGGATGCGTTACCGGAACAAGCGATGAAAGAGGATGGAGAACCAATGAACGGAATGATCGACAGTCACGCCCATGTCTGCGGCAGCGAACTGTATCCGGGATGGCGGGAGATAACCGCTCAGGCGAAAGAGGCAGGAATTGAGAGGATAATGATTGTCTGCAGAGATATGGAAGAGGCAGAAAGAGCCCTGGAGCTGGCGGCTCAGGAGCCCATGTTCGATGTGGCGTCAGGCCTTTACCCCAACGATATTTTAAAGATTCCCTACGAGGAGTGGGGACGGCAGATGGAGCTGGTGCGGGATCCCAGGGTGAAGGCCGTGGGTGAGATCGGGATGGATTATTCCTTTTACGAGACAGTGGTTCCCAAGGTGCTTCAGAAGGAAGTGTTCGTCAGACAGATGGAGCTGGCCAACGAGATCGGCAAGCCTGTGATTGTCCATATGCGCAATGCCACGGAGGACACTAGGCGGTACATAAAGGGCCATCTTAAGGTGCCGGGCATTATGCACGGCTACAGCGGCGGTTACAGGGCCATGAGCGACTTTCTGGATATGGGAATGTACATCTCCTTCTCCCCGGCCGTGATTCTGGAGTCGGAGACCGAGGATACGAGGAAGGTGGCGGAGGAGGTTCCCCTGGACAGGGTTCTGGTGGAGAGCAACGCGCCCTTTAAGGCCCCCACGTCCATGACAGGGAAGGTTCACGGGCCTGAGACCGTGGCCGGGGTGGTGGACTATATCTGCAGGGTAAAGAACATGGCAAAGGAGACCCTGGTTCAGGCCGTGTACGACAATTACAGAAGGCTGTTTTTCTAAAAAAGCAGGCCCGGGCATCTGTCCGGGCCTGAGCGCGTGTATTTGCTTTGTGGAATAGTACTGACGAATGTATGTGGTATAAAAACAAATGTATTTTCTTTGCGGAAAAAGGTTGCATTTTTCGTCAATCTGTTGTAGGATATACGGGAATTAAAAAGCATGTACTCTCGGAGTCTCTTTGTGCCTGATTTTGTGAGATGATTTTTTGTCAGATGTGCATAAATTTATGAGGCGTACGTGGAACGTACGTTGATTAAA
>JAAWHK010000081.1 GCA_022795805.1 Hungatella sp. | reverse complement strand
CCGTAATCGTATTTTGCGTGAGGGCGAGTATCAGCGCTCAGATGGGAGGTATCGGTTCCGTTATATTGACGAGGACGGAAAAGAGAAAAATGTTTACAGTTGGCGTTTAGATAAGAATGACCCAATGCCAAAAGGCAAGAAGCGGGAACTTTCATTACGAGAGAAAGAAAAACAGATTGAAGCGGATTTATTTGACCATATCGTAACCAATGGCGGCAATTACACGGTACTGGAGCTGGTGGAGAAGTATGTGTCCCTGAAAACAGGAGTCCGCCACAACACAGTTGCCGGATATAAAACAGTCATCAATGTCTTGAAAAAAGAAGCATTTGGCAGGCAGCGTATTGATAAGGTACGTTTGTCAGACGCAAAGGCGTGGCTCATTAAGCTTCAGCAGGTGGATGGCAGAGGATATAGTTCCATTCATTCTATCCGTGGTGTTCTCAGACCCGCATTTCAGATGGCTGTAGATGACGACCTGATTCGTAAAAATCCATTTGGGTTTGAACTGGCATCGGTGATTGTCAATGATTCTGTTACCAGAGAAGCGATTACCCGGAAACAGGAAAGGGATTTACTTAAGTTTATTCAGGAAGATACTCATTTCAGTAAATACTATGACGCAATCTACATCCTCTTTCATACGGGACTCCGTATTTCGGAGTTTTGCGGATTGACAATACCTGATATTGAGTTTGGAGAAATGCGTATTAAGGTAGACCATCAGCTACAGCGTACATCACAGATGGAATATGTGATTCAGGAGCCAAAAACGGAAAATGGTGTTCGCTATGTTCCTATGACAGAAGAAGTAGCAGCTTGTTTTCACAGAATGATTGCCAATCGGGAAATACCAAAAGTTGAGCCTATGGTAGATGGTTATATCCGTTTCTTGTGTCTGGATAAGAATGATATGCCAAAGGTTGCCCTTCACTGGGAGAAATATCTGGAACATATCATTGAAAAGTACAACAAGATTTATCGTATTCAAATGCCAAAAGTAACCCCTCATGTATGCAGGCACACCTTTTGCTCTAATATGGCGAAGTCGGGAATGAACCCTAAGACTTTACAGTACATCATGGGTCATGCAGACATCAGTGTAACCTTGAATACTTACACCCATGTAAACTTTGATGACGCGAAAGAAGAACTGCACCGGGTAGTGAATTCTTAGAAACCCCATTGGTAAAGCTGCTTACTTTACCAACGAATTTACCAATTTTACAGGGACAAATATGAGAAAGTATGAAACGATTTGAGAAAATACTCTGGAAACACTGAACGTAGGAACAGTCGAAAAAACCTGTAAAATCAAGCATTTGAGAAGAAATACAGAACATTTAAGGAGTTATGGAAAAATGATAAAAATACTTTTTATTTGCCACGGCAACATCTGCCGCAGCCCCATGGCAGAGTTCGTCCTGAAAGACATGATAGAAAAACAAAGAAAAGCCTCTTCAAACCCATCTGCCTGCCCGGAGATGGTGGTCGCTTCCGCTGCCACCAGCACCGAAGAAATCGGTAATCCGGTTCATCATGGAACCAGGGATATCCTGCGAAGGTATGGTATTGACACATCCGGCAAATACGCCAGGCAGATGACGAAAAAAGATTATGAAGAGTACGATTACCTGATTGGCATGGACCAGTGGAATATCCGAAACATGCTGCGGATTACGGGAGGCGACCCGGATAATAAAATATGCCGGCTTTTAGACTTTACCGACAGCCCCGGAGATATTGCGGACCCGTGGTACACCGGGGATTTTGAAGCCACTTACAGGGACGTGCTGAAAGGCTGCCAGGCCCTGCTTGCCAAGAAAGGAAATTAAGATGCCGCAATCAACCACGCTGCAGCCCATTCTGGAAACAAAAAATCTGACAAAAATCTACAATCTGGGTCAGGCAAATGAGTTTGAGGCGTTGCACAGCATCAACTTCACAGCCCGGGCCGGAGAATTTTTGTGCGTTATGGGGCCAAGCGGAAGCGGGAAGACCACATTTATCAATAACATTTCCACCATCGACCTGCCCACTAAAGGGCGGGTATATATAGACGGGGTGGAGATTCACACCATGTCGGCCAATGAGATTGGAAGATTTCGCAGCAGGACTCTGGGCTTCGTGTTTCAGGAGTTCAATCTGCTGGACACCCATACCATATATGAGAACATTGCCATGCCCCTGGCCCTTGGAAAGACTGGCAAAAAAGAGGCCAAAGAGCGGGTGGAACAGATGGCTGAGCAGATGGGGATACAGGAAATTTTAAATAAATATCCCGGGGAGTGTTCCGGCGGTCAGAGGCAGAGGGGAGCCATATGCAGGGCGCTGATTATGAATCCGAAGATTATCATTGCCGATGAACCGACAGGGAATCTGGACCGGCGCAGCGCAGGTGAATTTCTGGAGCTGGTTGGAAGGCTTAACAGGGAACAGGCAGTCACCGTCATCATGGTGACTCATGACCCGCTTATTGCCTCCTATTCTTCGCGGCTGGTGTATATAAAAGACGGAATCATTGAGCAGACCATGGAAAAAGGGCAGATGAGTCAGAAAGAATACTTCTGGAAGATTACGGAGATAAATGCCAGCGAATCTGATGCGGTTTTTGCGCAGGACCTGTGAAAACTGTATAAGAAAGCGGACCAAGTTTCCCTCAGAATGTGACGCACATCTGACGAAAAGCGATTTTCAAACACGTTCGAACACACAGAAAAGGAATTGTTAAAGAATGTTAAAAGGAGCCGTTCTGTCTATCAGAAAAGACCTGGACCGGGCCGTGTGTTACACGCTGGTGTTTATGCTGTCCTCCATGTTTATGTACCTGTTTTTCCATATATCCCTGTCGGAAACCGTGGGGGTTACTTATATTTACGGAAAAAATGACCTTCCCACCTTTCTGACTACGTTTGATGTGCTGGTGTGTATCCTTGTCATATTTATGGCCAATGATTTCTATATAAAGAAGAAGTCCAATGAACTGGCCGTGATACTCATGTGCGGGGGGACATACCTGCAGCTGACCCGGTTTTTGATTTTTCAGACCGGAATCTTCATGGCGGTTTCCATTCCGCTGGGAGTCGGGGCCGGGAGGCTGTGCTTTCCGCTGCTGGCAGCCGTGTTCCGCTGGATGACAGGCCAGGAACTTTCCACGGCTTCGGGGAGCCAGCCGGCAGTCTTATCGGCAAGTATTATCGGGTTTGAGGTCTTTTGGTGTACCTTTGTGAACCTGGGCTATTCCTATCGAAACAGTATTTACACCCTGCTCCATGGGGAGAAAAAAATCAGGATGCAGTTTCCCGGATTGTTCGCTTTGAAAATCCTGCGGTATATTTACCCCGGACTTTATCTGGGGTGCGCGGCGCTTCTTTACCTCTGCGGAAAGGAGCCGGAGCAGATAACCATGCTGGGATGTGCGGGGCTTTTGGGGCTGTGGGGAACCATTGACAAGGTGGTGCTTCCGTGGCTGGAAAAAGGCGGCGCCGAAAGGTGGGCGGACGACGGGGAGAAACTGGTGTACATGGGACTTTTCCGGGAAGATTTGAAAATGGCAAAGCTGTACATTATCCTGTTTATCGCCGCGGCCGATATCCTGTGCTGCCTGACGGCGGGGATGGTTGAGAAGGGGAGTGAATTTGCTCTGTGCCTTCTGTCATTTTCCAGTATGATTCCGCTTCTTGGCATATCCCTTATGTTCCGATTTGCTTCGGAGGCGGCAGGCAGAAAGAACCAGTTTGCCACGCTGCAAAAGATTGGGTATACCGAAGAGCAGATAAAAAATATCGTGAAGAAAGAGCTTTTGTGGCTGTACGGGGTGATTATGGGAGCTTCCCTGGTTTATATCCTGAATATTGCCGTGGTGCTGTGTATTTACGGGCTGATTCCTGCGGCGGCGGGGAGTTTGCTGGTGGCGATTTTCGTGGTGTCCCTCACCGTCTGCGGGTGCATAAATTATCGGTATAATAGTACAGGCAGGCCGGGATGAGGCAGACAGGTGACAGGCGTGAATGGAGAGAAAAAGAAATAACGTGAAGGGCTATATATGGGTCTGACAGACAACCGGAAGGAGGATATGGTCAAATGAAACCCTTATCGTTTATAATTATTGGCTGCGGGTGGCGGGCTATGTTTTTTGTGAGAATTGCAAAGCGGTTCCCGGAGTATTTTCAGTTAAAGTATATGCTGTGCCGGAGCAGGGAGAAGGCAGAACGGATTGCTGCGGAACAGGGGATAAGGACCACCACATCGGCTGCGGAGTGTGAGGCGGTGCGGCCGGACTTTGTTGTGGCGTCGGTTTCCAGGGATGCTATGTGTCAGGTGACAGAGGAGTGGGCCCAAAAAGGGTTTGCCGTGCTCTGTGAGACGCCTGCAGGGATGAACGTGGAGGAGCTGAAAAGGCTGTGGGAGTTAAAGGAGAGCGGCGGGGCAAAAATCCAGGTGGCGGAGCAGTATATCCGGTATCCCATTGTGGCGGCGGGGCTTCGGGATGTCCGCCAGGGACGGCTGGGGGAGCCTTATGGAGTCAGGCTGTCTGTGGCCCATGATTACCATGGGGCAAGCCTGATTCGCCATATGCTTGGCATAGAGCCGGGGCCGGTGAGGATGCGGGGGCAGCGGTATACGATTCCCGTGACCCAGACGGATTCCAGGTACGGGGCCATATCGGACGGAAGCGTCAAACAGTGGGACAGGGGCTGCATTTCCATGGAATTTACAGGGAAAGCTGCGGCGGGGAAGACGGCTTATTACGATTTTTCCGGGGTGCAGTACCACTCTTTTATCCGCTCAAGGCATTTGAATGTCCAGGGCAGGGACGGGGAATGGAACGATACGGTTCTTCGGTATATCGGGGAGGACGGACTGCCGGTTAAGGAGCCTCTGCTTCCCTGGCTTGCGCCGGAATACAGGGAGCTGGAGACAGAGGAGTTAAGGAAGACTGCCGGTCAGTGGAATCCTGCGCTGGAGCTTGACAGCGCCCAGGATGAGTACGCCATAGCTTCCATGATGTTTGACATGAGAGCCTATCTGGAGGGCGGAAGGGAAGTGTACCCTCTGGCGGAGGCGCTGGAGGATGCCTATACCTGGCTTTTGATGGAGAAGGCCTGGCAGAATCCGGGAGAAATGATAGAATCGGAGCCGATGCCCTGGCATGGGAACCAATAGCGGGATAGAAAATGTGGCTGCAAAGGGGAGCGGCCCGGGGTGACGGTGCGCCGGCTATTGAGGGAAATTTTGGGGGTTTTGGAGGCAGAGGTACGTTTGGGGAGACAGTGAGACGAACAGGATGAAGCACGGAAAGGAATCACACTTACATGGGATTTTTTAATAAGATGAGTGAGCCGGTGTTTTTGAAACGAAACAGCGGCTTGGAAGAACAGCTGGAGAAGCTTAGGGGATTGGAGACTTTGTTAAATGAGGAGGGGAAGGCAAAGCTTCGGCAGGATATAAGGAACCTGGAAGCGGGGATACTGGGGGAGCAGAATATTGCGTTTGAGCTGGAAAACAGTCATATGCCGATGTATATTATTCACGATTTATATCTGCGGGACGGGGATTTGACGTCCCAGATTGATTATCTGGTGGTGACGCGGAAGATTTGTTTTGTGATTGAGTGCAAGAATCTGTACGGGAATATTGAGATTGATAATCAGGGGACGTTCGTGCGGACCATAGAGTTTGGCAGGCAGACAAGGCGTGAGGGGATCTATTCTCCCATCACCCAGAATCAGCGCCACATGGCGCTTTTAAGGAAACTGCGGCTGGAACAGGCCAAAGGGTTTTTAAGCCGGTTTTTGCGGGGGAGGAGTTTTGATGAGGACCACCGGGCAATTGTGGTACTGGCCAACCCCAGGACCGTGCTGGATGCCAGGTACGCGAAAAAAGAGGTGAAAAGCCAGGTTATCCGCGCGGACCATCTGGTGGATTTTATCAGGGAGACATGTGAGGACTCCAGGGCGGCGGAACTTTCGGATAAGGAGATGCGAAACTGGGCCCAGTCCTATCTGGATATGGACCAGGAACAGGAATCGGATTATCTCAGGAAGTATGAGGAGTATAAGGCGTATAAGGCGCCCGGGAGGGGTCAGGCCAGAGACGCGGCGGACGGCGGGGCAGGCATCCGGGAGAGGATTATCAAGGACTTAAGGTCCTACCGGTGGAATACCAGCCAGGCGGAGGGGATAAAACCTTATATGGTATTTAATGATAAGCAGATGATGGATTTGCTGGAGAAGTTTCCGGCTGATAAGCGGGAGCTGAAACAGGTGATGGGATTTGGGGATGTGAAGGCGGAGAAGTACGGGGCGGAGATTATTGAGATATTGGATAAGTATCGGGGATAGGAAAGGTACTGGAAGATGGCAAATCAGTTTTCGGAGATACCGGAGAGCTTTTGGGGGCTGTTTCGTTCCCGGAACCGGCAGATTTATATTGACGCGCTTTTGCAGGTGAATGAGGAGTATCAGTACAGCAATTATTATCTCAGCAGGGAGATTTGCATACAGACTTTAAGCGATTATTTTGCCAGGCAGAAGGTGACATTGGAGCAGGAGGAGTCGGAGGATGACTTCGACTTGCTGGAACCATTGTCCACCCGGATTCTCAACTGGCTTTTGCGGACCGGATGGCTTCGGAAGGTGGAGGATTACGGGGCCATGACGGTGAATATCGTGATTCCGGATTACGCCGCGGTGTTCGTGGACGCGTTCGCCCATCTGGCGGGGGATGATGAGGATGAGACCCAGGTGTATATCCAGAATGTGTACGGGATTTTGTTTGCTTTTAAGAATGACCCCAGGTCCAACATTTCCCTTTTAAAGACGGCCCTTATTAATACCAGGCGGCTGAACAAGACGCTCCAGGATATGCTCCACAATATGGATAAGTTTTTTTCAAGCCTTCTGGAACAGCGGGTCTACGGGGATTTGCTGAAGGAGCATCTGGACGGGTATGTGGAGGAGATTGTCAGGAAGAAGTACCATATTTTGAAGACATCGGACAATTTTTATCTGTACAAGACCGATATTAAGAAATGGCTGGGGGAGATGCGGCAGGATTACCCGTGGCTTTTGCAGGTGTGTGAGCGGAACAAGCGGCTGCGGGGGCTGGATATCCGGGTGGAGGAGCTGGAGAACCAGCTGGATATGATTGAGCGGGGTTTTGATGATATTGAACACCGGATTATCAATATGGACCGGGAGCACACCAGGTATATCCGGGCAACGGTTACCAGGCTGAATTATCTGCTGAACCGGGAGGACAATATGAAAGGGCTGGTGATTCAGCTTTTGAACCATCTGTCGGAGACGGAGGGGAAGGAAGCCCAGGAGAGGGAGGCGGAGCGGATTGGCGCTCTTATTAACCTGTCCCAGATGACGGTGATTTCGGAGAAGTCTCTCTACAAGAGGAGGCGGCTGAGGCAGGACTTTATGGAGGGCCTGGCCCCTGAGGAGGAGACGGAGGAGCTTTCCGGGGAGGAGATTTTGAGGCTGAACCGGATTCGGAACCGGTACAGCAGAAAGCAGATTGAGGAGTTTATTCTGGAGAGGATGGAAAACGGGCGGCTGGAGGTGACGGCGGAGACTATCGCGTCGCCGGAGGATTTTGAGAAGCTGGTGCTGGCTTATGACGGGTCTGTGAGAAAGGACAGCCCCTACCGGGTCAGGGAGCAGGATGTGGAAATGGTTGACAATGGGAGGTATCGGTATCCGAAGCTGGTGTTTGAGAGGAGAGGGAAGGGATGACAGCGAATGATAAATTACTATGAAGAACTTCCGCCGGAAGAGCAGCGGAAGGTGACGGAGGTTATCGGTCAGCTTTACAGGCAGACGTTTCTGCTGGAGCGGCGGTATGACAGAAAGACGAAACGGTATCAGATTAACAAGGATTATTATCAGTGCGGCAAGCATCTGGAATTTGTCAAGGCTTATTTTGCCATTATGGATATTGAGGTTATGGAGAACAGCCAGATTGGGGTTATCTATATCCGGGGGGAGCAGGTGGTGGGGGAGAAGCTGCCCAAGCTGGCTACCCTGTATATTCTGATTTTGAAGCTGATTTATGATGAACAGATGTCCACGGTGTCCACGTCTGTCAACGCGGTGACTTCCTTGGGGGAGATTCATGAGAAGCTGGGGACTTACCGGCTTTTGAGGAAGCAGCCGTCGGTAACGGAAATCCGCCGTTGTCTTGCGCTGCTGAAACGGTACCAGCTTATTGAGCCTCTGGATATTTTGGAGGAGATGGACGGGCAGAGCCGTCTGGTCATTTACCCCACGGTGAATGTGGTGCTGATGGGGGATGATGTGAGGGCGCTGATTGAGACTTATACAGAGGGGGATGAGGAGGATGACGAATCAGAGGTTTGAGGCGCTGTCCAGAATTTGCCTGAACAACTGGCATTACATAAGACATAAGACGTTGTCTTTCCATGAAGGGATTAATTTTTTTACGGGCCATTCCGGAAGCGGAAAGTCTACGGTCATTGACGCCATGCAGATTGTCCTCTACGCCAACACGGACGGCAGAGGATTTTTTAACAAGGCGGCGGCTGATGATTCGGACCGGAACCTGATTGAGTACCTGCGGGGGATGGTCAATATCGGGGAGGACAATCATTTTTCGTATTTGAGAAATAACAATTTTTCGTCCACCATTGTGCTGGAGCTTCGGAGGACGGACACCGGGGACTGCCAGTGCGTGGGGGTGGTGTTTGACGTGGAGACGGCGGCCAATGAGATTGCCAGAATGTTTTTCTGGCACAAGGGGCCGATACCGGACCATGAGTACCGGGTGGAGGGAAACGGCAAATCATCCCAGAGCCGGACTATGTCCATTGAGGAAGTGAAGATGTGGCTTCTGGGGAATTTTCAGAAGGAAGCGTACTATTTCGGTTCCCACAATGAGCGGTTCCGCAAGCAGCTGTACGACGTGTATCTTGGGGGGCTGGATTCGGAGAAGTTTCCCCTTCTGTTTAAGCGGGCCATCCCGTTCCGCATGAATATTAAGCTGGAAGAGTTTGTGAAGGAATATATCTGCATGGAGCAGGATATCCATATTGAGGATATGCAGCAGAGCGTCATGGAGTACGGGCGTATGCGGCAGAAGATTGAGGATACCTGCAGGGAGATTGAGAGGCTGAAGGATATCTGTGGGCAGCACGGGCAGGTGGAGTCTGTCCGGCGGGATATGGAGGCCTTCGGGTATTACAGCGCTAGGCTTGACATTATGCAGGACAGGCTGAAAGTGGCGGAGTGCCAGACGAAAATCCAGGTTCTGGAGGAGAACGGGAAAAAGGCGGTTCAGGCCCAGGAGGAGGAGCAGGAGCGGATTGACGATATGACCCGGCAGGGGGATGAGCTGCTTCGGCGGATTACCATGACCGGGTATGAGCAGATGAAGGAGCAGCTGCTGGCGCTGAATGACCTGGTGGAGAGGCTGGGCAGCAGCAAAGCCCGGTGGGAGCAGACGGCCGGTTCCCTGAAAGCCTGGGAGGAGGAGGACAGCGTGTCCAACCGGACGCTTTGGGATATTGAGGCGTTTGAGCAGGGGAAGATTACGGAGGAGGAGCTTGGGCGGCTGAAAGGCGATTTGGAGGAGGGCCGGAAGGATGTGGCCCGGCAGCAGCAGGACGCCCAGAGCCAGATTCGGGAGCTGCGCAGGAACATGACCCGGGCCCAGGAGGAACTTACTCAGTTAAAGGCGGGAAACAAGGCTTACCCAAAGGAGCTGGAGCAGGCCAGGACCATTTTACAGAACCGTCTGTACCAGGAGACGGGAAAGAGCGTCAGGGTGGAGATTCTGGCGGACCTTCTGGACATCCGGGATGAGGAGTGGCGCAATGCGGTGGAGGGCTACATGGGGTATAACAAGCTTTCGGTTATCGTGGAGCCTAAGTATGCCCGGACAGCCATGAAGATTTATGAGGAGATGGACAGGGAGAAATTTTACCGTGTGGCGGTTCTGGACACGGAGCGGGTGGCGGCGGACCGGCATCCCGTGGCAGAGGGTTCCCTGGCACAGGAGGTGGAGGCCAGAAGCGATTATGCCCAGGCATATGTTAATTTTCTTCTGGGAAGGGTGATGAAGTGCAGGGATGTGGATGAGCTGCGCAATCACCGAATCGGCATTACGAAGACGTGTGTGTCCTACCACAATTACAGGATTCAGCATATAAATCCCACGCTGTACACGTCGGCTGCCTATATTGGGAAGAGCAGCGTGCGCCAGAGGATAAAGCTGCTGGAGAAACGTCTGAAGGATATGGAGGAGGCGATAAAGCCTCAGCAGGATATTGTGAAGGATGCGGCGCGGGTTCTGGGGCTGGAGTATTTGAGCCAGGATGCAGGGGTGTATCTGGAGTGGAAGAGGGACATGGTTTCGTTCAAGGGAAAGCGGGCGGAGCAGGCGAAACTGAAGGCGAAGCTGGAGGAGCTTTTGTCCCAGAATGTGGACCAGTGGAAAAAGGAGCGGCAGTCGATTCTGGATTTGTGCGACCAGAGAAAGGCGGTTCTGCGCCAGCTCCAGAGAAACGGGGACGACCTGGAGCGCAGCCGGAAGCAGGAGCAGGAGAATCTTGTAAGCCTCAATGAGGCGCTGGTGGAGAAGGAGCGAAACTTTGCCGTGAACCGGGAGCTTGAGGAGGCGCTGACTAAGATTTTAGGGGCCAGGCAGAATCCAAGGTATGATGCGCTGCGCAATGAGTTTCTGGGGCGGCTTGCCAGGGCTGAGGAGAAGAGGCAGCAGGAGATGAACCGGCTGGTGGATTTGCGGACCGTATATCTGCGGACGTACCAGAACCGGAATTTTTCGCCTACCGCGGAGTCCAACCAGGAGTATCAGGAGCTCCTTGACCATCTGAATGATGAGCGGCTGGAGGAGTTTCGGG
>JAAWHK010000006.1 GCA_022795805.1 Hungatella sp. | reverse complement strand
AGGAAAGAGGTGCGAACCTTCATGAATTTGAGGCCAGAAGAAATTAGTTCTGTGATTAAAGAACAGATAGAAAAGTATTCTACCAAACTTGAGGTGTCCAATGTGGGCACGGTTATTCAGGTTGCCGACGGTATCGCCCGTATCCACGGTCTTGAGAGTGCCATGCAGGGAGAACTTCTGGAGTTCCCGGGAGAGATCTACGGCATGGTTCTGAACCTGGAAGAGGACAATGTCGGCGCTGTTTTGCTGGGAGATACCAGCAAGATCAGCGAAGGCGATACGGTAAAGACTACCGGGCGTGTGGTAGAGGTTCCTGTGGGCGATGCCATGACAGGACGTGTAGTGAATGCTTTGGGACAGCCCCTTGACGGAAAGGGCCCCATCGAGACAGACAGTTTTCGTCGCGTTGAGCGTGTAGCTCACGGCGTAATCGAGAGAAAATCCGTAGACACTCCCCTTCAGACAGGCATTAAGGCCATTGACGCCATGATCCCTATCGGACGGGGACAGCGTGAGCTGATTATCGGTGACCGTCAGACAGGTAAGACGGCCATTGCGATTGACACGATTATCAACCAGAAAGGCCAGGGCGTTCACTGTATCTATGTGGCCATCGGCCAGAAGGCATCTACGGTAGCCAATATTGTTAAGACCCTGGAGGAGTTTGGCGCTATGGATTTCACCACCATCGTGGTTTCCACGGCTTCGGACCTGGCTCCTCTGCAGTACATTGCGCCTTATGCGGGATGCGCCATCGGCGAAGAGTGGATGGAAAAGGGTGATGATGTGCTGGTAATCTACGACGACTTAAGTAAGCATGCGGCCGCATACCGTACGCTGTCCCTGCTTCTTAAGAGGGCTCCGGGGCGTGAGGCTTATCCGGGAGACGTATTCTACCTTCATTCCAGACTGCTGGAGAGGGCGTCACGCCTTTCCGATGATCTGGGCGGCGGCTCCCTGACGGCTCTGCCTATCATTGAGACTCAGGCCGGCGACGTGTCGGCATACATTCCGACCAACGTAATTTCCATTACGGACGGTCAGATTTACCTGGAGACAGAGATGTTCAACTCCGGATTCCGTCCTGCTATCAATGCGGGTCTGTCCGTATCCCGTGTCGGCGGCGCGGCACAGATTAAGGCTATGAAGAAGATCGCAGGTCCTATCCGTGTGGAACTGGCCCAGTACCGTGAGCTGGCTTCCTTCGCACAGTTTGGTTCTGATCTGGACGCGGCTACCAAGGAGCAGCTGGCACAGGGTGAGAGAATCAAAGAAGTGCTGAAGCAGCCTCAGTATAAGCCCATGGCTGTAGAGTATCAGGTTATGATTATCTATGCAGCTACAAGAAAGCATCTTCTTGATATTCCTACTTCGGAAGTGCTTAAGTTTGAGGACGAACTGTTCAGATTTGTTGATACCAAGTATCCGGAACTTCCGGCTATGATTCGGGAGAAGAAGGAGATCACTCCGGAGATCGAGGAGCTGTTGAGCAAGGCCATTGCGGAATGTAAAGCCCAGCGCTAAGGAAAGCAGGTGAAGAATCATGGCATCCATGAGAGATATTAAACGCAGACGCGACAGCATCCAAAGCACTGAGCAGATTACGAAGGCCATGAAACTGGTATCCACCGTAAAACTGCAGAAGTCCAAGAGCAAGGCAGAGGCCTCCAAACCGTACTTTAATCTGATGTATGAGACTATCAGTTCCGTTTTACAGAAATCAGAGAATCTGGACCATAAGTATCTGAAGCCGGGGGCTTCTCAGAAGAAGGCGGTTATCGCCATTACTTCCAACAGAGGACTGGCAGGCGGATACAACAACAACATTGTCAAGCTTATAAACGGGGAACTTCCCGCCCAGGACACTTATGTGTATGCGATTGGCAGAAAGGGACGGGACGGGCTGACACGGAAAGGCTTTGCGATTAAAGCCGACTACTCGGAGGTAATTAATGAGCCTCTGTACCGTGATGCGGCGGATATTACCCTGGAGCTTCTCGACGGGTTTACCAGAGGGGAGATCGGCGAGATTTATCTGGCATATACGTCGTTTAAGAATACGGTAACCCAGATTCCGAAGCTGATCAAGCTGCTTCCCGTGGAGATGGAGAGCGGCGAGGAGGACAAAAAAGCCCATGCGCTGATGACCTATGAGCCGGACGAGGAAGAGGTTCTCAATTCCATCGTACCCAAGTATATGAGCAGCCTGATTTACGGTGCGCTGCTTGAGGCGGTGGCCAGTGAAAACGGTGCCCGTATGACAGCCATGGACAACGCTACCAGCAACGCGGAGGAGATGATTGAGGTATTGAGCCTGCAGTACAATCGTGCCAGACAGGGTGCCATCACCCAGGAGCTTACGGAGATTGTTGCGGGCGCCAACGCTATCTCATAGTCCGGCTGATCTTTGGACGGTGTGTAAAGGTTAAGTGAGAATGCGCGGTTACGTTCATCCATGAACCGTAACCATGCGCGTATGCGTAAGGCCATTGGTCCGGGGGGCCAATGGCAAAAGGATAGAGGAAGAATGAAAAAGGAGAAGCAAGATGGCAGAACAAAACGTTGGTAAGATCACACAGATCATCAGTGCGGTTCTGGATATCAAGTTCAGCCAGGGAAAGCTGCCGGAGATCAATGAGGCAATTAAGATTGCCATGAAGGACGGTGTTACCCTGACTGCGGAGGTATCCCAGCATCTGGGCGATGATACGGTGAGATGTATTGCCATGGGCAGTACGGACGGTCTGGTCCGCGGCATGGACGCCGTGGCTACCGGGGCGCCGATTACAGTGCCTGTAGGCGAGAATACTCTGGGACGTATCTTCAATGTTCTGGGTGAGGCGATTGATAATAAAGAGCAGCCTGTGACAGAGAAGCACTTTCCGATTCACAGGAAAGCGCCTACTTTTGAGGAGCAGTCCACAGAAACGGAGATTCTTGAGACAGGTATTAAGGTAGTAGACCTGCTCTGCCCCTATCAGAAGGGCGGTAAGATCGGTTTGTTCGGCGGCGCCGGCGTAGGCAAGACCGTATTGATTCAGGAGCTGATTCGAAACATCGCAACGGAGCACGGCGGTTATTCCGTGTTTACCGGTGTAGGCGAGCGTACCCGTGAGGGTAATGACCTGTATCACGAGATGACAGAGTCAGGCGTTATCAACAAGACCACTATGGTGTTTGGTCAGATGAATGAGCCGCCGGGAGCCCGTATGCGTGTAGGCCTTACAGGCCTTACCATGGCAGAGTATTTCCGTGACGAAGGCGGCAAGGATGTACTGCTGTTTATTGACAATATTTTCCGTTTTACCCAGGCAGGTTCCGAGGTGTCCGCTCTTCTGGGACGTATGCCTTCAGCCGTAGGTTATCAGCCTACGCTGCAGACAGAGATGGGTGCTCTTCAGGAGCGTATTACCTCCACGAAGAACGGCTCCATCACCTCCGTGCAGGCAGTTTACGTGCCGGCTGACGACCTGACTGACCCGGCGCCGGCCAATACCTTTGCCCATCTGGACGCGACTACGGTTTTAAGCCGTTCCATCGTGGAGCTGGGTATTTATCCGGCAGTAGACCCGCTGGAGTCCACTTCCAGAATCCTGGATCCCCGTATTGTAGGAGAGGAGCACTACAACGTTGCGCAGAGGATTATCCAAGTGCTCCAGAAGTACAAGGAACTGCAGGATATCATTGCCATGCTTGGTATGGATGAGCTTTCCGAGGAGGACAAGCTTACCGTATCCCGCGCGAGAAAGGTGCAGAGATTCCTGTCCCAGCCTTTCTTTGTGGCAGAGCAGTTTACCGGCTACAACGGACGATACGTTCCTCTCAGTGAGACGATTCAGGGCTTCAAGGAAATCCTGGACGGCAAGCATGACGATGTGCCGGAAGGCTATTTCCTGAATGCAGGTAATATTGATGATGTTCTTGCCCGCGTTAAATAGGAGGGTAGAACATGGCTGAGATGTTTAAATTAGAGATTGTTACTCCGGAGCGGGTCTTCTATGAAGGCGATGCGTCCATGGTGGAATTGTCCACCACGGAGGGGGATATCGGTGTCTATGCGAACCATATTCCCATGACTGCCATTGTGGCTCCGGGAGTGCTGAAGATCCATGAGGCAGGCGGCGTGAAGAGAGCGGCTCTTCACGCGGGTTTTATAGAGGTCCTTCCGGAAATGATAACCATTATGGCAGAGGTTGTGGAGTGGCCGGATGAGATCGATGTGAAGCGTGCCGAGGATGCCCGCGTCCGTGCGGAACGGCGTCTGAAGGACAATAAAGCCGAGTGCGATACGCTGAGGGCCAAACTGGCTCTCAGAAGGGCATTGACCCGCTTATCAGCAAGACAATAGCAAAAGAGATACCATGCGACCAGGCGTTTGCCGCGCATGGTATCTTTTTTTACGGGGGTTTCTGACAGACTGTGAGGAGTGGTTTGGCTTTCCTTTTGGGCGTTTATGTGGTATACTCAGAGAAGCGAAAAAATACAGTATTTTATTGAAAAACGGGGAGAGAATTATGAGAGATACTGCATTGGTTATTATGGCGGCGGGAATCGGGAGCCGTTTCGGAGGAGGCATCAAGCAGCTGGAGCCGGTGGGGCCCGGCGGAGAGATTATCATGGATTACTCCATTTACGATGCCCTCAGGGCAGGCTTCAATAAAGTGATCTTTATTATCCGAAAGGATCTGGAGAAGGATTTTAAAGAGGTAATCGGGAATCGGATTGAGAAGATTGTCCCTGTGGAGTATGCGTTCCAGGAACTGAACGATCTTCCGGAGGGGGTTGAGAGGTCGGCGGACAGAAAGAAGCCCTGGGGAACCGGACAGGCGGTGCTGAGCATCAAGGGGCTGGTAGACGGACCGTTTCTTGTGATTAACGCTGACGATTATTACGGAAAAGAAGGTTTTAAAAAGATCCATGACTATATGGTCAATGAGATGAGGGACGACGGGAACGTTTACGATTTGTGCATGGGCGGGTTTATGCTGGTGAACACCCTCAGCGAAAACGGCGGGGTTACCAGGGGCGTGTGCCACGTAGATGAGGACGGAAACCTGCTTAATGTGACGGAAACCTACGATATAAAGAGGGCCGGGGACGGACTTGAGGCTCTTGACGAGCAGGGAAATCCCGCATTCGTGGACATCGGCTGTCACGTTTCCATGAATATGTGGGGACTCCCTGTATCCTTTCTGAATGAATTGGAGAGAGGCTTTCCGGAATTTCTTGCAGGACTCAGTGAGGGGGATGTGAAGTCCGAATATCTGCTTCCCCGGATCATTGACAGACTGGTGGAGGAAGGGAAGGCATCGGTGAAGGTGCTGGAGACTCCGGACAGATGGTTTGGGGTTACCTATAAGGAAGATAAGCAGACTGTGGTTAATTCGCTTCGGTCTTTAATCAATCAGGGAGTTTATCCGGAGAGACTGTATCAGGAATAGAATCGAAACAGAATTTCATAACTCCGGCGGTGTGGGTATGCTTTAGGCATATGCTGTACTGCCGGAGCATTTTTGTGTGCAGAGGAGAGTCATTCGGAGAAAACCCGTACCACGGCTTTAAATGCGGCTTCCGGCAAAGAATTACGATGCTGAGGGTTGCGCCAAGGGCAGAACGGCATATGATGAAGTAAAGAGCAGCAGGAGAAGTCAATGACAGAGTATTCTCCCCAGTGGAAGGAGAAAGATAAGCCAAAGACGGAAGTGATTCGGGATATGGAATACTTTCGGGGAATGTATCCTCAGCGGATGAAGCGGATTCAGAGATATGTGGCAGAACAGTGTGATGCACTGGATTACACCGGAAGCCCTATTTATGACGAATATCCGGATCCGCTGATGATTGAAATTGTCTGCAGAGCAGTTCTAGAAAAGATTCCGGAAGAGGGGCTTATATCAGAAGAGTTTATATCAGAGAAATTGACAGATGCTTCAGAGGAAGAGATGGCAGAGAAGGACAGTGAGACGATGAGCGTCAGAATGGAGGCGATGCAGAGAGGGTCTGGAGGCCGTCCGCCTGGAGGTCCGCCGCCGTGGGGTCCGCCACCGGGAGGCCGTCCGCCGGAAGGTCCGCCGCCTGGAGGTCCGCCGCCGTGGGGTCTGCCGCCTGGAGGCCGTCCGCCGTGGGGGCCGCCGCCTGGAGGCCCGCCGCCATGGGGTCCGCCGTCCAAAAGGCCTCCGCACCATAATGGCTGGCTTTCGGATATTGTAAAAGTTCTGTTTATGGATGAGCTGCAGAGAAGGAGATGCCGGAGCGGGTTGTGTGGATAATGATTTTATAAAAGATTAAGTTGTAGTTTTTCTGGTTAGCATTTACAATAGAGAAAATGCAGATAGAAGGAAGTTATCGTATAATGAGCAAGATGATTAAAAGAATACTGATCCTGGCCGGCGTGTTTGTGGCCGCCCTGGGGGTTTATTTTATAACGGCACAGAGTACCATGAATAAATCGGAGACCGTGTACACGGTTATGGAGGATGCGACTCTTCCTGTGGCATATGCACAGATGCCGCAGGGGGAGGAAAACCGGCTGGTGCCTTATCGGCAGGAGATGAGTCAGGCAGTTTCCCGGGAGTCCCTCGTGATTCTTCCGGAAGACCGGCAGCTGAACATGCGGATCGCATACTGCGAATCGGAGGTGCTGGCTGTTCAGTACGAGATACGGAGTATGGATTTAAAGCGGCTGGTGGAACGTACACCCATAGACAGATGGGAGAATGAGGGGGAGATTCGGCTGACGCTGCCTGTTCAGAATCTTCTGTCCCGGGAGACGGAATACCTTCTCCATCTGATGATAGAGACGCGGGAACAGGGCGTTTTGCACTACTATACACGGATTATATGGACGGAGAATGATTATGGTTCTCAGATGCTGGCTCTCGCACGGGAGTTTTCTGTCAAAAGCCTTACGCCGGGACAGGCCGGGGATCTGGTGACATATCTGGAGACATCGGAAACGGCAGATAATTCCTCCCTGGGACATGTTACCATTGAGTCCAGCTTTTCCCAGCTTACCTGGGCCGGGCTAGACATGCGGCTGGAGGGTGATATGCAGGTACGGCTGAGGGATCTTGACGGAATCATGGGACAGATTCAGGTGTCGTATCAGGTGAGCAGGCAGTCGGAATCAGGTGAGAAAGAATACTATGAGGTGGATGACTACTACACCATGCGCTGGAACACAAAGAGAATCTATATGATGGATTTTGACCGGGTCACCAACCAGATTTTCTCTGGGGAGAGGGATCTGTATTCGGGCCGCAGACTGATGCTGGGCATTGGCAATGATGAGGCTATTGAGCTGGCAAAGAGTTCTGACGGGCGCTATCTGGCATTTGTGTTCAACAGAGATCTGTGGTGCTATGACCAGAAAGAGGCCCGTGCTGTCAGAGTATTTTCCTTCCGAAGCAGTCAGGATGAAAGCGGACGAAGCGGATACAGCCGGCATAATATTCAGATTGTGTCTGTGAGTGACGAAGGGGATATAGACTTTTTGGTGTACGGGTACATGAACAGGGGAAGACATGAGGGGACTCAGGGCATAAGTATGTGCCGATACGCCAATTCGGGTGCCATTGAGGAGAGATTTTTTATCCCGGTGGCAGAGTCTTTTGAGGAACTGCAGACAGACATAGAGAAGCTTTCCTACTGCAGCGAGGCGGGGATGCTGTACCTGTTCAGGGGACAGGCCATATTCGGAATTGATCTGTCCAGTAATGAGCATATTGTGGTGGCAGATGGACTGAAAGAGGGAAACTATGCCATCAGCAGGGAACACAGAAAGGTGGCATGGCAGGAGGGTACAGACCCCTTCGGCTGTGAGGTGATTCACCTGTTTGATCTGGCCACAGGGCAGACTCAGGAGATTCGGGCTCCACAGGGGGATGCGGTACAGTGCCTGGGATTCGTACAGGGGGATTTCGTGTACGGTCTTTCCAGACAGGACAGTACCTGGATCTTAAACGGGAGGGAAGAAGGGCAGCCCATGTATGCGCTGGAGATTGTGGACGGGGATTTGGAGCTTCAGACCCGCTACGAGAAAGAGGGCTGCTATATCACAAATGTACAGGTAGAGAATGCGAGGATTCATGTGGAGCGCTATCAGAGAAGCGGGGAGCATGACTACACATATATAGACGACGATACCATTGTCTGCAACACGGCGGCGGAGGAAGTCTATATGGAGGGAATTGGCTGGTTCGCTTCAGAGATCCGCAGGAAACTGTATTTTGTACAGTTAGATACAGAAGTCAGAGGGGGACGGGGGGTAAATGTATCCGCAGCCCGGCAGATCACCTATGATCAGACGGAGACACTGGAATTAACAGGGGATATCGCCGGTTCAGAGATGCGTTTTTATGCGTATGGGCAGGGGCGGCTGCTGGGGATTTACAGGGATTTTTCGGATGCGGTTAATGCTTCCTATGATAAAATGGGGCTGGTAACGGATAAAAATCAGAGGATTTTGTGGAACCGGGTCGACAGAGGCTCTGCGATTACGATCCGTGATCCGCAGAAGGAGGCCTATGATACGATCCGCAGTCTGGGATCGTTTACGGAAAACATGGAGACGGACAGCAAGACCGTGCTGCTGGATGCCCGGGGATGCACTCTGAACCAGGTGCTGTATTTTATCGGACAGGGATATCCGGTGCTGGCCTATGTGGAGGGCGGCAGTTATGTTCTTCTTAACGGATTTGACCAATACAATGTGTCAATATACGATATATCTACGGGAGAATCCACAAAAATGGGACTCAATGACGGTGCGGAATACTTTGAAAATCATAAAAATGACTTTATATGCGGCATAAAAGTTGAAACATAAATTGTAATAAATGTAATAATCGTAATAATCCCGGGGCCTTAACTCCTGCTGTGGTCTTGACGAGCTCCCTTTGATGGAGTATAATTTATCTACGCGAAAGAAAAAAGTAAAGAGATTGTAAAAAGCAGAATGATTATATAGAGGTGCGGGATGGAACAGTATATTATGAAAGGCGGCAATCCGCTGGTGGGAGAGGTTACGATCAGCGGAGCGAAGAATGCTGCCCTTGGCATTTTGGCGGCTGCGATTATGACAGACGAAGATGTACTAATAGATAATCTTCCAGATGTTAAAGATATCAATGTCCTTCTGGAGGCCATTGAGGAGATCGGGGCCAGGGTCGAGAGAATTGACAGACATACTGTAAGACTTAACGCAAAAGATATCCATGAAGTAGAAGTAGACGATGAGTATATAAGACGGATCCGGGCTTCCTACTATTTTATAGGGGCCCTTCTGGGCAAATATAAGAGCGCACAGGTTCCCCTTCCCGGCGGCTGCAACATCGGAAGCCGGCCTATTGACCTGCATCTTAAAGGCTTCAGGGCACTGGGGGCAAAGGTTGAGATCGAGAGAGGAGCTGTGGTAGCTCATGCCATCGACCTGGTGGGAAGCCATATTTACCTGGACAAAGTATCGGTAGGCGCCACCATCAATATCATGATGGCTGCCTCCCTGGCGGAGGGACTGACGATCATTGAGAATGTGGCCAAGGAGCCCCATGTGGTGGATGTGGCCAACTTTCTCAATAGTATGGGAGCGAATATCAAAGGCGCCGGTACGGATATTATCCGTATCAGGGGTGTCCGGAAGCTTCACGGCACAGAATACTCCATTATTCCGGATCAGATTGAAGCCGGGACGTTTATGTGCGCCGCCGCGGTTACCAGGGGTGATGTTACGGTGCGAAACGTGATTCCAAAGCATCTGGAGGCGATTTCTGCCAAACTTTTGGAGATCGGCTGTGAGGTGGTGGAATTTGACGACGCCGTGCGAGTGGTAGGAAAACCCCGCCAGAAGCATACCAACATCAATACGCTGCCGTACCCGGGATTTCCCACGGATATGCAGCCGCAGATGTCCGTGACACTGGCATTGGCCCACGGAACCAGCATTGTGACGGAGAGTATTTTTGAGAATCGGTTTAAATATGTGGACGAGCTGGCACGTATGGGAAGCAACATTAAGGTGGAAGGCAATGTGGCGGTTATCGACGGTGTCAGGGGGTTTACTGGCGCTTCTGTTAATGCGCCGGACCTGCGGGCAGGTGCAGCTCTGGTTTTAGCCGGTCTGGCTGCAGACGGATACACGGTGATCGACGAGATCGGATATATCCAGCGGGGATATGAGCATTTTGAGGAGAAGCTGAAAGGCCTGGGGGCTATGATAGAGCGGGCCGAGTGCGATAAAGATCTTCAGAAGTTCCGGCTGAAGATAGGTTAATAAGCGCAGTACAAATTTGCTGCGGGATACTTGACAGCCGGTGTAGAATCCGCTATAATTTTTACAGTTACATACAATTGAAAAGTACGTATATCCCTTATTCAGAGTGATGGAGATACAAAGGATCTGTGAAGTCACGGCAACCCCGGCTGATGTGCAGCAGCATATCGGGCAGGAAGGTGCCAACCTGAGCGAGAAATCGAACAATAAGAGGATTTGATGTAAAGTGATCAAGTCCGCGGTTCGCACTACGGACTTTTCTTTATGCCTGAATAACTCAAAGGAGGAAATGAATCAATGGAAAAACTATTATTTACATCTGAGTCCGTGACAGAAGGACATCCGGATAAGATGTGCGACCAGATTTCGGATGCGATTCTGGACGCACTGCTGGAGCAGGATCCCATGAGCCGTGTGGCCTGTGAGACCGCAGTAACTACAGGTATTGTTATGGTTATGGGGGAGATTACCACGAAGGCGTATGTGGATATCCAGAAGATTGTGCGTCAGACTGTCAGAGAGATCGGCTACGACCGGGCCAAGTATGGATTTGACTGTGCGACCTGCGGCGTTATCACAGCTATAGACGAGCAGTCCGCAGACATCGCCATGGGAGTGGATAAGGCTCTGGAGGCGAAAGAAAACAAGATGAGTGATGAGGAGATTGAAGCTATCGGAGCAGGCGACCAGGGCATGATGTTCGGTTTTGCCAGCAATGAAACCGAGGAATACATGCCCTATCCCATCGCGCTGGCCCATAAGCTGGCTCTTCAGCTGACCAAGGTCCGCAAGGACGGTACCCTTTCCTACCTTCGCCCCGACGGCAAGACGCAGGTGACGGTGGAGTACGACGAGGCAGGGAAAGCTGTCCGCCTGGATGCAGTGGTTCTGTCCACACAGCATGATGAGAATGTAACTCAGGAGCAGATCCATGAGGACGTTAAAAAACATGTGTTTGATGTGATCCTGCCGGCAGATATGGTGGATGAGAACACCAAGTTCTTCATTAATCCTACAGGAAGATTTGTCATCGGCGGGCCTCACGGGGACAGCGGACTGACCGGAAGAAAAATCATTGTAGATACATACGGCGGATACGCTCGCCACGGCGGCGGAGCATTCTCCGGAAAGGACTGTACAAAGGTGGACCGTTCTGCAGCTTATGCGGCCAGATATGTGGCTAAGAATATCGTTGCGGCAGGATTGGCGGACAAGTGTGAGATTCAGCTGTCCTACGCCATCGGCGTTGCGCAGCCAACTTCTATTATGGTGGATACCTTCGGCACAGGAAAGGTAAGCGACGACCGTCTGGTGGAGATTATCCGGGAGAATTTTGATCTGAGGCCGGCCGGTATCATCAAGATGCTGGATTTGAGAAGACCAATCTATAAGCAGACCGCAGCGTACGGCCATTTCGGAAGAATTGATCTGGATCTGCCGTGGGAGAAGCTGGATAAGGCGGATCTTTTAAAGAAATATTTGAGCTGACAAAGTATCGGCGACAGGAAATCCCCTGGTCAGATAGCAGACATCTGATCAGGGGATTCATTATTTTGCGGGATAAACGTCATCGGATCCATTGAATATTGGGAAAATACCGGAACAGCACCTTGGCGATGATTTTCTCCTTTTTCACAAATGTATTCTGCCACAGGCGGGAGTCAGAGGAATGGTTGCGGTTGTCTCCCAGCATAAAGTAGTGTCCTTCAGGCACTTCATAGTGCAGTTCTTTGGGAAGCTCCTCCAGCATCTCCATGGGTTCTTTCAGATAGGGTTCCTCCAGCGGGACATCCGATCCGTTCAGATACACATGGCCGTCCCGGATATCAACAATATCTCCCGGCATACCGATAATGCGCTTTACATAGTAGGTCTTCTGCGTCACGTCGTCGGGGAAATAAAAAATGACCACATCTCCCCGCTGTGGATCACTGAAATAGTAGGTCAGCCTGGAACCGATAACTCTGTCGTGGGTCATAATAGTGTTCTCCATGGAAGCGCTGGGAACCCTGCTGTTGGCAATGATAAATCTATTGAGCACAAAGGCGATAAGCGCGGCAATTACCAGAACCTGAATCCAGCTGAGCAGCTCAGCCTTCCAGTTAAACGGTTCCTTGGGTGTAGTGTTGTCTTTCATAGTGTACCTTCTTTCTGTCTTATCTTTTTAGTTTAAATGACTTTGCAGTTTTGCGCAAGGACTTTTACAAAATGGTAAGAAAAATTTTGATGAAATGCAACAGTCATATGTGGTAAAATTAGGAGAGAGATTTATAGGAGGAGGCGAATCCCCCAGGGGAAGGACATATGGATAAAACGGTGAAAAGAAGTCCGGACAAGGCGATCGCCGCGGCAGGCCTGGTGCTTCTGGCGGCAGCGGCGGCAGGACAGTTTGCAGCCAGACATGCAGAAGGGTTTGCGAGATGGTATTCCATACATATATATTCGGTTATTGTATCCGTGGTGGGAAGAATCTGCGGACTGGTGCCGGTATCCGTGTCGGAGCTGGGGCTGTACACCCTGGCGGTCCTGTCGGTGTGGTATACGGTGCGCCGAAGGCGGCAGTGGCGCAGCGTTGTGTCCCGGGCAGTGTTTATTCTGGGTGCAGCCGCTTTTTTGTACACGTTTAACTGCGGAATCAATTATTACCGGCCTCCCTTTTCCAGTGAGCTGAGTCTGGATGTTCGGGAATCATCAGTGGAGGAGCTGAGAAATCTGTGTGAATATCTTACGCAGAAGGTCAACGAGACGGCGGACGACAGCTCCTACAGGGCACAATGGGCTCTGTGGGGGAGAGATGCCATGGAGCGGCTGGGGGAAGAGTATGACGGTCTTCGGGGCTACTATCCCAGGGCCAAACCGGTTGCCGTATCGTGGATTCTGTCCGTACAGCAGCTGAGCGGGATATATTCGCCTTTTACGGTGGAGGGCAATTACAACCGGGATATGACCGATTATAATATCCCCCACACCATCTGTCATGAGCTGTCCCACCTGCGGGGCTTTATGAGAGAGGATGAGGCAAATTTTATCGGTTATCTGGCATGCATCGGATCCGACAGAAAGATTTTTCAGTACAGCGGTTATCTGACGGGATGGGTTTATGCAGGCAACGCACTGGCCGGGCAGGATCCCGACGGCTACCGGGAGCTGTACGGCAGGCTGACCCCCAGGGTGCGGGAGGATCTGAAGCGTAATTCGGAATTCTGGAATCGGTATGAGGGGAAGGTGGCGGAAGTATCCAACCAGCTCAATGATACATACCTGAAGATGAACGACCAGAAAGAGGGTGTGAGGACTTACGGACGGATGGTGGATCTGATGCTGGCCTATCATCGGGAATAGGTTTTCATTGTAATAGTCCTGAAATAATGGTAAAATATAAAGCAAGAGATTATTACGGAGGGGACATTTATGAGCAAAACACTGTATGACATGATGGATTGGGCGGGCATCGAGGAACTGGTATACTCAGAGGCATCGAACCCTCACGGTATGCTGGGACCCCATATGACGGAGGAGGGGCTGCTGATACAGGCGTTTATTCCCACAGCGCAGGCGGTATCGGTAAAATTAAAGTCCAACAGCAAAAAATACCCTATGGAGCTGATGGATGAACCGGGGTTCTTTGCGGTTCTGATTCCGAGAAAAACTGTGGCAGAGTATACTTTTGAGGTGTCCTATGACAACGGAACCACCCAGGAGATAGGAGACCCCTATGCATACGGACCAATGTTTGATGAAGCGGAGCTGAAGAAATTCGAGGCGGGTATCTGCTATGACATCTATGAGAATATGGGTGCGCATGTCATGGAGATTAAGGGGGTTAAGGGAGTGCGCTTTGCCGTGTGGGCTCCCTGTGCCCTGCGTGTCAGCGTGGTTGGCGATTTTAACATGTGGGACGGCCGCCGCCATCAGATGAGGAAGCTGGGAGATTACGGAGTGTTCGAACTGTTTATTCCAGGACTGGATGTGGGGACGGTCTACAAATACGAGGTAAAGGCCCAGAACGGCGATGCCATGCTGAAAGCGGATCCCTACGGTACTTACGGGGAGCTTCGCCCCAACAACGCGTCCATCGTTTGGGATATCAACCGCTATCAGTGGAATGACGAGACCTGGATGAAAGAGCGTGCGAAATCGGACAATAAAAAGAAGCCCATGTCCATCTACGAGATGCACTTAGGTTCCTGGATCCGCAAGCCTGTTGCTGTGGACGATGACGGGAAAGAGATCGTGGGAAGCGAATTTTATAATTACAGGGAGATTGCAGAGAAACTGGCAGACTATGTGAAGGAGATGGGATATACCCATGTTGAGCTTCTGCCAGTGATGGAACATCCCCTGGATGCGTCCTGGGGGTATCAGGTGACCGGATATTATGCTCCTACCAGCCGCTACGGGACGCCGGATGATTTCCAGTATTTTGTGGACTACCTTCACAGACAGGGGATCGGCGTGATTCTGGACTGGGTTCCGGCTCATTTCCCGAGGGATCTGGCGGGACTGGCCTGTTTTGACGGCACCTGCGTGTATGAGCACAAAGACCCGCGGCAGGGAGCACATCCCCATTGGGGCACGCTGATTTATAACTATGCCAGGCCTCAGGTGTCCAACTTCCTCATTGCCAACGCTCTGTACTGGGCCAAGAAATTCCACGCCGACGGAATCCGCATGGATGCGGTTGCTTCCATGCTGTACCTGGATTACGGAAAGAACCCGGGCGAGTGGGTGGCCAACATATACGGAGGCCATGAGAACCTGGACGCGGTGGAATTTCTGAAACATCTTAACTCCATTTTCAAGAAACAGGCGGGAGGCTCCATGCTTATTGCGGAGGAGTCCACGGCATGGCCGCAGATTACAGGAGATGTAAAGGAAGGTTCCCTGGGATTTGACTATAAGTGGAATATGGGCTGGATGAATGACTTTCTGGGATATATGCAGTGCGATCCCTACTTCCGGTGCCATCATTATGGTGAGCTGACATTCAGCATGCTGTATGCCTACAGCGAGGATTTTATTCTGGTGTTCTCCCACGACGAAGTAGTCCATGGCAAGAGCTCCATAGCCGGGAAGATGCCCGGAGCGACTTTTGAGGCAAAATTCTCGAACTTAAGGGCCGCATACGGTTTTATGATGACGCATCCGGGTAAGAAGCTTCTGTTTATGGGACAGGAGATGGGGCAGCTTTCCGAGTGGAACGAGAATGAGAGCCTGCCGTGGAATCTTCTGGAGTATGACATCCACAGGCAGACGAAAGAATATGTGCGGGATCTGAACGGTCTGTACAAAAAATATCCGGCACTTCACCAGCTGGATTATGATCCGGAAGGATTCCAGTGGATCGACTGCACCAGCGGTCAGGACAATATTGTGACGTTTGTGCGGAAGACCAACAAGCCGGAGGAGACGATTCTGGTGGTGTGCAACTTTGCGCCAGTGCAGCATGACGACTATCAGGTGGGAGTGCCTTTCCACGGGAAATACAAAGAGATCTTAAACAGTGAGAGCACCATATACGGAGGAAGCGGAGTGACCAACCCGCGGGCCAAGACTTCCAAAGCCGAGGAATGCAACGGAAGGGAAGAGTCCATTAAGATCCAGCTGGCGCCCCTGGCAGTGCAGATCTTTACCTGCACTCCGGTAAAGGAAGTGAAGACGGCAGAGCCGAAAAAGAGCGGGAAGAGTGCAGAAGCGGAACCTGTAAAAGCGGAGACCAAAAAGGCCGAGGCTGTAAAGACGGAACCGAAGAAACCGGGGACCAAAAAGGAGAAGCCAGAACAGGTTAAGACTCCGGTAAAAAAGAGCAGTAAGGCCAAGAAAGCTGATAAAGAGTAGTATTGGCGGAAACAGGGTGCATGACGCGGTGCGGTTTGTGTCATGTACCCTGCTGCGTCAACCCTGCTGAGTCCGGAAAAAGTCCTTGTCTTTTATATAATTCTATGGTATGATATCAATACATTTCGGGAAATTCTTTCCTGATGTATCTGTGACACGGAGTATGTATGTGTCATGAAAGGCCGGATCGGCCGCAGATTTCCTTTAGATGAAGCAGATCAAAAGAGAAAAGGAGGACAATGAAAAGAAAATTACGCAGAAAAGCTGTCGTCTGTTTTTGTGCTGCACAGATGGCCTTCCAGGGGACTCTGGTCTCCCACGGGGCTTGGCAGAGGGACGGGACACGATGGCAGTACAGGCTGGAGGACAGCAAAGAAACTGTAAAATCGTCCTGGCAGAAAGACGGAAGCGACTGGTACTGGTTTGACGGAAGCGGCTTCATGAAAACCGGCTGGCATCTGGACACGGATGGCAGATGGTACTTTTTGAATCCAATATCAGACGGAACAAAGGGAAGGATGATGACAGGCTGGCACTGGATCGACGGGCGCTGCTATTATCTGGAAGAGAGGACAGGAAGAGGACATCCCCTTGGAGCCATGTATGCGGGAGAGCGGACGCCTGACGGGTATGAAGTGGACAGAAGCGGGGCCTGGATTGATGACAAGGGGCAGCCCGTGTACCGACAGGGAAAAGGAATCATAACAGCAATCAGAGACGAGCTTACCGCGGTACAGGGAGGCAGTGCAAATGCAGGCAGCGGGAACCGTGAGAGCAAAAGCCCGGGAAAGGACAGTTCAGGAAGCACAGGAACAGGGAGAAAACCGGACACAGAGCGGAATAAAGTTACAGAAGACAGAAAAGGGCAGACAGCAGTTTCCGACACAGGGGACGAGAAAAACGCGGTTTTCGGTGGCAGGCAGGATACGGGAACAGAGAACGGGGCGGGCGGCAGTCTGACAGCTCCAGGCCAGGTAAACTGGCAGGTATATTTCACAGATTCAACATTTCATCAATTACAGTTGGCGCCTTCGAGATGCGGGACAGCAGATGAGGGCGCTGAGCTGGTTATCTATTTTCAAAGCAAAATCGTGGACGCGGAAAATCGCGTCTGGGAATCACTGCAGGAATCCCCATATAGTATTTCAATTTCAGGGCCGTCAGACAGAATCATTTATGTGCAGTACCGTCAGACCGGGGAGACAGAGCCGGAATCTGACGCATGGAAAGAGGAACGGGAGCAGCTTGGCAGATGTCTGAAAACCGCCAGGGAACAGGAGGCGTTGTTTTCAGGGGAGAATCAGGAGACGATTCCGGATTCCAGGCTGATTGCCAGGGACAAAGACAGTTGCGACATTCGCATAAAGTCGGTAGCCAGCCGGATAAGGCCGGGGCAGAGCGGAACATTTTATGTCATAGGGAAAAACTGTATTCCGGAGGGAAGCGTGCTGGCGGAGATATACGGCGACGATATGGAGTATTCCAACACAGTGGAGGATGAGGTGACTCTGGAAGGCGACGTCTATATTCTGTCCAGATTTCAGCTGTGCAGGAGACCTTCCGGTGAGAAGAACGAGACCGTGTGGTCAGGGGACGAAAAGCGGCACTGGAAGACAGGGGATGTGCAGGAGCGGCAGCTTGACGGGATTGCATACCGGTTCCGATGCATTGATGAGAATTATGGAGATGAGGCAGAACGGGGAAAACCCAAAGCGCTGTTTTTATGTGACACGGTGATTCCAGCGGATACAGGTTCATCTTATGTCTATGAGAAGAAAGAGGACGGAACGTACGGTTACCGGTTTGAGCCGGGACCAGTGGTATTCTTTGGAGACAGTGCTGCGTACAAGTATTCCCATATACGCAGGTGGCTGAAAGCGGCGGAGCGGGATTTTGGGGATGCGGCGGAGATTTCTACCGGGGTGAGTTTTGCCTGCAGCGGCAGTACAAAGCCCGGAACCATGAAAGCGCTGTCCGGGCAGGGACTTAAATCCACTTACATAGGCAGTCAGATAATGACGGACCGGCTGTTTATTTTGTCTGTGGATGAGGCTGTAAAGTATGCATCCTGGCTTTGGCGGTTTGACGGCTCAGAGGAGGAGAACCCTGAAAGCCAGCTGTCATCCCATTGCAAAAGTTACTGGTTAAGGACACCTTATGATGGGGACAGTGAGGAAAAAGTCTATGTGGTGGACCTGGTTCAGGGAAATATCCGCCCCTGGCCGGTGAGGACCCAGGGCGGCGGTGCGGAGACGAATGTGACGGGAACCGCAGGTGTCAGACCGGCATTCACCGTGGAACAGAGATAAAGAAGAGGAAGGAGAACCTAATATATGCGAAAAAGAAAAAATCGGACAGCCCTTTTGTGGGCCATGGTTTCAGGCCTTACGATACAGGCATTTATGCCGGCCGCATCCATATACGGCTCTGTGGAGAACTATAGGAATGAGTCGATGGAAAGGGCAGCTACGACGTCAAACGGCATCAGGGCCGGGGAAGCGCTGCCAAAACCGGAGATATCCGGCCGCAGGGAGACAGAGGAAGAGACCAACGTCATATCCCCCAATGATCTCAGAATTTCCGCCACGGGTAATCTGTGGGACGGATGGACAGGGGATATGGACTTCCCCGGGGAGGGGACGGCGACGAAGCCGTATCAGTTAAGCAGTCTGTCTCATCTTATGGGTCTGTCAGAGCTGGTGGCGGCGGGAAACAGTTTCAGAGGGATGTATTTTGAACTGACCCAGGATGTGGATCTGGGGAATCTGAATCTCAACAACGGAAGCTGGAATCCCATCGGCTGGTATACGTGCGAGGAGGATTTAGGGAAGGATATAACCCATGGATTCTCCGGCAGCTTCGACGGATGCGGAAACACAATTAAGGGTCTGAAGATACACAGGGCGGAGACGGCTCCGGATTATGCCGGGCTTTTCGGGCTTATTGACGGCGGGAGCATATGCGACTTAAAGATCGAGGCTTATGAGATCTACGGGGGAGACCGGACAGGAGTTCTGGCAGGGGCAGTGACCGGCGATGCGTGTATCCGTAATGTCCAGGTATCCGGGTATGTGCGGGGAACCGGCGATGCAGGAGGGATTGCAGGCATCGTGGAAGGAAAAGGAGGAAGAGCTGTCATCGAGAACTGCCAGGCACGAGGGATCGCCGTCCTGTCAGAAGGGGGAAGCAGTTTTACAGGGGGAATCGCGGGACAGGCCGTGGGAGCGGACCTGGTGGACAATGCAGTTATGACCCAGAACACCAGCGGGGACCGGATCCGTGGAAACGGTTATGTAGGAGGGATTGCCGGGCGCATGGACGATGCCAATATCTACAACTCCTATGTGGAAGGGACCATCGGAGGAAACGGGGCCAAGGCGGTGGGAGGTATGGTTGGTCTGTATGAAAGCGGCAATCTTATATTGGCGCGGTTTGCAGGTGATATCGGCCGCACCAACAACGGCACCGCATCCCGGGAGGGCACCTTTGTGGGCATGAGGCAGGGAGTGTTTACCTATGGCACAGAGAAGGGAAGCAACGTTTCCTATCTGTTTGCCAACACCGCGGGAAAGGCCAAAACCGTATTCGGATCCGGGCAGGACGGCGATAATGTGTTTACCAGCCGCGCCCATATCGGTTACTGGACAGATAACGGAACCAGGTATGCTACAGTGGCGGGTATTATGGAAAACGGATGCCAAGACAGATATTTTTATGAAGAGCTGGAGGACGGCGTCAGGTATCTGGTGACTCAGAAGCTGGAGAGAGAGTTTACGGCGGACGGATATGACAGGGACCTTCCATTCAGCCTCGATCACTACGCGCCGGGTTACCAGGGCGAACCGGTGAGAGGTTATCTTCTGTCAGTGCCGCGGATTGATGCTGCCAATGCCAACGGAACGTACGATACGGATGTGGCTTCCCTGACGGCTGTCCCGACAGGCTCCAATACCTACTACCGCACATTTGATAAGGATCACTGCGGTGCCGTGGCGCCGGGGGTAACCGTATCCGTGGCGACGGCGGCGAAAAACAGTGGAGGCAGCCGTTATCAGATGGTCATGGATGCCGCGGAGCAGGGAGGCGTCAGGCCGCCTGCGTATATTGACGAGAGCGGAGAAAAACAGCCTATGACTTATGTCAACGGAGGGAGCTACAGTTTCCGTATGCCGGAGTGCGATACGGAAATCAATGCGGAGTATATAAAGGTGACCACCGAAATTGTCCTGACTCCCGCAGAGACCACCATCTCGGTGACTCAGACGCGAAAGGGGGACAGAAAAAACCCGGATATTGTCACGGAAGTGAGGGATGAAAACGGGGTGCTGGCGGCGCGGTATATCAACGGAAATCTGGACACGGCAGTGGAAGTGCAGCCGGTGCGGATACATGGGGAGCTGAACAGGACGGGAAATGCGGCGGACCACACTCTGATGTGGTCTGTGGACGACAAAAATCTTCTGACGCTTACCTCCCCGGCAGGCTATACCAGCGAGGACGCAGCCGTAATGCCCAGCCTGGACAGCAATTTTATTCATGGAATACTAAACCGGGAGATCCAAAAACAGGCGGACAATGATTATATGGAAGCCATCAGCCCCAATGTGTATGAGCAGAGCGCCGTGGTGACGGCGGCTTCTGATCCCCGGACATCCGCAGATCAGAAGCCGGTCTATGCCAACTGCAAAGTGAATGTGACACTGCAGATCCTGGATCAGACTACGAGAAGAGTGGAAGGGCTGAACCTGAACGAATCCAATATGGTCTGCACCATTACCAGAAGGCTGACAGGCAGCCGTATAAATCCGGAGGAGACGATTACCTGCACAGAGCCGGTGATACTGGCGGCTGATTTATATCCTCAGCAGCCTTTTTACAAGAATGTTATATGGAGGGATCAGGAGAGCGGCCAGATTATAAAACTTACGCCTACAGGAGAGCATCAGGAGAACTGCCGCATAGAGCTGCGGTTTGACGCGGCGGGAAAAGCCAATCCGGCATGGATTCAGAATGTGATCCGGGAGGATGATCAGCTGAGGAAGGCGGATCCGTACAGAAAGCTGGAGGGGCAGGCTGTTCATGAAGAAGTTGTGACTGCCGTGGCTCAGGATCAGACGCACGGAATAGTGGAGGCAAAATGTACGATTACCCTTCGCTTTGTCACGGAGGATGAGACAGAGATCTGGCCACGGCAGGTGAAGATACTGCCCTCCAGGAGAGAGTACAGACTGTCAGTGGTCAGGAGCGGAGATTCAGAAAAACCGTCCATTAAATACGAGGGGTTTGAGGATGTAAGGCTGCAGACATCTCTGGAGCCGGCGTGGGCGGAGGATAAGCTGCATCAGCCCTATCTGAAAAATATTACGTGGAGCAGCACAGTTCCGGGAATCCTGGCCGTTTCGGAGGAAGGGGTAATGAGTCCCGTGAAGAATGCGCCGTGGATCGCGGAAACCATGAATGCAGCATCAGCAGCAGGGAGCAAAAAGGCGGAAAGCGAGAAGAGGGTTCTGATACAGGCGCAGGCGGAAAAAGGGGAGGCGAAAGATACTGTTGAGGTGGTGATCCGCCTGACGGCAGAGGACCAGACAGTAAAATATCAGAAAAGCTCTTCGGGAGGCAGCGGCCGCATCGGTGGCAGCCGGGACAGCGGACCAGGAGTTGAGGGCATCATGACAGGAAACAGCATAAAAAAACCGGCCATCGGCAGCCCTTATATCGGCATTCAGGGAAAGCAGGGCACATGGACACAGACAGCGGGCGGAGAGTGGACGCTGACAGTAGACGGACATATCTGCAAAAATGAGTGGGTCTATGTGCAGAATCCCTATGCAGACAGCAAAAAGGGACAGAACAGCTCTGACTGGTTTCGTTTCGATGCCCAGGGTCATATGGTAACCGGGTGGTACACGGATGCGGATGGTCGCCGCTACTATTTAAATCCTGTATCAGACAATACAAAGGGACGTATGGTAACCGGATGGAACTGGATCGGGGGAAATGACAGACAGCTTTGCTGCTACTATTTTCAGGAGATCTCCGACGGATACAGAGGCTCTCTTTTTAAAGATGGGAAGACTCCTGACGGTTACTTTGTGAATTCCCAGGGAGAGTGGATTGTGGAAAAGCAGGTACAGAAAAAATAAGGGTTATAGTGAGGTGAAGCGCAGGTGTACAGGATAAAGAAGATGCTGCACAGCATCGGACCAGGCTTTTTGGCAGTGATGATTATATGCGGGATGATGCTTCCCCATGTATCTGTAACAACGGTTTTGGCAGATACAGACTCTGTTCTGGCCTGGGGCAGTGACTGGCATTATTACTGTATTGACGGCTCAGGTTATGCGCCCAATACGGCCAGCACGAAGAACGATAGATATATGAGGGTTGATGCCAGGGAAGGACTTAACACAGAAGAGAGAGCTGTCCTCTTTTGGTCCATGCTGTCCTTCATGGCATCGTACCGCCACGACGGGGCAGCGGCAGGAAAAATAGCTGCCATTAATCAGGGGGCGCAGGCATCCGGCCTGCGGCCCATCGGGAAGGGTGTTTCGGAGGAGGACTTAAAAGGGGTGATTCATTCCGCAAAAGTTCGTTCCAAATATGAGTGGCTGGATTATGCGGCAGCCCATGGGGAGCAGTATCTGCGGCTGGCAGGCCTTTTAAGCGGATCGGCGCAGACCAACAGCGGAAAAGGAATCCCTGCCCTGCTGCAGAATGCCACATCCCTGGAAAGTGCGGTGTATGCCAGGGCCGCGGAAGGGGGATATGTGCTGGAGTTTGATCCGTCGGGCAGAGACGGAGACTTTCTGGAGAAGGTTCCGGTAAAGATGTCAGCGGACGGCACCAGCTGGTCGTCAGGGAGTGTCAACGGATGGACTTTGGAGAAAAGCAGGACACAGGTGCGCGTCACCAACCCGGATCCCCAGGCGCTGCCCGTGTACATAATGTTTGATCCGTCAGGGACGGACTATGCACTGTCATCAGGAGGGTTTGGCTCTCCTGATGAGTGCTACAGCAGTACGCTCCAGGTGTGGAAATGCGTGGAGTGCGCGGGAACCCATGCCACAGGTGGGAAAATCCATCCCCTGGAGAATCACCAGAGAACGATTTGGATGGAATTGGCAGACATGCCGTCAGGCCGCTACTATGGAGCTCTGGGAAATGTAAAGCAGGAGGCGGCAGGAAATGTGGACTTTCGGATTTACCGGCATGAGGAGAGTATGGACGGGGACTACCTGGTGCAGCTGTACAAGTACGACCATGAGACGGGTCAGCCCCTTAAAGGGGCTGTATTCGACCTGTATGAGCGATTTGACGACAAGGAGAGAATGAACCGGGAAAACCGGGGAGTCGGTGAGATTTACACAGACTCCATGGGTCACAGTCCGGTTTTCTGGGACGGATTTCGGCTGGTGACTTCCGTGTGTACGGATGAGAGCGGGCATGCGTCCTACAAACTGGAAAAACAGTATTACTATGACAAGACGTTTTGCGACGGACATCCGGCGCCGGCCTTTGGAGCCGCCCCGGAGGATGGAGGTGAAAATGGGGACGGCGATGAAAATGAGGACTCATACGGAGCAAAGGTATATACGGACGAGGAGGAGTACGAGGAGGACGACGGCGGAGTGTCCGGTGCAGGCAGTGCGGAGCTGGCACGGCAGTGGCTGGCGTGTGTGGAGGCCTGTGAAGCCAGGGCAGAGGACGGGACTCATTTCCACTGGATCATGGATGCGGTAGATGCGGACGCCATAGAAACCGTTGCGTCGTCGGGTGAGATTGCTGACTGCGGTTCATGTGAAAGTGCTGATGCCGAGACCGCGTATGAGAGGTCAGGCTGTAAAGAGGATTGTGAGGCGACTTACAAAGCTTTTATCTCCATGCGGTACAGTTATACATTCGTGGAAAAGAAAGCCAGGGATGGTTATGTGCTTCACGGACTGCACAGGGAGGATGTTCCTATAGAGATTATCACCACAGACGCATCTCAGAACGGGGCCAATGGAGTGTTTGGAGGAGGATACAGCAATAACATGAAAGGCGGCGCGAAGACAGAACCACGGGCAGGAAAGCGGGAGACAGGCGGTACTGCCGCAGAGGAGGATTCAGAACCGAAACCCGGCAGGGAGGGGAATGAAATACGGACCCGAAAGACCACAACCGTGCGAAAAGCCATTGTAAAGTATGAGGACTTTATTTGGGGAGATGAGCCGGTTCAGAAAGCGGATATGACGGAGGACGGCTTCCGGGAAGAAGCGCCGATAGTACTGGACGACGGGACCCCGTCAGATGCGGCCAGAGAGGAAGAACATACAACGGACTGGACGGCCAGCCCTTCCGATGCGGAACACAGAAAGGAGACGAATGATGAGACGTACAGGGAAGAAATCAGGACAGCAGAAGCAGATGCTTTCACTTTCAGCAGGGCAGACCTATACCAGGCTGCAGCTGAGGGAGGGGAGGGGAGAGACGGATCGTCACTTTTTGACAGCGCGTACGCGCAGGCGCTGAACTCGGCCAGCAAAGGTAGCCAGGTGGAAAAGGGGCCTTCTGATCTGTACTCTCACGGAGGCGGTGTGGACGGTGCAGAGGAGGCGTGGAGGATTTATGACCACAGGACTGAGGGGGAGCTCCATATCAACAAGAGGGATATGGCCCTGGAGAGTCAGGAGAAGGAGGGGTACTCCTCATACGGGGATACCCAGGGAGACGCCGCGCTGGAAGGAGCGGTTTACGGACTGTTTGCGGCTGAGGATCTGATACACCCTGACGGGACTACAGGTGTGGTGTTCAGACAAAACGATCTGGTGTCCATAGCGGCTGTGGATAAGGAGGGGGATGCCTCCTTCCTGGCAATTACGGAAGCGCCGGGCTATACCTATGACTACAGGAAAGGTTCCCTGACGCCTGTGCAGGGAGGATGGAATCTGAAGGCGCCGGACAACCTGTATGTGAAGACGCAGGAAATTGATGATTACAGGGCAGACGGAAAGTATGTGCGCAGTTACAGGGACCTCCGGACGGAAAACGGAAATTGCTGGATCGGAAGGCCCCTTCTGATGGGAAATTACTATGTAAAGGAGCTGAGTCGGTCCGAAGGATATGAGCTTTCGGTAAACGGGAAGGGTGATCCCGTGAGCAACCGGGGATACAGTCTGGAGGTGACGATCCCGCGAGGGGAGGGATCTGCAGCCGTTACCAGGGCGCCCTATGTGGAACTTCAGTCTTCCGGTGAGGAGGAGGACACCATGCCCAATGTAATAAACTTTGAAGTTACTTCCCAGGGGACAGGCAGCAGGGGATATGATATTGCACTGAGCCTGTTTCCCAGGGGCGCCAGACTGTATCGGAAGGATACTTCTCAGGTTGAGGAGCAGGTGGAGACGGTTACCGGACAAAAAGAAAAGCAGTATCTGTTTGATGCGTGGGGCCAGCCCATTTATCAGAGGGCCGACGCGGACAATATGTATCCCAAACAGAATCCTGACGGAAGTTTTGTCACGGAGGAGGCGCCGGTTATTGCCGTGATACCGTCCATGGGCGCGGCACAGATAAAGACTCTGGACGAGACGGCTGCCTCGGAAATCCTGGACAGCGGGCCCGACGGACGGAACGATAGAGAGAGAAATAAAAAACCTCTGGAGTTAAACGGTTCCGACGACACACGGTTTCTGTATGTGAAGATGAAAGTGGAGGCCGTGCTGCGGGCCTGCGGGTTTGAGACGCCGAGGCAGACAGACAGGGAGAGCGGGCAGGAAGAATATTCGGGGAGAACAAAGGGCGTCTACGACTGTGGGATCCGGCAGGGAGAGCCGGACTATCTGGGAATATCAGGAGCGGATGCGGGAAGTCCGGCAGTTAAAACCGTCTATGGACATCCGGTTGCTGACGTGGAGATTCCCAGGCTGAGGCCTGACGGCAGTTTGGTTACCGTAGGAGACGCCATTCTCTCGCTTCTGGACTTCTATGGCGAAAACCCATGGTACGGTTTTGGAGGAATCCATGGATATGAGGAGACACAGGACGGCTGGCGGTTCCGGCTTTATGCCGGTGCAGCGGGAAACCCTGCCGATTTTGTAGTCGCGGGGAGAACACAGCAGGATCACGTAATCTATCATCGGATTCCCTGGATTCCGGACACAAAGGAGGAAAGTCCCAGATGGATGTATGTCAGATATGGAGCCCGTTTATCGGAGGATGTGTTTGGGACCTACGAGGACTTTCGTTCATGGGAGATCCTGGGACAATACCGGTGCAGCGCAGTTCTGATAAATGATGCATATGCTTTGGGAGACGGAACCATCCGGTCCAAAACCGTACGGCAGAATGTGTACTATGAAAAGGGAGAGACCATATGCGGTCCGGACGGGAGCCCTCTGCAGGCTTATGAGTGGGTGGATGTGATGTCTGTGACCACGCAGATAAGGGATGTCTTTACATGGACGGAGATCCCTGTGAAGAGTATAGGAGAGAACCTTGTGGGACACAGTCCCGGGAGATACGCAGATGCCTACGGGGACGTGAAAAACGACAAGGAGGAATCCCTGTACGTGTGGTATAAGCTGGTGCTTCCCCGCAGGGAGGCAGTTCTGACCCAGAAGGATATAGACAGACTGCCTCCGGACTGCGGATACACGGCCGGGGATACGATAGGATACGGCGACTATGCGCTCCGGGTTTTGGGCGCGCAGATTCAGGTGTACCTGGATTATGAAAGCCAGACCATAACAGGAGACGGAGTGTATGTAAAGCCTGCAGGCCTGGTATATCCGGGACAGGAATATACGTATCAGGACGGAGCCGCAAAACCGGGGGAGGGGACGCGGCGAAAGCCCATAGGAGTTCAGGAGCGGGTGATCACTCAGAATATTAAAGTGACAAAATCCATCAAGGACCCGAATTTTGTCAAAGACGGCACAGCAGATAAAACGGTGGAGAACTTCCGCTTTAAGGTATATCTGAAAAGTAACCTGGAGCGCCTTTACCGGGATGAGGAAGGGCGTATTACATGGATGGACAGAAAGGGAAGAGAGATAAATCCGGATGCGGCAATCAGCTCCCACCCGGGCCTTGTCCCCAAAATCTATACGAAAACGCTTCATAAGGTATCACCTCTGTATAAAGATCCTCTGGACAGCGTGATTGCCAATAAAAGTCTGTACGGAATGGAGAAAGGATATATCAGCGGGAGACAGAACGAGGGATACACGGCGGTTCTGGAGACAAAGGCGGGAACATACAACTACGAAAAATTCTTTGACGCCATTTCTGTGGCCAACGGCGATAAGTGGAGGGATGCCTCCCCGTCCTACACGTCTTACAGGCCTTTGGGAAATGCGGTTAACCGCTCTCAGGCAGCAGAGGAAAACAGGACCGTGTCCGACCGGGTAAGGCAGTTTGCCATAGACTGGTATCTGGATCAGGAGGTGGAGAAACTTGGGAAAGGCGGTCATGTAACGTACAGTGACCAGCTTTACGACCAGGCGCTGTGGGAGGCCGTAAAAAAGGCGGATAACTATCTGAAGCCGTTTTTTGCCTATGATCTGGACCGGATTTATGCTGTCAAATGGGATTCGGAAACAGACGGAGGAAAGGACGGTGACCAAACAACGTTAAGCGCCGACAAAAGGGAGGAAGGGTGGTGTTCCGGAATTTCTGCGTCACTGCCCTACGGGACTTACATCGTAGCGGAACAGCAGCCCCGGTACGCACATCTGGGAGACTTAAAAAACCGCCATTACGAGATCGACCACCCCAGGGAGATCGCCGTTCCGGCAGTCTATGAAGACTTCCAGGGCGCCGTGGGGACACCTCAGACGATGAGCGGCTATTATACATACCGCAGAGAGCTGACACCGGAGGAGAGAGCAGCCCGATATCTGATCCGGTTTAACCAGGAGGACCACGTGATCAGGGCAGGTAATCACCATGGCGATTTTCAGGTCTATAAATACGGGAGAGCCGTGGGAACCATCTCCAACGGAGCGGCGCAGACCGGTGCGGGCCATTACTTTGCGCTGACACAGGACAAATATAAACCGATCCAGAACTATTATAATCAGGAGGACGACCGAAGCACAGGAGATGTGCCCTATTACCTGACGGAAGGGATGAGCGGAAGAAAGGGGATTTCAGCAGTCTACCGATACAGTTCCGTGTCCGAAACCGGAAGCGGCGCGGTTATGGCGGGAGCCCTGAAAGCACACGACGGAGCGTATTCTCAGGCCCTGGTTCCGTGGAGTCTGGCAGCGGCGGATAGTGAGAGGAAGGATATGGAGCCGGTTCAGGGCGGGGAGAGCAGCTACCGCGGGTCAGCGTACGCAAACTTTATCAACATACCGTACAGGAGCAGGCTGCGGATCGAAAAGCTGGACGCGCAGACCCACGAAAACCTTTTCCATGACGGCGCCATATTCCGGATTTACAGAGCCAAGAGGGACGAATCAGAGTATGGGACAGGAGAGACCAGGACCTATGAGGAGACGACCCTTATAACGGGAAGCAAGGAATTTCTCCAGGGAATGGGGGCCTCTCAAATCACAAGCGCAGCCAGGAAAAGTCCGGGAGCAGGGGAGATTTATACCGGATTTGTTGCCGAGGGAACCCCGGTGTGCAGCGAGGAGGATCAGGTTATCCTTACGGATGTATGGGGAGCAAAAGTCGGGGATTTTAAGGCTTATACCACCACCAGGGACGGAATTATGGAGAACGCGGATGGGGACGGAACCGTTTTTGGAGACCAGAATGCCGGATATCTGGAGACTCCCCAGGAGCTGGATGCAGGGGCGTACGTCCTTGTGGAGATAAGTCCGCCGGCGGGCTATACCAGAACCAGACCGGTGGCCCTGGAGATCTACAGCGATCAGATCGTATACTGCAAAAACGGCAATTCCAGAGCAAAGATCCTTTCAACCGTTTACAAAAGAGCCTGGGAGATGGCAGAGGCCGGGGGAGGCGGAAAGCGAAATCCTGCGGATCTGGCGCGCATATATATCGAAAATGCGCCGATTAAACTGAGGGTTGAAAAGCGGAAGAATCCCGATCATCAGGTGACTTATAAAATAAACGGGCGGGTTGAGGGCAGTCTGACAGAAATAGGGGGCAGCGATGCCCTGGAATACGCCTACAGCCAGGGAGGATATCTGGGGTACGGATGGAAGAAAGGGACCCTGGAGTATTTAAAACAGCAGAAGGATGCAGGCGCCCAGGTGGAGATTATTTACCATGACGGAGTGTTCGCGGGATACGGGTATGTGACCGTGAGCGCCCAAAAGGAGACGGATGAAAATCCATATGTGGCAGGGGCTATGATGGTATTGTATGAGGGGCTGGAACTGAAACCTTCCGGCGATAAGGAGGATTACGGATTTGAGGGACTTGTAGTTGAGAGAGGTTCTGCCGGCGCAGTGACGAGGATGTATGTGAAGGAGGGATATGCGGGAACCCGCATCGAATTTTCGGACAGCCGGGAAGAAGCAAGACAAAAGGAAGGCGTGCCCGGAGTCTGGGATGGGATCATTGTGGAGCGCTCCGATACGGATATACTGTATTATGACCTGGGAGATTTGGATGTATTTGTCAAAAAGCGCAGCGGCGGGAAAACCGTAACATACGGCTACGATATAGATCATGGGCTGATTGAACTTGAACAGTTAGAGGAAGACAGGAACAACATTGACCGCACGGACAGGGAGAACTCCGTATTTGCGTTTAAGGGGGGAACACCTTACCTGGAACTGACAGGGGGATGCTTTACGGAGATGTCATACGGGAAGGAGGATAAGATACTGACGGTTCCGGAGGGAACGGACATATATCACCTTGACAGGGAAGGGAACCGGGACGCCCGCGTGGACCCTCACACAGGCATGGCATACGTAGAGCAAAACGAAACAGGAAGAATCTACGTGTGGCCGGTGATAGTGACAAAAGACGGTTCAGGGCGCAGAATTGGGACTGACAAGATCACAACTTCCAGGACCGCCACATTAAACGAGCATGAGGAGAACGGGTATCTCACAGGTTCCTGGAAACCGGAAGAGAAAGAGGACAGCCATCATATGGCGACCGTGATTCAGAACGCCAAGGGGGAGAATATGGAGGGTGAAGCCGTCTTTCATGAGAACAATGGCGTGTTTGAAAAACTTCTGCGCCCTGTGATTGATGAGCACGGGCTGCCCGTATATTTCTCATGGAGCGGCAGGGAATACGAGAGGGAGACCTGGCTTTACGACAGGGACGGGGATCCAGTGCGCCAAAAGAGTTCCGACCTTTTAGAGAATTACCAAAAGGCATCCTATCTGGCGGAAAACCCTGAAAGCGGCGACCGATCTCAGAACCGGATATACCACAGGTACGGTGAAAGTTATCTGTTGGAGAATATCTGGATAAGTGGGGAGGTGAGCCCCAATGATCCATTTGACAGAAAGATGACAGAGGGACAGGCGGATATTCTAAAGAGGATTCCGGCAGGCACCTATATTATGGAGGAATTGGAGGCGCCTGAGGGATATGTGAAAGGCCTTCCCGTGGGGATAACCGTGGAAGAAACTGAACGGGTTCAGCTGTCTCAAATGGAGGACGACAGCATAAAGGTGCTTGTACGAAAACTGGATGATACCGCCGAATATGGGTACGACATTCTGGATATGGGACGCACAGACCGGCAGGGAAGTCATCCGGTGATCGGGAATTTGAGAGAGGGAAAAGGCAGCTTTGGCCATGGTCAGATCAGAGGTGCTCGGCTGGCTCTCTTTGAGGCAGAGAAACGGGGAGAAAAGACCGTCAGGAAAAAGGAGGAGGCAGCCGTCACATGGGAGACAGGGCAGGAACCTTTATTTGTCAGGGAGCTGGCAGCGGGGACATACCTGCTGGAGGAGACCGGTACTCCAGACGGTTTTGTGACGGCGGATCCTGTGGAAGTAACAGTGGGCAGCACCAGCCAGGTACAGATTTTTGAGATGTACAATGACCACACCAAAGTGGAATTTGAAAAGTATACCATAGACGGGAAGAAGAAGGTGCCTGTGGAAGGTGCGGGATTTACCCTCTATGAGGCATCTGTTGACGCCAACGGCCAGGTGATCTTCGACGACGGAAAGCCGCGGTATGACAAGGGCAAAATCATTGACTCATGGAAAAGCAGCAATGGCGGAATCTTTCGGGGATTCGCCGAGGCTTTTGAGGAAATGTACCGGGATTACGGGACTTCGGCCAGAAGTATATCCTGGAGTGGGGAGGGAAACGACTATCGGGCGGAATATGTGTCCCATCAGCAGATTGACGCGTCTGCGGCAGGAGGCGAATCCTCTCTGTTTCCCACCAGCGCCGATATCAGATTCAGGACTCTGGAGGGACAGGATATTCGTATTGTGGTGTATGAACAGCAGCATACAGGACAGGGAAGAGACTATGTTTTTGAGTACCAGTTTGACTACAGGAGGCTGACAGATATAAATGATTATGCGGCGGCCTATACCACCATAGAGGGAATACGGCGCATGGACTATCTTCCGGCAGGAAAAAGTTATGTACTGGCGGAGACAGAGCCTCCCCGGGGATACCACGCGGCGGCTGACAGACTGATCACTGTGGGGGACACTATACAGGTTCAGCGGCATGGTATTCTGAATCAGGAAAGCCTGCTTCTGGTTTCAAAATGTTGGAAGACGGGGCAGGAAGATCAGGAATATACGGCAGAACTTACAGGAGCCCGTCTGGCTCTTTACCGGGCGGATGAGAAAGGGGAGCTTGTCAGAGAGCCGGAGTATCTGGCAGCGGAGTGGCTAAGCGGCATGGATGGCACCTATTCGGAGGATGACTGGATAAATGGGCGTATCCCTCAGGGGTATAAAAATGGGGACAAAAAGCCGCATGAGCTGAGGCAGCTGCCGGAGGGAATCTACTATCTGGTGGAGTTAGAGAGCCCCGATTACTATACACGGATTGAGCCGATTCGGATTGTATTCAGTCAGAATGAACAGGTTCAGCTGGTCAGGGCGTGGGATGAGCCGGTGAAAGGCAGTCTGGAGATACTGAAGACCGACGAAAGCGGCAGTCTGCTTCAGGGGGCGGTGTTTGAACTTACGGCTTACAGAGGCTTTGAACGGGTTCCGGTTTTTGTGCGGACAGTCAGCGATCAGGATGGAAAGGTTAAGGTGGAGGATCTGCCTGTGGGGGAGCCAGACCAGGACGGAAACATCCTTCCTTACCGATACCGCCTCAGAGAGGTGACGCCTCCAGACGGCTATGCATCGGATCTGCAGATTCATACGTTCTGGTTTGAACCCGACTGTCAGGGAGAGACGTGGGAATACGGACAGAAAGCAGAAGCAAGTGTCGCGGTGGTAAACAGCAGGACAAAGATTTTTGTGGGAAAGGAGGATTTCGGCTCGCCGGATCAGTGGGTAGAGGGAGCAGAACTGGCAATATACCGTACATGGGGGAGGGATGAGCAGGGAAATTATATGTATGACGACCAGATGCCCGCAGCTCTGTGGACAACAGGTCCGGAGGAAAGACACATGGTGGAGGGTCTGGCAGCAGGCGGTACCTATATACTGCTGGAAAAGAGCGCTCCAAACGGTTATGAAGTGATGAAGCCTCTGATATTTACCATTTCGGCAGACGGCAGACGGATATGTTATGTAAGCGGAAACATGGGGAATGTTGTGATGTACACCCGTGAGGGAAGCGACGCCATTGACTCCGTGGAGATACAGGGGCGCTACGGCGTAAAAGTCGAGATGGAACTGCGCGGTGAGGACAAGGAGGTGATTGCGTCCTGGACAGCGGGCGGAGGCGGCCATATTCTGAGAGAGTCCGACGGGATCAGGGACGGCGAAATTTACCATATAACGGAGACTACTGTGTACAGCGACGGAGCCAGAGAGATCACAAGGCGGACGACAAAAAGATGCCATATGACCGTGGAAGGTACATGGACCGTTGAGGATAGAACCGTGGACAGGGTGCAGGTGAAATTGTCTCATGAGGACGGAACCGAGATCCGGCGGTGGAACCCCTCTGAGATTATGCCCGGCATGGTGGTGGAGAACCCCGCCGCACCGGAAACGCCCCGGATTATTGTAAACGGGGGGAAGGGGGCTGTGAAAGCCTCAGATCCTGTATCCACAGTTATTATATGTACAAACACGGAGCTTAAAACTGCGGATATAACGCTGACTGTCAGTCCCGGACAGGAGCTGACTGTTATTGATCCGGAAGCAGGTGATCTGAGAGACGGACAGATTCAATATACACTGAAACAGGTTGCCCCGGGTGAAAGCCGGCAGGTTGGGTTCACGTCTGAACTGAGCCAGGATGCAAAGATGGTATCGATACACGCAGTCTCCCGGTGTATGGGAAAGAGCAGGGAGGAGAAAAAAGAAATTCCGGTACTGCAAGAGAACAGACTGATTCTTTTTAATGAGGTGACGGGGACGGGCAAAAAAGATGCAGGGAGAGGAGACTCTGATTTCAGGGTGCAGTTTTATACAGACAAAGGGGAGGAGATAAAGGGCAGGCTAGAGTATGAGGGCAGCAGGAGCGGTACGGTTGCCAGCGGCGGTATCCTCCGTCTTTCGGCCAACGAGTATGTATCCGTGGACCCGGGAGCGATTTACCGGAATATCGGGCACAGGATCCTGGATATTCAGGGTGAGCGAAGCGTGGAAGGGCAGACCGGCGCTCAGGGTGCATGTGCGTTCTTTACCAGGGAGGAGACAGATTGGGCAGACAGGGCGATCTTCAGGAAAGGATGTACGTACCGGATCTCAGAAACCACATATTATGCCGACGGCACCACACGGGAAAGCGGAAAAGTGAGATTTTCGCTGGATGGGAAGGTTTCCCTTGCGGGAGTGACAGCTGCGGACAGAAAACAGGAGGTGTACGTAAGTAAAAAAGACATTGCAGGACAGAAAGAGCTGGAAGGAGCCCTTATGCAGGTGAAGAAGGAAGATGGAACCATTCTGGAGGAGTGGATTTCCGGAAAGGAGCCCCATCTGCTGGAGACGGTTCTGGAGCCGGGAATAACTTATATTCTGTATGAGAAGGAGGCTCCGGAAGGCTACGGGTACGAAGAAGAAATTCCGTTCCAGGTCGAGAAGGGAGAGTGCGTCAACCGGATAATTATGGAAGACAAAAAGACACATGTGGTTTTTGGCAAGAAAGATCTTACGGGACAGGAGGAGATTCCCGGCGCAAAGATGCAGATAAGAGATGAAAAGGGAGCCGTGGTGGACGAATGGATCTCCGGTACAACTCCTCATGAGGTCATGGGAATTCTTGAGGCGGGAAAGACGTACAGCCTTCACGAGGAGACTGCGCCGGATGGCTACGGATATGCGTCGGATGTGTTATTTACCGTGTCCATGGATGGAAAACCCGATAAAGTCGAGATGAGGGATGCGCCCACCTGCGCAGAGCTGAGTAAAACGGATATCACAGGGGGGAGAGAACTTCCGGGAGCGAAGATGGAGGTGCTGGATCAAAAAGGGAACAGAATCTGTCAGTGGATTTCAACGGAAAAACCCTATAAGCTGACGGGGGTGCTGAAAGCAGGGGAGACGTATACACTGAGGGAGACGGCGCCGCCGGACGGCTATGCCTGGGGTACGGACGTTAAATTTACGGTTTCAAAAGACGGGAGTGTGGATCGTGTCATTATGAAAGACGAAGCAACCAGAGTGGAAATCGTGAAAACGGATAGCAAGACAGGAGAAGTCCTGGCGGGAGCCGCTCTGGAACTGCTGACTCTGGACGGAGCAGTGGCGGAAGCTTGGACCAGCACTGGCGAGGCACATGTGATAGAAGGAAAACTGTGCGCAGGGCAGACGTATATGGTGCGGGAGAGAAGGGCTCCGGCAGGATATGGGGCAATGGCTCAGAATATCCGTTTCACGGTTCCGAAAGGAGCAGAACGCATCGTGGTGGAGGTGGAAAACGGGAGAAAGCCCTATATTCCTCAGATACCAGAGAAACCGAAAGCGCCGGAGAAGACAGGAAAGGTATATACGAATTACCAGTCGGTTATGACGGCCCACGGCGGTACCATGTATCAGACATTTACAAATCTTGGTCTGCCCAGAACCGGAAACCGGGGACAGTCTCTTCTGTGGACCTTATGTCTGGCAGGAGCTGGGATTTGTTACATGTGGGCGACTGAGCGTTTGAAGCGAAGGAGGGGATTGAAAGAGAAATTTTTTGTGATTCTGTGTGTGTGCGCTGCGCTGAATATGGTGAGACCGGTCTCTGCTCATGCCGAGACGGTTGAGGTGAAACCGGAGGGGCGATTGACGGTCACCGGAGACGTGTATGGGAATGAAGACGAACTTCCGGATGTTCCCCCCGGAATTTATGAGTACGGGGAGGATGTGTATGTGCGCCGGTCCTATCAAGTGGTGGAGGCCATGACGGAGGAGGGTATGAAAGAGGTTGAGGAGACTGTCATTTACGAGGAGGTGGAACAGACAGATACCCTGCCGGAGACGATACAGATCACAGTGACAGACGAGAGATACAAAACGGAATACATACGGGAATTTCCGATTCTGGATGTTCAGTTCTATAACTGGAGGTGGATATCAGGGTTTGAACTTCCCATTACAGTGGAGGAGGCAGACGCCGAGACGTATGAGCTCAACGGGACAGAGGTTCCGGCCCAGGAGGACCATCCTTTTGCGGGCTATGAGAGAGAGCTGCTGAGCCTGGCCCAGATCAATCCGGATTACTATCGGATTCTGGAGGTCAGATGGACAGGGGAGGCATGGCTGGGAGAGGACGGAAAAGTATATCGGAATGGGGTGGCTACAGGAGAGAAATATGTGGCGGACTGCAGAGCAGTCTATGGAGGGCAGACAGTTTTACCCTCCGCAAAGGGTGTGGCATGGCAGGCGATGTATGAGAGGGAGGAAGAGGAGACGCAGACCTCTGCGGAGATGGCGGAAAACCTGGCGGAAACATGGCAGCTCCATGTCCTGGAGACCACCGGCCCGTCAGAGGACATGGACGATGAAAAGAAGGAGGGCGAAGCCGTATGGATGCGGATCACCCTGGAGGAGGTGCTGCTTTCGGCAGGAATTTTTCTGCTTCTTCTTCCTATCCTGTTTATTTTTATCAGGAGGCATCAAAAATCCGGGAAGTCTTTAAAAAAGCAGGATTTTTTGGTATGATAGACAAAAGTAAACAACAGTGGCATTCTGACTGCTGAAAGTAAAAAGAGGAGGAGCAAGGTATGAGAGAGTGCGGTATACTGCTGCCCATAGCCAGCCTGCCGTCAAAATACGGCATCGGAGCATTTTCCAGGGAGGCGTATGAATTCGTAGATCAGCTGAAGGAGGCGGGACAGAGCTATTGGCAGATTTTGCCGCTGGGCCCCACAGGCTATGGTGATTCTCCGTATCAGTCATTTTCTGCATTTGCGGGCAATCCGTATTTTATCGATCTGGAACAGCTGACAAAGGACGGATTTCTGACAGAAGAAGAGTGCCGGAAGGCAGATTTTGGAGGGGATGAAACCAGCGTTGATTACGAAAAGATATATAACAAACGTTTCCCGCTGCTAAAAACTGCGTTTCTGCGGTGGAAAGCCCATATGGAAGATGCAAATGTTGATATGGAGGCCGTTTTTGAGAGAGAACTGATCCAGGAGACGAGAAATTACTGTTTCTATGCCGCACTGAAGAGGCATTTTCAGGAGAAAAGCTGGATTCTGTGGGACAGAGATATCCGGCTTTGCAAAAGAGAGGCTGTGGAAAAGTATAAAAAGCTTTTGGCAGAGGAGATATGTTTTTATGAATTTCAGCAGCTCATGTTTCTGAGGCAGTGGAAAAAGCTGAAAGCCTATGCCAACAAGCAGGGGATTCGATTTATCGGAGATATTCCCATCTATGTTGCGTTTGACAGCGCTGACAGCTGGAGCCATCCGGAACTGTTTCAGTTTGACGAAGAAAACCGGCCGAAGGCTGTGGCCGGCTGTCCGCCGGATGCGTTTTCGGCCACGGGCCAGCTGTGGGGCAATCCTCTGTATGACTGGGAATATCACAAAAAGACTGATTATAAATGGTGGATGGATAGGATGCAGTATTGCTTTGGACTGTATGATGTGGTGAGAGTGGATCATTTCCGGGGCTTTGACGAGTATTATGCCATCCCGGCCAAGGCCAGGACAGCTGTGGTGGGAACCTGGAATAAGGGGCCGGGCATCGCCCTCTTTGAGAAGATGAGAGAGGTATTTGGGGAGGTTAACATTATTGCGGAGGATCTGGGATTTCTGACGCCCAGTGTGTACAAGCTTCTGGAGGACACAGGATTTCCGGGGATGAAAGTGCTGCAGTTTGCGTTCAGCACCAATGAGAGAAGCAGTTACCTGCCATATTTTTACGGTCATAATTGTATCGTATACACGGGCACCCACGATAATGACACCACACGGGGCTGGTATGAAACCATGGACGAAGATGAGAGACAGTTTACAGAGGACTATATGGATAACAAAACCACGCCGGCAAACGAGATTTCATGGGATTTTATCCGTCTGGCATCATCCAGTACGGCGGATCTGTCGGTGATTCCGCTGCAGGATTATCTGTGTGTGGGAAAAGAGGGGCGGATCAACACGCCGTCAACCCTGGGAGGAAACTGGACATGGAGGATGAAAAGGGGGCAGTTTACGCCGGAGATCATTGACCGCTGCAGGAATCTGAATGCTGTTTACGGCAGATGCCGAAATAAGCAGGCACCGGAAGAGGAGGAGCAGACGCCAAAAGAGGCGAAAGCGGTGCCGGAAGAGGCGAAGCAGGCACCGAAAGGGACGAAACAGATGCCGGACTAAAAGAAAAGCCGGAGACGGGGAAATCGTTCCGTCTCCGGCAAAAAATTCACGTCGAAAAGCTTTGTGCCGTACTATGCGGTTTCGTCCGGGCTGTCGGAGGCAGGTTCCTGGGATTCCTCCGGGGGAGGAAGTTCGTTAAATGAGAAGGTGGTCAGGTATTCGTTGCCGGACATGTCTTTGACGGAGACAGACAGACCGTTGGGATCCATCTGGAAAGAAACTCTCCCCGTCGCTTTGTCGACATTGAGAGGAAGAATCTGCTGCCCGGCGGATGTAAGTGCGCTGATGGAGGAATAGTCGACGCCTGACTGCGTATCAATGATGGTAAAGGAGAGAAGACCATCTTCGGAGACATAGTCCTCGATAGCAGGCGGCTCGTCATCCAGAATATCAATATGCGCATATTCCAGCAGAGCCATACCATTAAAATTCTTCATGTAAATTTCCAGAGAGCCGTTGTGGTTTACAGTGGAACGGTAGGTCTTCTTTCCCACCTTAACCAGATCAAGGGGCTCTGCGTCCATTTTTATAGTTACTTCTTTCAGGGGCATAACGGACTTGATAGTGAAGGTTACATCCGTAGTGCGGTAATCGTTGGTTCCTTCGATGACTACTTCATATTTGGGCTTGGTAGTAACTAGAAAGAAGATGATACCGTTCACCAGAATGAAGGGCAGTATATAAAAAAGCAGAAGCTGGACCAAGTCTGAGTCCAGTGTATTGTGGTATTTATACGGACGTGAACTGCGGTATGTATGACGATCCATAAGATAAAACCTCCTTTGCAGATAAACAACTAATAGCATAGCAGAAAATAAAGCTTCTTACAAGTTTATCTTCTAAAATCTTTCAAGTTGTGGTAAGATGTTCGTAACAGTTTCCAGAAAAAACAGGCAATAAAAAATTCCCATGATCATATACAGAGAGGAGCTCTATGATTAGGAAAGCAGCAGAGTTTGCCGCCAGAGCCCATGAAGGCGCTCTGAGGAAAGGAAGTAAAATTCCGTACATTTCCCACCCTATGGAGGTGGCTATGATCGTTGCGTTGATGACAGATGATCAAGACTTAATTGCTGCGGCATATCTTCACGACGTTATAGAAGATGCCGGAGTTACTTACCAGGAATTGGAACAGAAATTTGGGTCCCGCATTGCAGAGCTGGTCAGACAGGAGAGCGAGGACAAGTCGAAGAGCTGGGTGGAGAGGAAGCAGGCGACTATTGACAGGCTGATCACTGCGGGGAAGGAGGACAGGATTCTTGCCTTTGGGGACAAGCTGAGCAACTTAAGAAGCACTGCAAAGGACTACATGGTGGTGGGAGATGAGATCTGGCAGAAATTCCGTGCCAAGGATAAGAATCTGCAGGCATGGTATTATGAGAGCATGGTGGACAGCTTTGCAGTCTTCAGGGAGCATCCGTTTTATCGGGAGTATCTATGGCTTTTGAATATGGTGTTTGGATGGAAATCTTCTTTCGCGTTGCACCTTTACTGAAAATGTGCTAAAATGAAGACCATTTGATGAAGAAAAAGTTGGAAAGGACGTTTATGATGGATATATCTTACAGGAGTACCAGGGGAAGAGAGCGTGATGTGACCGCCTCTCAGGCGATTTTAAAAGGCCTTGCCTGCGACGGAGGATTGTTTATGCCTGACAGGATGCCGAAGCTAAATCTGACCATGGAGGAACTGGCGAAAAAGACCTATCAGGAGACGGCATATGAGGTTATGAAACTGTTTTTGACGGATTTCACGGAGCAGGAATTAAAAGAGTGCATCGGCAGGGCTTATGACGACAAGTTTGACACAGAGGTGATCGCACCGCTGGTGAAGGCGGACGGAGCCTATTACCTGGAATTGTTCCATGGCAGCACCATTGCGTTTAAGGATATGGCGTTGTCGATTCTGCCCCATCTTATGACAACGGCAGCCGGAAAAAACCATATGGAACAGGAGATCGTGATTCTCACAGCTACATCAGGGGATACGGGAAAGGCGGCCATGGCTGGATTCGCCGACGTTCCCGGCACCAGGATCATTGTGTTTTATCCCAAGGGCGGCGTCAGCAGAGTACAAGAACTGCAGATGGTGACGCAGAAGGGAGACAATACGGCGGTTGTATCCATCCATGGCAATTTTGATGATGCCCAGACCGGTGTAAAGCAGATCTTTGCCGACAGGGAGTTTGGCCGCAGACTGGCTGAGAGAGGGTTCGTGCTGTCTTCCGCCAATTCCATTAACATAGGCAGACTGGTTCCCCAGATCGTTTATTATGCGTACGCCTATGGACAGCTTTTGGCCCATGGAGAAATCAGCGATGGAGAGAAGATCCATGTAACCGTGCCCACAGGGAATTTCGGCAATATTTTGGCCGCGTATTTTGCCAAGCAGATCGGAGTACCCATTGACCGGCTGATCTGTGCTTCCAATGACAACCGGGTGCTGTACGATTTTTTCCGGAACGGCACTTACGACAGAAAGCGTGATTTCATACTGACGATCTCCCCGTCCATGGACATACTGATCTCCAGCAACCTGGAACGGCTTGTGTATATAAGCACAGGATGCGACGGGGAAAAGACAGCGGCTCTCATGGCTGATCTGGCAGAGACCGGGGCCTATACGGTCAGCAAAGACATGAAGGAACGGATGACGGATTTCATCGGGGGATTTGCTACCGAGGAGGAGGACAGGGATGCCATCAGGCGGGTATATAAAGATACCGGCTATGTGATGGATACCCATACAGGAGTCGCTTCTGCCGTGTACAAAAAATACAGGGCTGATTCAAAGGATGAGACAAAGACGGTCATTGCGTCCACAGCCAGCCCCTATAAATTCTCCCGAAGCGTGATGGAGGCTCTTAAGGGAACGGAGCTGCCGGATGACGAGTTTGCGATCATCGACAGCCTGCATGCCGTTTCAGGCGTAACGATTCCCAAGGCGGTGGAGGAGATCCGGAGCGCACAGGTGCGTCATCACAGGGAGTGCGGCGTCGGTGACATGGAGGCGGTGATCGCCGGGATTTTAGGCGTATAATTACAGGATTATAATTCCAAATTACCTTTTCAAATTCCGAAGAATGTTGTATACTAAAACAAATGCAGGCTCCGGCCGGCAGTTGAAGTACATTTATAAGAGATGGAGGGTTTTGATTATGTTAGTATCAGCAAGAGACATGCTTGAAAAAGCGAGAGAGGGCAAGTATGCCGTAGGTCAGTTCAACATCAATAATCTGGAATGGACAAAATCCATCCTGCAGACAGCAGAGGAACTGAAGTCTCCCGTGATTCTGGGTGTGTCTGAGGGTGCAGGCAAGTATATGACCGGCTATAAGACAGTTGTAGGTATGGTGAACGGGATGCTGGAAGAGCTGAACATTACGGTTCCGGTAGCGCTTCACCTGGACCACGGCAGCTATGACGGATGTTTAAAGTGCATCGAAGCAGGGTTCTCATCTGTTATGTTTGACGGTTCCCACTATCCTATTGAGGAGAACGTGGCGAAGACGACGGAGTTGGTTAAGATCTGTAAGGAGAAAGGACTTTCCCTGGAGGCAGAGGTAGGTTCTATCGGCGGCGAGGAGGACGGCGTAGTAGGAGCCGGCGAGTGTGCGGATCCGGATGAGTGCAAGGCTATCGCGGATCTGGGCATTGATTTCCTGGCGGCAGGTATCGGCAACATCCATGGCAAGTATCCCGCGAACTGGGCAGGGTTAAGCTTTGAGACTCTGGCCGCCGTTAAGGAGAAGGTAGGCGACATGCCGTTAGTGCTGCACGGCGGCACAGGAATCCCGGCAGATATGATCAAGAAAGCCATCAGCCTTGGCGTTGCCAAGATTAATGTAAATACTGAGTGTCAGCTGGCATTTGCGGAGGCGACCCGCAAGTATATTGAGGCAGGCAAGGATCAGCAGGGCAAGGGATTTGATCCGCGTAAGCTTCTGGCGCCGGGAGCAGAGGCCATTAAAGCTACTGTGAAAGAGAAGATGGAGCTGTTCGGTTCCGTAGGGAAAGCGTAAACTGTTTTATCTTATCCAAAGTAAGAACGACGGCGTTCTCCTGGTTCTGAGGGGAACGCCATTTTCATATGAAATAAAGGGCCGGATCGGCAGGATGTCCGCAGAACGCGGAATGATGAAAGAGGAGAGGACGGAAAGAACGTGAGTGGGAATGTAAATGTTGTGGAGCTTTTTGGCAGAAATGTTTTCAATGAGACAGTTATGAGAGATTACCTTCCCAAAGGTGTTTTTAAAAAATTGAAAAAAACCATTGAGGATGGTGCGGAACTGGATCCCTCTATTGCAGATGTGGTTGCCCATGCTATGAAAGATTGGGCAATAGACCGGGGAGCGACCCATTACACTCACTGGTTCCAGCCTTTGACAGGCGTTACGGCGGAAAAGCATGATTCGTTTATATCCGCCCCCGATGCAGAGGGAAAGGTTATCATGGAATTTTCCGGGAAAGAGCTGATCAAAGGCGAACCGGATGCGTCCTCATTTCCGTCGGGAGGCCTTAGGGCTACCTTTGAGGCCCGAGGCTATACGGTTTGGGACTGCACTTCACCTGCATTTCTGAGGGAGGATACCCTGGGCGTTACTCTGTGTATCCCCACGGCATTTTGCTCATACACCGGGGAAGCGCTGGACCAGAAGACTCCGCTGCTGCGCTCCATGCAGGCGATTGATGCCCAGTCCCTGCGGATCCTGAGACTGTTTGGCAACATGACGGCCAAGAGAGTGATTCCCTCCGTGGGCCCGGAGCAGGAGTATTTTCTTGTTGACCGTGCCAAATATCTTCAGAGAAAAGATCTGATTTATGCCGGGCGCACTCTGTTTGGCGCTAAGCCGCCAAAAGGGCAGGAGCTGGAAGATCACTATTTCGGGGCCATACGTGAGCGGATCGGGGCCTACATGAAGGAGGTAAACCAGGAACTCTGGAAGCTGGGGGTCACCTCCAAAACCCAGCACAACGAAGCGGCTCCTGCACAGCATGAGCTGGCGCCTATTTATGATCAGGTGAATCTGGCGGTGGACCATAACCAGATGGTGATGGAGACGCTTAAGAAAGTGGCAGGCCGTCACGGCATGACCTGCCTGCTTCATGAGAAACCGTTTGCAGGGGTTAACGGTTCCGGCAAACACAATAACTGGTCTCTGATCTCCGACGATGGTATAAACCTGCTGAATCCAGGTGAGACCCCCCATGAGAATATTCAATTTCTTCTGGTGCTGGGCTGTATTATGAAGGCGGTTGACAGACATGCAGACCTGCTTCGGGAGTCTGCGTCCGATGTGGGGAATGATCACAGACTGGGGGCGGACGAGGCGCCGCCGGCCATTATTTCCATCTTTGTGGGAGAGCAGCTGGAGGATGTGATTGATCAGCTGTGCAGCACGGGTGAGGCAACCCACTCTAAGAAGGGCGGGAAGCTGACAACCGGTATCGCCACCCTGCCGGACCTGGACAAGGACGCTACGGACAGAAACCGCACGTCGCCATTTGCGTTTACCGGCAACAAATTCGAGTTCCGCATGGTGGGGGCTTCGGATTCCGTTGCACCGCCCAATGTTGTGCTGAATACCATTGTGGCGGAGGCTTTTAAAGAGGCTGCCGATGAATTGGAAAATGCGGAAGATTTCGAGAGTGCGGTTCACGACATGATAAAGGAACTTCTCTCCGAGCACAGAAGGATTATTTTCAACGGCAACGGATATTCGGATGCCTGGGTCAGGGAGGCAGAGAACAGGGGACTTCCCAATATTCGCTATATGGTGGATGCCATTCAGGCCCTTACCACCGAGAAGGCGGTGAAATTATACGAGACCTTCGGTGTGTTTACCAGCGCGGAGCTGACGTCCCGAGCGGAGGTGGAGTATGACGCCTATGGGAAAGCCATCCATATTGAGGCCAGAACCATGATTGACATGGCGGGAAAGCAGATCATTCCGGCGGTAATCCGGTATACCACGGAGCTGGCCCGCTCAATAAGTGCGGTAAAAGCAGCGTGCCCTGACGGGGCTGCCGATATTAGTGTACAGACGGAACTCCTGGTGGAGACATCCGCGCTTTTGTCGGACATGAAGATTGCGCTGGCTTCTCTGGAGGAGCTGACGGCACAGTGCAGCTGCATAGAGGATGCCTGCCGCAGGGCCCATGAATACCATGAGAAAGTGGTGCCTGTGATGGAAGCTCTCAGAGTCCCTGCTGACAGGCTGGAGATGATTGTTGACAAAGAACTGTGGCCGTTCCCAAGCTACGGGGATCTGATTTTTGAGGTATAAGGCAAAACGTTAAAAGAGCATCTGCAAATCCCGCGGCGGGGGTTGCAGATGCTCTTTTCGTTTTTCATGAGAAAAAGCAAAGACAATCAGTCGGGGTATATCAGCCGCTCTTCGGCGATATCCCTGAGAACCTCATCTAAATATCTGCCGGCCAGGAATCTGGTCATGGGAAGATTCATATCCAGATAATTGCCGCAGTCTCTGGCGGCGGCACCGGGCACATCGCCTTCGAAATCCCGGATAAACTCGAACATTCGTGTTATGAGAGGAACGATGTCACGGGATTCGAAGTCTCCGGTCAGAAGCAGGTAGAACCCGGTGCGGCAGCCCATGGGGCCGAAGTAGAGAACACGGTCCATAAATTCCGGATCATTTCTTAAAAAAGTGGCGCCCAGATGCTCAATGGTGTGAATCTCGGCCGTGTTTATAACAGGTTCAAAATTAGGCCGTGTCATGCGGATGTCAAAGGTGGTGATCACCGCATCCCGGGCCCGGTCCTTGCGTGATACATAGACGCCGGGGAGAAGGCGGAGGTGGTCGATGGTAAAGCTGGTTATTTTTTCCATAAGAATCTCCTTTATAAAGCGGTTATAAGTTAGAATAAGTATAGCGAAAAAACAGGGAAATTTCAAGACACATAAAAGCTGACGATTTCCTTGCAGAACATAAAAAAATAGAATATAATCGAAGAGAAGTCAAAATAACGGAATCATAAAAGAAAAAGGAGAAAGTCAATGAAAGATCAGAATTGTGCGTACTGCATGCAGGGGGAACTGGTAGCTAAGTTTGGATATCCGGTCTGCGCTGTGGACACAGGATATGTGTACATTTTTAAAGAGCAGAGCAAGCCCGGCCGGGTGATCCTGGCGTACAAGGATCATGTGAGCGAGATGATCGACATCAGTGATGAGGAGCGCAGCGCATTTTTCGCTGATGTGGCCAGGGTAGCCAGAGCCGTTCACAAAATATTTAATCCGGATAAAGTAAACTATGGAGCCTACGGCGATACGGGATGCCACCTGCACATGCATATTGTGCCCAAGTATAATGGCGGCGACGAGTGGGGCGGAACATTCCAGATGAACCCGGATAAGACGTATCTGACAGATGAAGAATACGAAGCCATGGCTGAAAAGCTGAGAAAAGAGCTGCAGTAAGCAGGCAAAAACGCAAAAAGTTCTGAAATTGCTTGCAAATCAGGAAAAATCATGTAAAATAGGAGTGATACAAAAAATGGGGCCCCGTTAAGGACCCCATTTTTACGAGACTGCTGTTATGATCGAACTGGTAGAATTAAAGTTAGAGAGGTGAGAGGTATGATCAGTGCAAATAATGTAACACTGCGTGTAGGCAAAAAAGCATTATTCGAGGATGTAAACATCAAGTTTACAGAGGGGAACTGCTACGGACTGATCGGGGCCAATGGCGCCGGAAAGTCCACATTTTTAAAAATTTTATCGGGGCAGCTGGATTCCACAACGGGAGATGTAGTCATCACTCCCGGACAGCGCTTGTCTTTCCTTCAGCAGGACCACTTTAAATATGACGAGTATCCTGTGCAGGACACCGTAATTATGGGAAATCCCAGGCTTTATGAGGTGATGAAGGAGAAAGACGCCATTTATATGAAGGAGGATTTCAGCGATGAGGACGGAATCCGTGCAGCGGATCTGGAGGCGGAATTCGCTGAGATGAACGGGTGGGAGGCTGAGTCTGACGCCGCCAACCTTCTCAATGGACTGGGGGTTGATACGGAGTATCATTATACCCTGATGAAAGATCTCACAGGCGCCCTGAAAGTAAAGGTGCTTTTGGCCCAGGCGCTTTTCGGCAATCCGGATATCCTGCTTTTGGATGAGCCTACCAACCATCTGGACCTGGATGCCATTGCGTGGCTGGAGGAGTTTTTGATCGGTTTCGAGAACACGGTTATCGTGGTCTCCCATGACCGGTACTTCCTCAACAAGGTGTGCACCCACACGGCGGATATTGATTACGGTAAGATTCAGCTGTACGCGGGCAACTATGATTTCTGGTATGAGTCCAGCCAGCTGATGGTGCGTCAGATGAAGGAGGCCAACAGAAAGAAGGAGGAGAAAATCAAGGAACTTCAGGAGTTTATTCAGAGATTCTCCGCCAATGCTTCCAAGTCCAAGCAGGCCACTTCCAGAAAGAGAGCATTGGAGAAGATTGAGCTTGACGACATCAAGCCGTCCAGCAGAAAGTACCCGTATATTGACTTCAGACCTTTCCGTGAGATCGGCAACGAAGTTCTGACAGTGGAGAACCTGTCCAAAACCATAGACGGGGTAAAGGTTCTGGATAACATCTCCTTTATCCTGAACCGGGAGGACAAGGTGGCCTTGGTAGGGCCCAACGAGCACGCCAAGACCATATTGTTTAAGATTTTGGCAGGGGAGATGGAGCCGGATGAGGGAAGCTACAAGTGGGGGCTTACAACCGCCCAGTCCTATTTCCCCAAGGACAATTCGGCAGAATTTGACAACGACGATACCATTGTGGACTGGCTGACCCAGTATTCGCCGGAGAAGGATGTCACCTATGTCAGGGGCTTTCTGGGGCGTATGCTGTTTGCCGGAGAGGACGGCGTAAAGAAGGTGAAGGTGCTTTCAGGAGGCGAGAAGGTGCGGTGTATGCTGTCCAAGCTGATGATCTCCGGAGCCAATGTGCTGATGCTGGATGAGCCTACGGACCATCTGGATATGGAGGCCATTACGGCTTTGAACAACGGGCTCATGAAATTCCCCGGGGTATTGATTTTCTCCTCCCGTGATCACCAGATTGTGCAGACCACGGCAAATCGTATTATGGAGATCGTCAACGGGCAGTTGATCGATAAGATAACGACCTATGACGAGTACCTGGAGAATGACGAGATGGCGCGTAAGAGACAGGTCTTCACTATTGCGGTGAAGGAAGAGGATATGACAGAAGAATAAAGGGGCGCCAATCGGTCAATCGCCGAAATACGATTGGCGGATTGGCGCCCTGACCCTTTGAAGGACCGGCAGATCAATAGATTGGTTTATCGAACGTTCTTTTCATCGAGATAGGCGCCGGCATCTTTGAAGAAGCTGCCCACGATCAGCAGGATAATAATTCCGATAGGAAATGCAGCAATGATGGACACGGACTGGAGATTGGCCATGGAGCTGTCGGAGAAGATCAGCGCAACAGGCAGCAGCATAAGGAGTACAGCCCAGAAGAGCCGGATATTTTTGTGGGGTTCTGCTCCGGGTGCGAGTTCCTTGTAGGAGTATGTGGATGCAACCATGGTCAGGGCATCAAAGGATGTGGCGTAAAAGGCGATCATGGCAATGGCCAGAAGTATAAGTCCGGCTTTGGCCATGGGCAAGGTTTCCATGAGGGCCAGAATCACTCCGTAGAGGTCTTTGCTCCGGGCATATAATGCCATAAGGTCCAGCCGTCCGGTTACCTGGAGGCCAAGGCCGTAGTTGCCCAGAATGATGAAGGAGGTAAAGGTTCCGGCGAGACCGTAAAAGTAGCCGCCCAGTATGGTTTGGCGGATGGTTCGTCCTTTGCTGATGGTTCCGATAAAAAAGGGAGTGGCAACACACCACACCATCCAGTAGGCCCAGTAAAAAATGGTCCAATTTTGAGGAAAGGACGAAGTGCGCAGAGAGTCTGTCCATGTGGACAGGCTGATAAAGTTCTGGGTCAGATTGCCTATGGCAGTGATGCCTGTCTCGACAATGTACCGGGGCTGTCCGCCGCACAGGAACACGTAAGCCAGCAGCGCAATAAACACATAGGAGCAGGAAGCCGCCAGCCTGGCTACTCCTTTCATCCCAAAATACACGGTGACGGTGTAGGTAACACAGATGATCACCAAAATGAGGATGGTGAGCCCGTGGCTCTGGTTCAGGCCCAATACCCGGCTTATGGCGCCAGAGAGAAGGGGAGTGGCCAGGGAGAATGTAGTCGCCGTGCCTGCCAGCAGCGCGAACACCGCAGTCAGATCAATGAGTTTGCCCGGCAGCCCGTCTACGCGGTGCCCGAGAAGAGGACGGCATGCTTCGGAGTACTTCTGCTTATCCCGTCTGCGCACGTGAAGCATAAAGCCAAAGGCGGCAGCCAGGACTACGTAGAAACTCCAGGGAATCGGTCCCCAGTGAAACAGAGGGTAGACGGAGGCCCAGTCCTGTATCTGGCCCATCTGTGTGATGCGGGGCTCCCCCGCATAGAGAATCCACTCACAGAGCGAGTAAAACAGGATGTCAGCGGCCAGCCCGGCGGTGAACATCATGGAGCCCCACTGGAAGGATGAGTACTGAGGTTTTTGGTCCGTCCCCAGCCGGATCGCGCCATAGCGGGAAAAGGCGATGTACAGGGAACAGAGAAAGATACCCAGTCCCATAAGAAGATAGCAGCTTCCCAGTTCATCACCCAGAAAATATCGGACAGAGGCCAGCACACGTCCGGACTTTTCAGGCATGACAAAGAAGAGAATGCAGAGAAACACGATGCATACAAAGGGAATTATTGTGGTTATCCAGTCCAGATGCCGGGGAGTCTTGGAGACAGGAATATGGTTATTTTGGTTCATAGAAGGACCTCCGGTGTTCAAAAATTATATTAATTTTAATATATTGAACATATTACCACGATTATCCTGAAATGACAAGAGGAAAATATGAAGATTTTCTAACTTTTTGTAAAAACCCCTGTAAAAAAATATAGTTTTCTTATATAATACAGAAGATCGAGAGAAGGAGGAAGATATGAAAATGAAGCGTTGGATTTTATTGGCAGCCAGCCTTTGTCTGTTGCTGAGCGGCTGTACGAAGAGTAATATAGTTCGCGGAAACCAGGACGAATATGGGGATCTGCCTCAGCCTGTGGACGGGATCGTGTGGGAGCAGGTGTGGGAAGATCTGGATGCGATTTACGCGGATACGTACACCTACCCATTTGCCGAGACCGTGAATGCAGGAGTATATCCGGATGAAAATATGGTGAAGTTTTATCTGCTTTTGAATACGGATATTCCTGCCGATGAGGCTGCGGATTATGCAACGGAGGTGATCAAGGGGTTTAATGACCTGATCGCGGTGCAGAACAACGCCTATTCGAAGTCCAGTGAGGATTCATATGGCGGCTATGTGAGCCAGTATGGAATCTATGTGATGGTGGGGGCTGATTCTACCAAGGCGGACAAGGATAATTGGATCCTGGAGGACACGATTCCGGCAGGAGAGTACAGGCCGGTCAGCGGTGAGTCGGCCACAGAATAGCAGCGCCATACGGCTGCAAAAAGAGACTGTCTCAAAAGCATGACGGATTCGTCCGATTTTGGGACAGCCTTTTTTATGCAGGAAAATGTGCCGAAGCGCACACGGTTTATATAAGTTTCAAAGGTTCTAATCCACCGGAAGACCGCTGTGATAGGAGTAGTTGCCAAGCTCCCGTATAAGGGACGCCAGATCCGACTGAGCGGCAGTGGCGCTGTTGACAATGGCCTGATTCAGCATATAGTAGACGGTGCGGCATTTGGCCAGACACTGGCGAAACAGCTCCGGAAAGGAAGTGGTGGAGGCCATCTGCTTGTTCCATGGGTTGCACCACACCTCGTGGTCCAGATTCAGGCTCCACCTGGGATTTGTCACCTGATCGGTGACCAGCTTACGGGAAGCTATGGGATTGGCCAGGAATATGGATTCAAAGAACTCGATGCTGCTGCGTTTCTTGCCGGATGGATCGGAAAGGGTGCGGCAGCCGAATCGGAGGGCCAGAATGGAGCGATGGACCATCCGCGGGGTAACCTGGTAATTGTTTTTGTATGACAGAGGATAGTAGGCCTCATTGATGCAGTCGGAGAGAAGCCGGGAGATAAACTGAGTCTCCTGACCGTTGAGACAGATCGTAGCCGCCTGATTAAATTCGGACGGTTTTTTCTTTTTGTACTTTCTCAGCAGAAGGGCGTCGATGTCGTTCTCCAGCTCCGCGTGAAGGCCGTGGTGCTGGCTGCTGGGATTGCCGGTGTCGTACTGGATACGCCCGTATACGTAGGGGTGGCAGATGGAATCACCGATATAGTGGCAGAGATATCCGCAGAAGTAAGCAAGAGCCTGCTCACGCTGCTGTTTCGATTCGATTTCGGACAAATGCTTTAAGTAAACATCAAAAAACAGACTGACATTATGTTCGTGCATGTAGGAGCCAACGTTTCGGTAATCCCGGTGTCTCAGAATGGGAATGTTGTAGAAAAACATATCCGGCCCCTGAAGTCCCAGCTGATAAAGCCAGCGGTATTTTGCAATAATATGTTTTAAAGGATTGGAAGGAAGATCATTATAAGCCTTCATTCCTAAAATATAATGTGTGGTAAATCCAGGCATATGGAACCTCCAACTATTATATAGTATTTGTTATGGGGACAGCAGGTGAGAAACGCTGCCCACAGACACAGTATACCATGTTTTTTTCGGCGGTGAAAGAGGTTGGTTAAAAAAGGATACTGATTTTTGGAATACATTTTGTCTTCGGGGAATACATGATAAAAAAGCAACCGGAGCAGTGTATGATTCATCGGATTCACGGATTGGTTTGGGGGCCTGTGCTCCTGGGGATTCTTCTTCTGGCAGGGTGCGTTCTTACCATAGATTCTGAGGGCTTTCAGTTCATGGGCTTTAAAACATGGTGGAGCGCTACGGCAGGCAGCCTGCTGCGCAGGGAGGGCAGGGACGGGGGTGGGGGAAACGGCGATTCCATCAATAAGATTCAGTCCGCCTGCACTGCCCTGGCAGCCACCATCGGCACCGGCAATATCGTGGGGGTGGCGTCGGCCCTTACGGCCGGAGGGCCCGGGGCTGTCTTCTGGATGTGGGTGTCAGCGGCCATCGGCATGATGACCGCCTACGGGGAGACGTGCCTTGGGATTCTCTACCGTTACCGGGACGGCAGGGGAAAATGGATATGCGGCCCCATGGTCTACCTCTTAAGAGGCCTGGGCAGTCCGTTCTTAAGTCTTACATACGGAATCCTGTGTCTTTTAGCCTCCCTGGGCATGGGAAGCATGGTTCAGTCCAACGCCGCCGCCCAGACGGTGTGCTATCTCACAGGGGCGAAGCCCGTTGTCTGCGGGGCCATCATCACAGGGCTTGCGGTGTTTGTGGCCTGGGGCGGAACCATGCGGGTGGCCAATGTGGCGGAGCGGCTGGTTCCCGTTTCCGCGGCGGTGTACATGGTGTTTTCCGCGGCAGTGCTCATAAAATTCCACCACCGGATTCTTCCGTCATTGGGAGAGATATTCTCCTGTGCCCTGGTTCCCAGGTCTTTTCTGGGGGGCGTGGGAGGGTATGGGATAGCCAGAGGGTTCCGCTACGGGATAGCCAGAGGCGTTTTCTCCAATGAGGCAGGCCTTGGAAGCCTGGCCGGCCTCCACGGCGCCACCGACGGGACGACTCCCCAGGAGCAGGGTATGTGGGCCATGTTTGAGGTGTTTTTTGACACGATGGTCATCTGCACCATGACGGCCCTAGTGATCTTGTGCGTGGACGGAGGCGGCCAGGGGCTTGCCTGGGGCAGTTACGACGGGGCGGTGCTGACGGCCCGCTGCTTTGAGGCGGCATTGGGGGCTGCCGGGCAGTATCTGGTGTCCGGTTCCATGGTGGTGTTTGCCTTTGCCACCATGATTGCCTGGTACTATCTGGGGAAGCAGACCCTGGAAGGGGTCATGGCCCAGGCGGGACGGTGGATACACATATCGGAAGCATGCGCAGAGAAAGTTCGAACCGTGTATCTGATTCTGTACGGATACGCCATATTCCTGGGGTGCGTCAGCAGCCTGACGGCGGTTTGGGAATTGTCGGATATCTGGAACGGGCTTATGGCATTTCCCAATATCCTGGCTCTGTTGGTTTTGCGGAAGAAAATCCCCTATCCGGATAAACGGATGGGGTGAATAAGCGCAGATACGAAAAGGAATGAGGGGATACAGACAGCAAAACGCCGATATCGTCGTACAGACGGTATCGGCAATTTTTTAAGGGATAAAAGGGAGGAGAGCTGATAAATTGCTTTATCAGCTCGAGTATTATGAAAAAAATCTTATAAGCACTTGTGCATTGGCTTACAGCAGTTGTTCTGCTGATGGTTATAGTATA
>JAAWHK010000080.1 GCA_022795805.1 Hungatella sp. | reverse complement strand
CTGACGAACAGCCGGCAAGGCCTGCCAGCATGGCTGCACAGAGTATCATGGACATGGTTTTTCTGAATTTTCTCATGGATTTTCCTCCTATCTGATTGGTAATCTGCCTTTAGTCAGGGCAGAATGTATATGGATATGCTTCTCTTGCGTAGTTTTATTATACTGATTTTTAAATAGAGTGTATTTACATTTTTTGTCATAATTTTTTGTAAGTTTAAACCTATTTTTTTGTAAAATGTACAGTTTTATGTATTTTTACCGTCTGTTTTATGTATTATTTGAAAAATAACGGCATCTATGATATAATCATCATATGAATTTTACCTTGTCATATTTTGTCTTTTCAGAGTATTTTTTAAGGAGGTTTTGCGATTTATGGCAGTTTCCAGAATCAGGCTGTCGGATCAGGTGGCAGAACAGCTGCGCACCATGATCGCGGAGAAACAGTACCTTCCCGGGGAGAGGCTTCCCACGGAGAGTTCCCTGGCCGCCCTCTTCGGAGTGAGCCGCATCACGGTGCGGGAGGCCGTGCGCCGGCTGGACATCATGGGGATCGTGGAGGTCCGCCAGGGAGCCGGCACCTTTGTCCGCAGGATCACTCCCAACGCATACATAAAGACCCTTCTCCCCATGCTCTCCATGGACAACAACAGCCTGAAAGATATCTTCGAGATCCGCCAGGTTATCGAGTGCAAGTCCGCGGAGCTGGCTGCCCTCCACGCCACGGCCGACGACCTGGCACAGATCCGAAAGGCTCTGGCCAAGATGCCCGCTGCCGCCCGCTCAGGAAAGCTGCGCCATTACAATGAGCTGGACGTGCAGTTTCACTACGCCGTGGCCAAGTGCACCCACAACCAGATCCTGATCACCATCCAGGAGCTGCTCAGCGATCTGGTGGAGGGCTCCATCAGCATGGGCCTTACCCCACTTAACGCCCTGGAACATTCCGTGATCTTTCATCGCAAGATCTACGAAGCCATTCAGAAGGGGGACAGCACCAGCGCCGCCGGGCTTATGAACGCCCACATCGAGGGAGGCGTCAACTACGCCAGCAGCGTTATGGAAAGCGCCTACGACAAGGGTTCGCCGTAAATATGCCAGGAGGCAGTTATGCCGCCGGAAGACAGCAATACCACAGGAGGCAATATGATTCAGGATATACAGCTTATTGGTTTCGATTTTCTGGACGCTCCCCTTATCCCCATGGATACGGACCGCGTCTTCCATCTGTTTTACGTCTTCGACGGAAGCGGCGTCCTCATCGCCGACAGCTCCAGCTACGGCTGCGGCCGGGACAGCCTGTTTCTCTTTCCCTCCCTGGAGGTGGCCATACCTCAGCCTGCGGCCCGCTCCGCCCTGACCATCCTTCATGTCAGTTTTGCCTGCTCCTCCCCCGACATGATCCGGGAGCTGTGCCGCCTGCCCCGCCTCATGCCCTCCGCCCCCGAAAACCGCGGCCTTCTCATGGAGCTGCTCCACGAATGTATCCTTAAACGGGCCTTCCACCGGGAGCTGTGCGCCCTCTGTCTGGAACGGCTCTTAATTCCCGCCGTGGTCCGCCTTGCCAGACAGACCCGGCTTCTGTCCCCGGTATCCGGGCTCTCCTGTCCTGCGGACAGTCCTCTCTCCCACATATGTGCCTACATCGACGCCCACCTGGGGGAGGAGCTGCCTATAGACAGTCTGTGCCAGACCGCCCGCATGAATCCGCGGCAGCTGAACACCCTGTTCAAGAAAGCCTTCCACCAGGGCACCGTGGAATATATCCGCGGCCGCCGTCTGGCAAAAGCCAGGGAACTTCTCTGCTTTTCCCAGGATTCCGTCACTTCCATCGCGGAACAGACCGGATTCAAGTCCGTCCACTACTTCAGCCGCGTATTCAAGGAGAGCGAGGGCGTCTCCCCCGGAGAATATAAAAAGCGCCTTGGCAGAGTATTGGCGCTTTAAAAAATACCCCCATCACCTCAGCCAGGCCCATCTCATATTCTAAACTATATTCTCATAACAGAACAGGAGTGCTCTATGCTAGAAACCGTAACCGTGTTAAGTCCCCTCCACTACCTGTATCTTCTGGGCGTTATCGTGATTCTCACAGTCATGGTTCTGCGAAAGGATACGCCGGCGGTTTGTCTCGGATTTCTCTTTCTCCTGGGCGTCGCCGGTATGGGAACCCTTATCGGCGGTGTCCAGACCGTGTTCAATGCAATGCTCTACGCTGCCAAAGAATTTATGGAGGTTATCGCCACCATCGCCCTGGTGACGGCTCTGTCCAAGGCTCTCGGGGAGCTTGGCAGCGACTATCTTCTCATGCGTCCCATGTCCCGCATCATGAAAACACCCTCCCTCACCTGGTGGATCCTTGGTCTCACCATGCTGCTGTTTTCCCTGTTTTTATGGCCCTCCCCCTCCGTGGCCCTTGTGGGCGCCATCATGCTTCCCTTCGCGGTCCGGGGCGGCCTTAAGCCTCTGGCAGCGGCCATGGCCATGAACCTGTTCGGCCACGGCATCGCCCTCAGCTACGACGTGGTCATCCAGGGCGCACCGGCCATATCCGCCTCCGCCGCAGGCGTCACCACCGGCCAGATCCTGACGGAAGGGCGGCCCGTATTCCTGGTCATGGGGGCTGCCACGGTCATTGCGGCCTTTCTTTTAAACCGCAGATCCATGTCAGATGCCGCACCTTCCATGTCTCCTGCCGGCGATTTCGCTTCCCCGAAAACCGGCGGAAAATCCGCCATGATTCTGGCCATAGCCACCCCCCTGGCTTTTCTGGCGGACATAGCCGCCATGCTGGCATTCGACCTTCGGGGCGGAGACGCCACCAGCATTGTTTCCGGCACCGCAGTGCTTCTCATGTGCCTGGGTGCAATCCTGTCCTCGCCCAAAAACGCCCTGGAAAAAATCACGGATTACCTGACGGAGGGCTTTCTCTTTGCCATCCGGATATTTGCACCGGTTATCGCCATCGGCGCATTCTTCTTCCTGGGCGGTGAGGGCATCACCTCCATCATGGGCAATGTTCCCACAGAAGGGATCATGAACGACTGGGCCGTGTGGCTGGCCTGCCACGCCCCCCTGAACAAGTATGTGATCGCCGCGATTCAGATGGTCATCGGAGCTCTCACAGGCCTGGACGGTTCCGGGTTCTCCGGCCTTCCCCTTACAGGCGCCCTGGCCCACACCTTCGGAACCGCCGTAGGCGCCCCGGTCCCGGTGCTGGCGTCTCTGGGGCAGATCACGGCCATCTTCGTGGGCGGCGGCACCATCGTCCCCTGGGGCCTTATTCCCGTGGCCGCCATCTGCAATGTAAGCCCGCTGGAACTGGCGCGGAAAAACTTCCTGCCGGTGCTCATTGGATTTTTGTGCGCCTTCGCTGCCGCATGTTTGCTTTTATAGAAAGGAGGCCTTTGTATGTGCGGAATTTCCGGCTTTTTCCACGCCAGACAGGACTTTACACAGAAAGAACCCTTCTACAGAACCATACTGGACTCCATGAACCAGGCCCTTAAGAGGCGGGGCCCCGACGACAGGGGAACCTTCCTCTGTCCCCACTTCGGCCTGGCCCACGTACGGCTGTCCATCGTGGATTTGGTGACCGGCCATCAGCCCATCCTGAAAACCCGCCACGGCCGTACCTGGGGCATCGTCTACAACGGAGAGCTGTACAACACCGGGGAGCTGCGGCAGGAACTGAAAAACCTGGGCCATGACTTTACAACTTCCAGCGACACGGAGGTTATCCTCACCGCCTATATGGAGTTCGGCCCCGAATTTGTAAAAAAACTCAACGGCATCTTCGCCATAGCCATCATGGACCCGGTTCATGACAGGCTTCTTCTGTACCGGGACCGGGCCGGAGTAAAACCTTTGTTCTACACCGACGCAGACGGAACCGTCGTGTTTGCCTCCGAGATAAAAGGCCTTCTTTGTTTTCCCGGCGTAAAGCCGGAAGCGGACAGAGACAGCCTGAACCAGATTTTCGGGATCGGTCCCGCCAGAACAGGGGGCAGAGGGGTTTTCAGAGGTTTTTGCGAAGTGCTGCCGGGCCATTTCCTCGTATGCAGCGGCGACGGTATCCGCCAGGAACGCTACTGGAAGCTGGAAAGCCGCCCGCACACGGACTCCTATGAAAAGACCATTGAAAAGACCGCATTTCTCATAGAGGACGCCGTCAGGCGGCAGATGGTTTCCGACGTGCCTGTCTGCACCTTCCTGTCAGGCGGCGTGGACTCCAGCCTGGTCTCCTCCATCTGTGCCAGGGAGCTGAAAAAGAAAAACCGGCAGCTTGCCACCTTCTCCTTCGACTTCGCAGGAAACAGGGAGAACTTTAAGTCCAGCGCCTTCCAGCCCTCCCAGGACAGACCTTTCGTGGAGCAGATGGTTTCCTTCCTGGACTCCGACCATCACTACCTGGAGTGCGACACCCTGACCCAGGCAGAGCTTTTAAAGGATTCCGTCCTGGCCCACGACCTGCCCGCCATGGCGGATGTGGACTCCTCCATGCTGTACTTCTGCTCCCGGGTCAGCCCTTTATGCAAAGTGGCCCTGACAGGAGAGTGTGCCGACGAGATCTTCGGCGGCTATCCCTGGTTTCACAAAGAGGAGTGCTTTAACGCCCACACCTTCCCCTGGACCATGGACCTGAAAGCCAGGCAGGTGCTTCTGGACGACGGCTTTTTAAAAGAACTGAACATGGAAGAATACGTGGAGAAAACCTACGAAGCCTCCCTGGCGCAGACCCCCGTCCTCGACGGCGAACCGGCCACAGAGGCCCGCAGACGGGAGATCTCCTGGCTCAATCTCTGCTGGTTTATGCAGACCCTCCTAAACCGCATGGACCGCACCAGCATGTACAGCGGCCTGGAAGCCAGGGTACCATTCGCCGACCACCGGATTATCGAATATCTGTGGAACGTGCCCTGGGAGATGAAGGCAAAAGACGGCACGGTGAAAAATCTGCTGCGGCAGGCAGGCCGCGGTATGCTGCCTGACACCATTCTTTTCAGAAAAAAATCTCCCTACCCCAAAACATATGACAGGGCCTATGAAGCCCTTCTGGCCAAAAGAGTCCGCCGGATCGCCCAGGACTCCTCCTCCCCTGTCATGAGATTTCTGGATAAGGAGAAAATCAAAACGTTTCTGTCAAGCCCCTCAGACTACAGAAAACCATGGTACGGCCAGCTGATGGCAGCGCCCCAGATGATGGCCTACGTGATACAGACAGATTTCTGGCTGAGGGAATACAAGGTTGAAATTATCATGTAGCCCGACCCCGCCGGGCTGCGGCTCCAACCGTCACACAGGCTGCGCCTGTGAACACTTCGGGGGACAGCAGGACTCTCTGTACTGAATGTAACATGTCAGCTCCGGTATCTGTCCTGTCTGCTCCCCCTCGAGAATATCCAGAAGCCTTCCCGCCGCAGTAAACCGACACCGCGATTACGTCGTTGGCGCCGAAGACCGCCGTGATCCCGTCGCCCGGCATAGGAATAATACCTGGTAATATCAGGCGGAACCAGAAGGACCCGTCTCGCCCACATGGTCTGCCCCAGTATCTCATCCAGCACCGCGGCGATCTCCCCATCCTTAAGCGCCCCGCCGTCAGACTGCGCCAGACATTCCCTTATTCCTTTCAGCATCCTCTCCCCTCCCCACGTCCTTGGTAATGATCACGTCGCTGTCATATCCCATGAGTCCCTTTATCACCACAGTCCCGGCTGCCACAGGCGCCTTAATATGCACTTTCCGTATCTCCTCCATGGCCTGGCCAATCATCTCCCTGGGAATGGGCGATGTCAGCCGGACGCTGGCGAGGGGAAGCTCTCCGCCCTCCACCAGAACGGAGGTGGCGATGTTTCGCCTCGGCGCCGTCAGTTCCTGCCTCACATAGTCGTTTCCCCTGGGACACCCTGCCCCTTCTATGACCGGGATCTTTCCCTCCCCGGTTTCGGCCGTCATCTGACAGCCGCCTGGACATATAATACATGTAAATTTCCTCACCATTCCGCACTCACCTCCAGCTTGCCGTTCCCCTTTACCGTCTCCGCCTTCACCGGAATCCGGATCATCTCCGCCGGTATGGCCCGCTTCATATTTTTGCGGGCAATCTCTCTTTTGTCCTGTCTGACTACGATACTGCAGTTTTGCAGTTCTCCCTTTACCCGCAGCGACAGCGTCACGTCACGCCCGCCGCTTATCCGCCGGGGAACCGTGTAGCCTACGTGTGCGCCTGCCCCGAGCTCTATACCGCACTCCCGAAGCCGCCCCTCTCTCACATACTCCGCAGCTCCCCGGGCCAGCTCCTCCGCTTCTATGGACACGAAATCCACCAGGTCGTGGACGTGGAGCACATTGCCTGCCGCAAAGATTCCGGGGACACTGGTCTGAAAATACTCATCCACCACGGCCCCCTTTGTCCTGGCATCCACCTCAACACCGGCCTCCAGAGACAGCTCATTCTCCGGCAAAAGTCCCACAGACAGAATCAGGGTGTCGCAGGCATACTCCCTCTCCGTTCCCGGAATCGGCCGCAGGTTTTCGTCCACTTTGCACACTGTAACCCCTGTAAGCCGGGCATCCCCGTGAATATCCGTAACCGTGTGGCTGAGGCAGAGGGGAATCCCATAGTCGTTAAGGCACTGCTCGATGTTTCTGGGAAGCCCGCCGGGAAACGGCTGGATCTCCAGAACGGCCTGCACATGGGCGCCCTCCAGGGTCAGGCGCCTGGCCATAATCATTCCGATATCCCCCGACCCGAGAATCACCGCCTCTCTCCCCGGCATCCGGTTGTACAGGTTCATGTAGGCCTGAGCCACCCCGGCGGTAAACACGCCTGCCGGCCTCTCCCCGGGGATTCCCACAGCTCCCCTGGTCCTCTCCCGGCAGCCCATGGTCAGAATCACCGCCTTTGCCTGAATCTGCCGGATCCCTTTCTCATTGACCACGGTTACCTGTTTGTCTCCTGATATATGCAAAACCGTGGTATCGGTCTCACAGGGAATCCCCATCGTCTTTGCCTCCTGAATAAACCGGGCGGCATACTCCGGCCCGCTTAAGGTGGTGTGAAAGCAGGCCAGCCCAAACCCGTCATGGATACACTGCCGCAGGATGCCGCCCGGATGTTTCTCCCGCTCCACGATCAGAATATCCCTGATCCCCTGTTTATATAGTTCCACGGCGGCCGCCAGCCCTGCGGGTCCGCCACCCACGATTACCACATCTCTTGTCTCCATTCTTCTCCTCCTGCGACACGCTCTTTCCTGCAGCCATCCCGGACAGTCCGCCCGGATGCCGCCTCCGACTCAATCTTCGCGGACCCTTCCCACAAGCACATTGGATCCCCTGCGCCCGTACAGGACGTTCGTCTCCTTCACTCCCAGTTCCTCCTCGATCATCTGCTCGATCCGCATCTGACAGTAGCCGCCCTGGCACCGCCCCATCATGGCTCTGGTTCGGTACTTGATTCCCGTCATGGTGTGGACTCCCAGAGGATTTCGTATGGCCTTTAGAAGCTCCGCCTTGGTCACCTTCTCACAGCGGCATACGATCTGACCGTAATCCCCGTCCTCTGCGATCAGCCGCCTCTGTTCCTGCAGGCTCTGCCCCGCGAATCGGACGATGCCCTTCCGCTCCGGAACAAACCCGGGATTCTCCCTGAACTTCTCCCTCTCCCTCATCAGTTCCACGGCGTACCGGGCAATGGGAACGGCTGCCGTCAGCCCCGGCGATTCGATGCCCACCAGGTTGACGGCTCTGGGTGCCGCATCGTCCCGAATCTCGATCTTAAAGTCCTGAATCACGCCGTTTTCATCCACCCATTTGGGCAGGATGCCGGAATAGTTGCGGATATAGTCCTCCCTGCGGATGTGGGGCCAGAGCCTGGACGCGCTCTCCCTCAGATACTCCATGTTCCTCTTTGGCACCCCGTAATAGGAGAAATCGCTGACCGTCTCCGCGTTTGGCCCCACGATCACATTGCCGTCAATGGTGTTGGTCACGTGGATCCCCATGTAGGTGTTGCTGGGTACGGGGTACACCGGCATGGGAAGAAGCTTCCCTGTGTGGTTGTCCAGAATTATGTAATCTCCCTTGGAACCGATGATGCGGTATCCCTTTATGCCCAGCATATCCGATATCTTCCCGCACCCAAGCCCCGCGCAGTTGACCACCCACCTGCACCTGTACTTAAGTCCCGACGCGGTCAGTATGTAATTCCCCTCCGGGTCCCTGGCAATGTCCGTCACCTCATGATCGAAAAAGTAGTCGGTTCCGTTGAGGCAGGCGCTCTCAGCCAGGGCTATGGTATATTGAAACGGGTCCAGTATACCGCTGTCGGCGGAGAACATGGCAAACCGGCCGGTTACCGCCGGGACCAGCTCATGAAGCCTGTCCCTGTCTATTATGGAGAGATTGGACGCCCCGTTTGCGGCTCCCTGCGCCATGGTCCTCTGAAGGGTCTCCATGTCCTCCGCGGTGTTGCCCACCAGCACCTTTCCGCATCTCTTAAACGGAAAATCCAGCTCCCGGGAAAGTTGTCCCATCATCCGGTTTCCCTCCACACGCAGCTTCGCCTTCAAAGTCCCCGTGTCATAGGCAAATCCGCCGTGAACCACCGCGGAATTCCGCCCGCTGGTCTCGCAGCACACATCCGGATTCTTCTCCAAAACGCCGATCTTCAAATCATACCTTGAAAGCTCTCTGGCAACCGCGCTGCCCACCACCCCGCCTCCGATTACCAACACATCATACTGTCTTTGCACTTGGCTTTCTCCTTTCTTTATTCATCCTATAAATATACGGTATTTATACCATATTTTCGCCTTTTTATCAATACTTTTCGCATAATTCATAGGATGAATATATTTCAGAAAATGAATTGCCACAAAACAGAAATTTTATGATAGAATTAAGAAAGCACACGGTTTCCCGGTAAATTTTGATAGACTAACCCAAAATGAAATGAGGCAGACATGGAAAATCAGACACTGACAAAGTGGGCGGCCGATCAGCTGATCGCCATGATACGCGAGGGCAATTACGCGCCCAGAGACAAACTTCCCACCGAAGCGGAGCTTTCCGAAAACCTGAATGTAGGGCGCAACACGATCCGTGAAGCCCTTCGCCTTTTGGTATCGCGAAACATCATCACCATCCGCCAGGGCTCAGGCATCTTTCTGTCGGAGAAACAGGGAGTGGCCGACGACCCCTTCGGCTTCTGTCTGGTAAGCGACAGGCAGAAACTGACCAGGGATCTGCTGCAGGTCCGGGTGATGCTGGAACCCCCCATTGCGGCCCTGGCCGCCCAGAACCGAACCGGCGGGGAAGTGACAGAGCTGGAAAGCATCCTGAGACAGCTGGAAGAACTCATGAAAAACAGAGAAGCCTACGAAAAAATGGATATCGAATTTCACGTAAAGATTGCCCAGTCCAGCCACAACAGCGTCATGTCCCATCTGGTCCCTGTCATCAGCCGCAGCATCGCCGTGTTTGCCAGAGAGGTGCAGGAGACGGAATATGAACAGACCTTTATCTCGCACCGGGCTATTTTTGAAGCCATAAAAAATCAAAAGCCTGTTGAATCCCAACAGGCCATGTATTTCCATTTACTTTATAATGAGAACCGCTATGCGGTCCAGTCCGGCTGACGCCGTCAAAAATTGCTTCCGTTCCATCCCCAATCCGTCACCGGATGGTAGGTCACATACACGGATGACGCGGGAATGCCCACCTCCTGATTCAGGATCTCGCATATCTTCCCTGTCATACGGTCATAGTCCTCCGGTGACGCGCTTCCGTAGAGGCTTACGGATACGTACGCCCCCTTCTCCAGCTTCTTTCCCGCCAGCCAGAGATCATAGTCGCTCTCAATCCCCACCATCAGATAGTGTTCCGTCTTGTGCAGCGTGGTTATGGCCTGCCCAAGTTTTGCCTTAATCTCCTCCTTCTTCTCCCTGCTGACCGGTACTGTAATCTTTGAGTCAATAAACGGCATAAATCATTCCTCCTTATATTTTAAACAACCGCCTCCACGATGGTTTTTCCACCCACTTTGATCGTCTTCGCACCAGGTGTCTTATTCTTATTGAAATTTGGCCGCTATATTCCACGGACTGTTAAATTTATGCTCCGCCTCCGGACGTATCTTTAATTTCAGATTTTTGACGTCGTATACCCCTGCAAGAATCACAGTGTGAAAAGCCGGCCTGCTTTTCCTCTCCAGATAATACCCTCCGAGCATGGCAAGAAAATCGAGAAACACCTGATTATTGGATGCGCTGTCCACCTCGTCAATCATCATGACAACCGGTTTGGAAACCATCCCGCAGAAGCTGCTGATCCGCGCAAACATCTCGCCCATATCATACTGTCTGTCCCGGCCAGGCTCCGCCAGCTCCTTCAAGGCCTGAATTCCTGCCTCCGGGCGCTCATTTTCAAAACAGGAACTGCTCAGCCTGTCGTCCAGCTTTACCATGTAATGAAAATCCGCGTCGCATAATCCCTCTGTATTGAAATAGCGGTTCATGGTCGTCTCCTCCTCGCGCGCTCTCATCTGCCACAGCCATTATCCGTCAGGCTTCCGGCCGCTGAGGGCAGTCCCATCCTCCCGTATCTTCTTTGATTCTACCATTTTCTGCCGGGGATGTAAACTCAAATCCCTTAACAAACCTCATCCTCTTTTGGACACATAATCCTTAATGGCCTTTTTAAGGGCGATCTCCGCCATCATGGCACAGTGCATGCTCTCCTTTGGCAGGCCCCCAAATCCCTCACTGAGCCTGTCTGCATCAATGAGATAGGCCTCCATCACCGGCTTGTTGAGAGCCGTCTCCGCCGCCAGGGCGGCGCAGGCCTTTACCGGAGGGCAGGCCGACTCCGTGATGGTAAACCGTATCTCCGTGATGATCTCTCTGCGGGTCTTCAGATACATGCACAGCTCATCCTTGCACCCCGGCTCCTGAACCCTTGACATGCCCTGAAAATCCTCCAGAGTCCCCCTAAGCTCCTGCTTTTCGCTGTATTCCAAAACCAGTTCCTGATTCATCGTCTCCTCCTTATTCTTACC
>JAAWHK010000079.1 GCA_022795805.1 Hungatella sp. | reverse complement strand
TACCAGAAGCGCTTTCTTCCCCCGCTCATAATAATTGTACTCCACCATCAGCGCGTTGGCTGTCTTGGAACTTCCCATCGCCCCGTACCTGAAATATAACTTTGCCATGAACCTTCCCTGCTTTCCTCCAAAATAGATTCCGTTCTACATGGTAAAAGGAATACCCTTTTTCCTGAAAAATTCTTTCATCGCCTCATCCCACTCCATATCCAGCGATTTGTCCAGTGTAAAAAAGTTGACCGATGTACCCGTCACACAGTACAGTTCCCCGTTTTCATACCGTATATTCAGGTACATTCCCCCTATCTGATCCGCTCTCACCGGAACCTGCCTGCCTGCCAGAAAGCTTTCCAACTGCTTTTTGCCCAGCTGCAGCACGATCTGAAAGCTGCCCGGCAGCCGCTTGCCCTTAATAAGGGAAAAGCACACCGGTTTCACGCTCTCCCACACCGAGTATTCCCCGATTCCCTTCTCCTCTGTCTCCTCCTTTGTGTAGTACCCGGGCCTTATGCGCCCATCCATATGGAATGCGTTAAACGTGACAATCTCCGCCTCCCGCACCTGAAATTTGTCAAACAGGCTGCCGATAAACAGCCCTGACGTAAACTGCTTTATATCCTCCACCTTCAATGCAACCATACCGTACCCGTCCCTGCCTTTCACCCCTCTGTTATCCATGTAACTATACAATGAATCCCTTCGCCCTGTCAATCATTTACCGGTTCAATATCTGTTTGCGTCCTTTCCCCTGTCATGCTATACTTTAATAAAAAATCACAATCACCATACATCTAAGGAGGATCCCACTGTGAATATCCAAAAAGACATAACCCAGCTGACCCGCATGCTCTGCGGCAGCGTCTCCCCGTTCCACTGCATTCTGACCGCTTCCGATTTTCTTGAGGAAGCCGGCTTTACCCGCCTTTCCCTGAAGGATACATGGAATCTTGAGGCGGGAGGCAGCTACTTCCTGTCTGTCTTCGATTCATCCCTCATGGCTTTTACCGTGGGGCGGGAGTATGAAAGAGCCAAAGAAAACACACCGTCCGTCCCCACTCTCCGCATGGAGGCGGCCCACACCGACTGGCCCTGCCTGAAACTAAAACCGTCCCCTGAAGTGTCTACCGGGCGCTACGGAAAACTGAACGTGGAAGTCTACGGCGGCCCCATCTTAAGCACCTGGCTGGATCGGCCCCTCTCCATGGCGGGGAAAGTCTGCACGGCGGGAGAGACTCCCTTCTCTCCCTGCGTCCGCATGGTAGACTTAAAACGTCCCGTCGCCGTCATCCCCAATCTGGCCATCCACATGAACCGTGAGGTGAACTCCGGCGTTGCCCTGAATCCTCAGACAGATATGCTTCCTGTCCTCACCGTCTTCGGAGCCGATACCGACAAGGAACATTACCTTTTAAACCTCCTGGCCCGGGAGATCGGCTGCGATCCCAAGGAGATACTTGATTACGAAATCTATCTCTACAACCTGGACCCCTGCTCCACGCTGGGTCTTGACGAAGAATTTTTCAGCGCTCCCCGCATCGACAACCTGACTTCCGTCCAGGCCTGTCTTTCGGGAATCACTTCCGGACAGCGTCCCAATGGCATCAACGTCATCGCGCTCTACGACAATGAGGAGGTGGGAAGCCGGACGAAACAGGGAGCTTTCTCCGCCGTCACCGACCGGATTCTGGAAAAAATATACCTGTCCCTGGGATATTCCAGGCAGCAGTACATAAACGCCCTGCTGGACGGATTTCTGCTGTCCATGGATGTGGCCCATGCCATCCACCCCAACCACACGGAAAAATGCGATATCAAGAACCAGATTTTCCCCGGGGACGGCGTCGCAATAAAAATGGCTGCCGCTCAATCCTACGCCACCGATGCCTCCTGCATCAGCGTCATTGAGGATATCTGCCGCCGCAGCCATATTCCCTACAAAAAATTCTCCAACCGTTCCGATATAAAAGGCGGGGCCACTCTGGGCGCCATCTCCTCCGCGCTCCTCTCCATGAAGACCGTGGACATCGGCGTTCCCATCCTGGCCATGCACTCTGCCCGGGAGATGATGGGCACCAAAGATCAGAGTGCCCTAGTAGCCCTGGCCTCCGAATTCTTCCTGGTATAAGTCGAAAAAATTGGAGGTGAGCACATCGTCCCCTCCCTCAAACGTGATCTCCGACCACTGTTCGTCGGGAATGGACACCCGGTGTTCATTTTCAAACTGACTGTAAATCTGCTGAAAAGCCCAGTTTTTGCGCTCCTTGTAAATCTGGGCTTTTCTCTCTCTGGTGGCATCCATCTCGTAATCATTGACGCACTGGATGATATAGTATCTGCCTTCTGCCTCCACCACGGGACTGATCTCACCCGTGACAAGGCCAAAAGCCGCCTCTTCCACCGCCTCCGATTCCTCCCCCCGCCAAAGCTTTCGCTCCTCAGGGCTGACGCCCGTCACCTCTCTGACGACGACGGAAAAATCACTGCTCTCCCCCATAAGCCGTCCGTACACCGTCTCCGCCAGAACCCGGTCCGCAGTGGCAAACTGACGCACCGTGATCACCTTGGCCTCGCTGTCGCTGACCTCCAGATCCAGCCCCTCCGTCAGAATCTCCACCACCCGGTTTGCCGTGTGATAGTCCTCATACAGGGTCACCACATCCTCCTCGGATATCCCCAGATATTCAATCTCGTTCCTGGACAGATCCGAGTAGTAATTCCGCGCCACCCTCCTGACCCTGTCCAGCTCTCCGCTGCTTAAGGTGATCTCCTGGTCCCTGGCCAGAAGCGTCATGGTCTTCATGTTTTCCAGAAATGCCCGCACCTGGTTCAGGAGATAGGTATCAAACGTATCCCCGTCCTCCATCACGGCATCCCATATCTCATCCGTATAAACCTGTTCATACCGGTTTCTCTCCGTAACCGCTATCACCTTCATCTGGGACGTGGTATAACCCACTGGTTCCGGGTTCTCCGCCTCTGCGGGAGCTGTCTTTGAACATCCCCCCGCTGCGAGAGCCACAGACGCCATCAGCAACAATCCCCGGATTCTCCTTCTTTTTTTCCGTTTCATAGGGGAAATTCCTTTCCTACAGCAGCTGCTTTAATACTTTCAGAACCCCGCAGTTTACATTGCTGTCCGCCTGGAATCTGGCCGCTTTTTTTACCTCTTCCCTGGCATTGGCCACAGCAAAACTATAATAAGCACTCTCCAGCATCTCGATGTCATTCAGCTGATCTCCGAAAGCCATGGTCTCCTCCGGCTTTATATCCAGGTTTTCCTGAAGCGTGCGGATAGCCTGACCCTTGCACACCCCCGGTGCCATGGCATCCATCCACATGTCTCCGGAGATGGTCATCTTCAGGCGCCCGCCAAACTGTGCGATGAGTCCTTCCGTCGCCTTCTGGATCCCGTGAGGTTTGTACGCCGACACCTTGATGATCGCATCCGTGATCTCGGTCACGTCCTCCACCCGCCTCACCTGAAACTTGTAGCCGTTCTCGATCCAGTCCACAAAGGCCTCGTCTTTCGTGTCCACATAGACCACATCCGGCCCGCCTGCCATTACCTCCAGATCCGGCACCTTCCGGATCTCCCGGATCAGTTCCAAAGCCGTAGCCCTGTCAATGGGGTTGAGAAAAAGATTTCTCCCATAGCATCCCACATAGGCCCCGTTGTCCGACAGATAGAACACCTTCTCCTTGATCGGTTCAAAAATCGCCTCAATACTGGCCCACTGCCGCCCGCTGGCAGCGGCAAACTGTATCCCCTTCTCTCTCAGTTTCAGGATCACGTCAAAAAACTCCGGATTCAGCTCATGACCTCCGTCCTCCACCAGCGTCCCGTCTATATCGCTCGCAATCAGTTTAATCATCGTATTCGTCCTCTGCCTCTTCCGTCAATCGTTTCCATTCCTGCCAGACTCTCCCCACAGGAAGTCCCACCACATTGTTGTAATCCCCGCAAATCCCCTGAATGTAGGACGCAAAGGTTCCCTGGATCCCGTAGGCGCCCGCCTTGTCCATGGGTTCCTCTGACCCGGCGTACGCCTTAATCTCCGCCTCCGTCATGGGATACACAGAGACATCCGTCTTCTCCGCGAACGTGATCCCTCTGCTGCCTCCCTGCCCCTTCCGGATCATCGTAACACCCGTGTACACCTGGTGCCTGCGCCCCTGAATCCGCCTGATCATTCTCTCTGCGTCCTCGTGGCTTCCAGGCTTGCCCAAAATCTCTCCGTCCACAGCCACCACGGTGTCCGCTCCCAGTATCAGCGTCTCTGCCGGCGCCTGCGCCGCCACATCCTCCGCCTTCTGCAGGGACAATTCCATCACCATCTCCTCCGGCGTCCGGGACGTAACCCGCTCCTCTATGCCGCTGGGCCTCACCTCCGGCCGAATCCCGATCTGCTCAAGCAGCTCCCGGCGCCTGGGAGAATTGGATGCCAGTATTACCCTTATATGTTTCATGTATCCGTCTTTCCTTTCCCCGAAAAACAGTCCTCATTTCCCTGTTATTTTACGATATCCTCCGGGAATATTCAATGTATTTCCCACATCCCGGTTAAAAAAGGCGTCCGCCCCGGACTGCCGCTTATGGACGAACGCTCAATCTCCCTATGACATGCTCCTGCTCTTCTCCCCGGTTCCGTATCTGATGCCACAGGCACCAGAGAAAATCCGTCAGGTAAAACAGTACCAGAGTTACCGCCAGCCTCTTCTCAAACCGCTGCGGAACAAAGCCTGCCAGATGCATCAAAAACCCGTTGAGGAACCGGAAATACACGATTCCCAGAAGCCCCCATCCCAGGCTGCTCTCCAGACAAATAATACCCTTGTAGTTAAACTTCTTCATGCTGTAATCCCACCAGAAGCTGCCGAACAACCGGATCATAGCCCTGGCAGTCACCAGTTCCATGATGGTGGCCATAATCATGGCCGCCATATACAGCTTCACCGCGCTGTCCGCCAGGGGACTCAGAAGAAAGTTGGCCCCGATAGCCCCGAACCCGTAGATAATACAAAAAGGTCCGTGTCCGAATCCCCGGTTCAAAATCGGAGTCCGATTCTCATAGGTCAGAACCACGCACTCCAGCAGATATCCCAGCAGACTGCAGAGAAAAAACCAGTTGATCATATAATAAATGTTCATAAACTGCCTCCAATTTCAAAGTCATCTAATATGCCATATCGATTAACAGGGCAATCACAATTCCCAAAACCGCCCCCGCAAACACCTGCAGCGGCGTATGGCCGACAAATTCCTTCAGTTTCTTCTGGAATTCATGATTATTCAATTTAAAAAGATCCTGCTCCAGAATCATATTCAACAGCTTCGCCTGTTTTCCCGTCTCCTGCCTGACACCGATGGCGTCGTACATCACAACCGCCGCCAGGACAAAGCCGACTGCAAACTCCGGGGACGACACCCCGCAGCACATCCCGCTGGAAACTACCAGCGCACATACCGTGGATGAGTGGGAACTGGGCATGCCCCCCGCTCCCACCAGGCGCTCCGCCGAAAAATCATGGTTCAGCGTGCAGTCAATGATCGTCTTTAATATCTGGGCCACCACCCAGCCTGCCACTGCACTCATTAGTATCTGATTGCTTAGCATCTCCTGCCATATATCCATTGTACTCTCCCGCTAACCGTCCTGTTTATCCCTCAAACACCAGCCCTTTTTATCCCAGCTGTTTCGGCCACAGCGCCACCACAAACAAGTCCTTCACGTGGCTGAAAAATTCCGTAAGTCCGCAAAGCTTATCCGCATACAGAATCGCGTATCCCTCCTTGTATCTGGGGGGTATGGGGGTCAAAGGCCACATATGCCTTAATATCATATTCTGTTCTTTCTCCGAAACCTGAAAATGTCTCACCGCATTATTCATAGCCACCCTGGGGTGGGTAAATCCGTGAAAATGCTCCCCCGTCTCCCTGGCATGAGTATGCCAGTCATACAAAAACAAATCGTGCAGCAGACCTGCCCTGGCCGCTGACCGGCTGTCCCAGCCGTTATTCCTGCATATCTCGTATGCGATATAGGAGACCTGAATACAGTGTTCCTTGCAGGTAGTATGTCCATGCTGGATAAACTGATCCATGGATTGAAACACTTCATGATCTAAAATGTCCTGAACACACGCCATATATTCCCTGTCCTGAGCCCACCGCGCACTTTTCTCCAAAAGCTCCTCTTTACTCACTCTATCCCTGTTCACGTTCCCCGTCATTCCCTGTTCTTATTCTCCCACAGGCGCGAAGCCTGCCCATCTGACCATCCGTCAAACTACTAATCTGCCATACAAACGGACAGTTTGACACAGCCTTCGTGCAGACCAACCTGCACGTATCTGTGCCAAACTGTCTAAAACATATTTTATTTTCTATTCTTAATATCCGATCAGCCAGTCGTACAGCTCCTGATACTTAAGAGCCGAAGCGTTCCATGAATAATCCTTTGCCATAGCCCGGTCAATCAGTTTATTCCATTCACGCTTCTTGTCATAGTAGACCCTTTCGGCATACCTGACGGATGCCAGCATCTCATGAGCATTGTAGTTGGTGAAGGAAAATCCCGTTCCGGCCCCTTCAAATTCATTATATGGCTCCACTGTGTCCTTTAGTCCTCCCGTCTCCCGAACGATGGGAACCGTACCGTAGCGCAGGGCCATCAGCTGGCTTAAGCCGCATGGCTCAAACAGGGACGGCATCAAAAACGCGTCGGAAGCCGCGTAAATCTTATGGGACATGGGTTCGGAATAGTAGATCAGGGCAGCCACCTTTCCGGGATACTTCCAGGCAAAGTGGCGGAACATATTCTCATACCGCTCTTCGCCGGTTCCCAGAACCACCAGCTGTATGGCATCGCTGCACAAATCCTCCATCACGTACTGGATCAGGTCGAATCCCTTCTGATCCGTCAGCCTGGACACGACGCCGATCATCATCCTGCTGTCGTCTTCCTCCAGCCCCAGCTCTTTCTGGAGCGCCCTTTTATTCTTAATCTTCTCCTTGCGGAAATTCTTTGCATCGTAAACCTGCTCAATCATGGAATCTGTGGCAGGATTAAAGTCGTCGTAATCAATACCGTTGACGATTCCCCTTAAGCTGCCTGCACGGGCTCTCATAAGGCCGTCCAGGCCCTCGCCGTAAAACGGCATCTTGATCTCCTCCGCATAGGTATCGCTGACGGTGGTAATGGCATCTGCGTAGACGACGCCGCCCTTTAACAGATTGCCGTCCTTGTATGCCTCCAGCTTATCCGGCGCAAAATAGTAATCAGAAAGCCCGGAAAACTTCTGGATCGTCTTTACATCCCACACACCCTGGAACTTTAAGTTGTGGATAGTGAACACGGACTTCATATTGCGGAAAAACTCGCCGTCATGAAAACGGTCTTTCAAATATACGGGAATCAGTCCTGTCTGCCAGTCGTGACAGTGAACCACATCCGGCTGGAAACCGATCACAGGCAGAGCTGAAAGCGCCGCGTTACAGAAGAAAGAAAACTTCTCCAGATCATACAGCCAATCCCCATATGGCTTCGGCCCGGAAAAATATCCCTCGTTGTCAATAAAATAAAAATGAATCCCTTCCTGTTCGTAATGCATAATTCCCACATAGCGGCTCTGGCCCATATAGTCCATATAAAAATGGCTGATATAGTCCATCTTGTCCCGCCACTCCTGCTTGATGCACAGGTACTTGGGAATCATAACCCTCACGTCGTAGTACTCTTTGTTAAAACACTTGGGCAGGGAACCTACAACGTCCGCCAGTCCTCCTGTCTTGATAAAGGGAACTGCCTCTGAAGCTACAAACAATATCTTTTTCATCTGAAATAACCTCCTCATATGGAGCGAAACACGCAACCCCTGGTGATACCAGTATACAACATTTTTCGGTTTTTAGGAAGTACAATCTTACATTTCACAGTTTGTTTTGTGATTATTCGTCTCTAACTTCAAACCGGCTTAAGTATCGTCTTCCGATTTTGTGCATTCTGCACAGAGCCTTAAGCCTTCGCTCCTCCCGCTGCTTCCTCTTTCCCCGAATCATCGCTCCATGGGCCCTGTTTCAGCCCTGCTCTCCCCCTACAGCCGCTTATAGTCCAAACGGATCTTGTCTGATAAAAGTGCGATAAATTCCGAATTGGTGGGTTTTCCTTTGCCGTTGCTCACTGTATATCCGAAGATCTCGTTGATGGTCTCCATCTTCCCTCTGTTCCAAGCCACCTCTATGGCGTGCCGTATAGCCCTCTCCACACGGCTGGGAGTCGTCTGGTGCTTCTTGGCGATGGTGGGATAGAGCACTTTTGTCACGGAAGTCAGCATATCCTGATCCTCCACGGAGATGGTGATGGCGTCCCGCAGATACTGATATCCCTTGATATGGGCAGGTACGCCAATCTCATGGAGGATCTGGGTTATGTCGTTCTCCAGATTCTGCTCCATATAATCCAGCATGTTCTCGTACGGCTTGATCTTCCGCGCTCCCGCCGTCAGATTCAGCCCTCTTGGCTTTAACCCGTAACTGCCGACTCTATGTATCTTGTCAAGAAGAACTTCTTTCTTGAAAGGCTTCATGATAAAATAGCTGGCTCCCATCCGGAACGCATCTGCGGTCACCACGTCGCTTCCCGCCGCAGTCACCACAATATAGCTTGGATTCTTCTCCAGATTTCCTTCCGCCTTTACCTTCTCCATAACTTCCACGCCGTCCATTCCCGGCATGACCACATCCAAAAGCACCACATCGGGTTTGGAATTTACGATCATTCTGTATGCTTCGTCGCCGGTTTCCGCATTCCCCACTACTTCAATCCCGTCCTCATTTTTCAACATATCATTCAATAATTCCATGGTTTTCGGGTTATCTTCTGCAATTGCAACGTTTAATGCTGTCATTTTGTGTCCTCCTTTTTTGCTGGTAAGATGTATTATAGTCTGTCAATTTCCCCGCTTGCAATGGATTTCTACCGCAAGTTTCGACACATTTTTCAAAGCATGCATCTTCCCCCGCAGATGCTCCAAAATCCATATGTAACCTGTGTATAACCTTTTTATAAGCACCTCCCCCGTGAACCTTCGCCTGTCCGTCAACGGTCTTTTTTACAGCAAAAAACCTGTCTGTACCTGGTAAAAGATGCACCACCAAAGATAATAAACTAAAATGGGCGCCGGTCAAACACACGGCACCCTAAATCATACGATAAATAACCAGTGCCAGTGCTACACCAATAATACTGGCCATTGTAATCCTGATGGTTAGTCCGAATGTAACGACAAGCATTCCAAGATTAACAATAAGCGGTGAGTCAAGTCCAAATGTCTGTCCGAAATTCAGCCATGAAAGACCGGGAATATTCTGAGCCATATCCCCGATAAAACTTCCCAACACGATTCCTGACAATAAAAGCACCAATAATATCCAAAAATTCTTGTAACCCATCTTTTCGCTCCCCCTGTTACTTTAGTTTATCACAACAAGAAAAAAGTGACAACTAAAAAATAACAGAGTGGTTTTCATTTCTTGGCACATACTACAAGGGAAGATATTAATGAGGAGGTACATTACAGTGAAGAAAGCCAGAACCTGCAGATTCCTGCTGTGTATTCTATTAACCTCTGTCCTGTCCTTTGCAGGTTTCCTGTGTTACTATATGGAACATGTAATCCCCGACCGGATCAACATCATCCGCAATCAGGAGGAGATCGTCCGCCTTCCTCTCCCCCTTCACACGACCCTTGAGAGTGAGAGCGAGGAGGTGGTTCTAGGCAACGGCTCCAATATCCCCCAGGAGCAGATTACCATCACCCGTGAACAGCAGTTCAGCCTCTACGGCAAGTCTGAGGGAAGCTATCTGCTTTCCCTGAACCTGTTCGGACTCATTCATTTCAAGGAGATCCAGGTGGACGTGGTCAACACCCAGTACGCCATTCCCTGTGGAGCGCCTGTGGGAATCTATCTGAAATCCGACGGGGTCATGGTCATCGGTACCGGGGAGATCACGGGTCAGGACGGAAGTCTTCTGGAGCCGGCCGCCGGCCTCTTAAAGTCCGGCGACTATATACAGTCCATAAACGGACAGCCTCTGGAGACAAAGGAGGAGCTGGCACAGGCAGTAAACCGCCTGGAAAACCAAAGCGCCGTCCTGTCCGTCCTGCGGGACGGCCAGCTGATGGATGTGGCCGTCGACCCTGTCATATCCCGGGACGGAAGCAAAAAGCTGGGCGTATGGGTCAGGAGCGACACTCAGGGAATCGGAACGCTGACCTACCTTGACCTGAACGGCCGGTTCGGCGCTCTGGGCCACGGTATCAGCGACAGCGATACGGGGGAAGTGGTGCAGATCTCCGAAGGCGCCCTGTACGATACGGAGATCGTCGGCATTGAAAAAGGTTCCATCGGCAATCCCGGCGTCATGTCCGGCGTCATCTACTATGGCCCCGGCTCCGCTTTGGGTGACATAAACGCCAACTCCGACGTGGGGATCTTCGGAACAGCCAACGAAAAATTCCGCACGGCCATGAACATGCAGCCCATGGAGGTCGGCTATCGCCAGGATGTAAAAAAAGGCCCCGCTCTGATACGCAGCGGAATATCCGGCGAAATAAAGGATTATCAGATCGAGATCCAGAAGGTGGACTACTCCACCTCTCACCAGAATAAAAGCCTGGTGATTCAGGTCACCGACCCTGAACTCCTGGCGCTGACAGGAGGGATTGTTCAGGGAATGAGCGGCAGCCCCATCATCCAGAACGGAAAGCTCGTCGGCGCCGTAACCCATGTGTTTATCCAGGACAGCACCAGAGGATACGGGATTTTTGTGGAGAACATGCTGCAAAACAGCAGCAGCCCCCATACTCCATAATCCCCGCTCCCCGGGGTGCTGCCCCCGCAGAATGCAGCCAAAAAGAGAAGCCTCCCGCTTTCTTTTGTAAAAGCGAAAAACGGCTTCTCTTTTATCATCTTCACAGAACCGGACTCCTATTTCCTGTATGTCACCCCATCCAGTGTTATCTCCTGATCCTTTACGTGAATCTCATACGCAAAGTCCCCGAAGTCTGTTATCAAGGTGAACACACTGCCCTCAATCTTGTACTTAACCTGCTGCTGAACATTCCCGGAGATCAGCGTAACTTTATCTCCATGAAAACGCAGTTCCCGTATGACTGTTTCCCCTGTATTCTCCGGAGGGTTTACTGCCGTGTAATGACCGTCATATTGATGCTGCCCCCTGTAGCGATACGCTGCTCCGCTTCCGGCAAGAAGAAGCAGAATACTGCATATTACTGCTGTTTTCCTCATATTCAATCACCTGCTTACGGCTGTCTAACAGCCCAAAACACCTTTGCATTCTCCTCCGCCAGCTCCGCCACATAGCAGGCCTCCACGGCGGTCTTTCCCACCGCCACCAGCCCGTGCTCTTCCAGCAGAAAACAGGGAATCCCCGGATGATCCCGGAAAATCCCGCGGATCATTTCCATACCGGCGGCATCAATGGTATTGTTCTTTATTTTGCACACCGGAACCGGCACATCCATGATCTGCTTCATCTGCTTTGTCACCAGCTCCATCCGGTCAAACCGGTTGGCTGCCGCAAT
>JAAWHK010000005.1 GCA_022795805.1 Hungatella sp. | reverse complement strand
GAGCCAGTACGGCGGGCCTGACGGGGAGATGGGAGCGGCTATGCGGTATCTCTCCCAGAGATACGCCATGCCCTATGATGTGGGGAAAGCGGTGCTTACCGATATAGGTACCGAAGAACTGGCCCACTTGGAAATCGTCGCCTCCATCGTCCACCAGCTGACCAGAAACCTTACGCCTGAGCAAATCGAAGCCTCCGGCTTCGGTCCCTACTATATCGACCACACCACCGGCATCTGGCCCCAGGCCGCAGGCGGCGTTCCCTTTAATGCCTGCGAGTTCCAGTCAAAGGGCGATCCCATAACCGACCTTTTCGAGGATCTGGCCGCGGAGCAGAAAGCCCGCTCCACTTACGACAACATACTCCGCGTCGTGAAGGATCCGGAAGTCTGCGATCCCATCCGTTTCCTGCGCAAGCGGGAGATCGTCCACTTCCAGAGGTTCGGCGAGGCTTTGCGGGATGTCCAGGAACATCTGGACAGCCGCAACTTCTACGCATTCAATCCGGCCTTCGACAAGCCGGCCGGCAATCCGGTCCAGTCATGATGAAACTGCACGGCCGCCAGGTTCGCCCCGGCGGCTGTGTCTTAAAACAGTCTTAAAACAAATCCCCGTCTGCGGTTGACATTTTCTGACTGTTTTGTTACGATTAACGTAACGTTTAATAAACACAAGGGGGATAAAATTATGAAACTACGCAATCTGAAATTTCTGGTTCTGCCTGCCACACTCACACTGAACCTGGTCCTCTGCGGCAGTACTGCCGCAGGCGCTGTCATCGCACCGCCCGACGGCCCCGGGGCACCGGAGCACATCATCTCCGGAAGTCAGATCACCCAGGTGGAAGGGTTTGACTGGGGTCCCGGAGTCACCAAGACCATCGTCTCTCTGGATCAGGCCGTCACCGCAGACTCCGTCCGGGCCGCAAGATTCACGGTCAGTGAGAGTAAGCAGACTTATGACTATGCCGCCTACGGACAGTTTTCCAAGGAAGCTCCCTACACCCGCACCGACGGCGCCTCTTTGCGCACCGTCACGGATGTGTACACCTGCGACGAGAACGGCAGCCCCTTAGAAGGCTCCTCCTCCCATATTGCCCTGGAGCTGAAATGCACGCCTGACGAAGGGTCCTGTTTCTATTACAGCCTGGGCACATCCCAGAACAACTGGTGCGGTTACTATAACCTGGATATCGCTTTGGAGGACGGCTGTACCCTCACTGCCGAGGACGGAACCCTCATATCCCAGCTTGCCGTAAATCCTTCCGTGGACTGGAGCCAGTCCCTCATGCCCGACCTGGCCGGAATCGATCTGACCGGCACGTTCACCGCCGCCAACGGCGATAAGATGACGTACGCTTCCTACATTCCGGCTAATGCCAGCGAATCACACAAAAGGCCTCTGGTTATCTGGCTTCACGGGGCCGGCGAGGGCGGCACGGATCCCAGGATCGTGCTCTTCGGCAACAAGGTTACCGCTCTGATGAAGCCTGAATTCCAGAATACCATGGGCGGCGCGTACGTTCTGGCTCCCCAGGTTCCCGATTTCTGGATGACCTACGATGAGAACGGTTCATGGGCGGACAACCCGGGCACCGATTCCGTTCACCTGACGGGCCTGAACGAACTGATCCGTACATACGTCGCCGCCAATCCGGGCATTGATACCGACCGCATCATCATCGGCGGATGCTCCAACGGCGGATACATGACCATGAATATGATCCTCAATTACCCGGATTATTTCGCCGCCGCATACCCCATCTGTGAGGCGTACCGCGACAGCGCTATCACCGATGAGCAGCTTGAGAGTATTAAGAATCTTCCCGTATGGTTCGTATATGCCAACAACGACGGCACCGTTGCACCGGGAGCCCATGCTGCCTCCACGGTTCTCCGTCTGAAAGCCATGAACGCCAACATGCGGGCCAGCATTTTCCCGGATGTACATGACACCACCGGACTGTACACGTCTGAGGACGGCTCTCCCTATGAATATAACGGCCACTGGTCCTGGACCTACTTCTTCAACAATCAGTGCAGAAACAACCGGCTGACCATGTGGAGCTGGATGGCTCAGCGAAGCAGATAAACCGCCGTCCCTGATAAAAATACAAAACCGGGCTGTGAAAACCGATGTCTGTGGGCACCGGTTTTCACAGCCCTTTCTGTATCCTTCCCTCCGTCTTACCGTCCCTGCAGACGCTGCAGCCGCATGACTTTCATCCCGTTCTTCTCATCTGATCATAGCAGTAGCGGATAATATCTTTTCTCGTGATAATTCCGATAAAATTCTCCTGGTCGTCAACCACCGGCACGAAATTCTGGTTCAGGGCCTTGTGGATCATGTCCTCCATAGTGGCGTCGATGGATACAGGGGCATTGTCGATCCTCCGCGGTATCGTGGCCACCGGCACATGTTCCGCATCCCTGAGACTTAGATTGTACTCGTTCTTGATGCCCCACAGCAGGTCTCCCTCTGTGATGGTTCCTATGTATTTTCCATGCTTGTTAATCATGGGGACCGCCGTATACCGATGGTGCTCCATGATCTCCAGGGCCTGTCTCAGAGTCTGGTCGTCATAGAGAAACGCCACTTCGCTTTTGGGCGTCAGAAAAAATAGTATGTTCATGAAATGTCTCCTCGCTGGTATTGTACGGGTGTATCTTCATACCCTAGAGTATAATTCACGGCTCTGACCAACGTGTGAACAAATTATTAGTTTTTTCTAAAGAATTGAAGAGACCATGCAGGTACAGGGCAACCTTCAAGGTGTGTCCCGTCTCCCGCACGGCCTCCTCTTTTTTTCCTGTTACGTTTCCGTCTTCCCTGTATTTTTATCCCTTTTCTTTCTGTCTTCCAAAACCCTACTCAAAGTAATCCAGAGGATCCACCTTGGTTCCCTGATGCTCCAGCTGGAAGTATATATTGCTTCCCTCCACGGAATAATATTTCGTGGGCTCCGCCACATACCCCATAACCTGTCCGGCTTCCAGATACTCGTTCTCCACCACCTGGATCTCCTTTAACTGACCGCAGGTAGCCACATAGTCGTTGCCCAGATCCAGAACCAGGAAATTGCCCAGCTCCTCGTCGGCGCTGACCGCCACCACCTTGGCGTTGGCCGGGGCCACCACAGGCTGACTCACTTCCGCCTGAATCACCACCCCGGGATTCACCTGATACTGCTCAAGGGTGGGGAAATATATGGTGGTATCCATGCTGTAGTCCAGAAGCACATTGCCCATCACAGGCCATGCCATCCGGCTTGCATCGGAAAAATTCAGCACCAGCGGCACCGCATTCTCCATCCCCGAATCCACCTGAGCACTCTGAGGCTCTCCATTCTTCGCCATCTCATTCTTCTGTGTACGTTCAGAGGCTTCGGCTGCCTGAGTCGGCTCCTGGGCCCTGTTGTTAATGTGGTTTTCCGGCTGCTCTCTGCCGGCATCCGCAGCCCCGGCGACCTGCTCGGGCTCTGGGGTTCTGCTCTCCTGTGCGATCACTGCCCCCTGGTTTTGCTCCATGTAGGGATTCTCCTCCCCGGGGGTATTTCCTCTTTGAATGGTAACCACGCCTGCCGCGGCAACAATAGTCAGCAGGCCCAACACCAGCATGACAAGGAATAGTTTGTCCTTGAACATTTGATTGAATTTCTCTTTCACCGTTTATCACCTCGGTACTATTCTTACCAAAGGCGCCAGAGTTATTCATTGTTCCCCGGAAATTATTTCGATATTTTTGTAATAGTATGTGAGGATCTCCTCCGCCTTCATTCCCTGCGCCGCTTTCATGTGAGCGCCGTACTGGCTCAGGCCGTACCCGTGTCCCTGCCCTCTGCACACGGCCCTGACTCCGTCCTCATACCCTTCCAGCACGTAGGCCGACGACGGCAGTCCCAGGGCAGTCCTTACGGCCTCCCCGTCAAAGATATGGCTTCCGATCTGAATCTGCGTCACATACCCGGCACCGTCCCTCTCAATCACCTGGATCGTATCCGGGATCTGTTCGGCCCTGACCTGCTCCCCCTCAGGCATACTTCTGACCTTGTCCGCCAGCTCCTCTGCCGTCCACCAGGCCACGGTCAGATACCCGTCCATCTCCATATCCGTGCCGGACTCTGCCGACGCCAGATAAGGATGGGCCTCATCACCGTCTCTGGTACTGCCGGCGCTGGCCCTGTGAAACAGAGGCTCTATGTATTCTCCCTCATACACCATAACCTGTCCCCGTGTTTCGTCCACCGCCCCTCTTACCTTCTCGTAGTATTCCAAAAACCGGGGACTTCCCCACATCTTCTCCATCTGCTCCTCCCCCATACCCTCCAGATTCAGTTCATCCTCTCTGATCTCGTCCTTATCGCCCATCTGCCTGTACAAAAAAGTCCTGGCAGCCACTGCCTGAGCCTTCAGCGCCTCCGTCTCATAGTCCGCGGGCATCTGGCTGGCCACCACCCCCACCAGGTACTCCTCCCCGTCCACGAATCCCTTACCGTCCAGATACACCCTTTTGGAGCTTTTCTCCCCTGCCTCCCCCATATTTCCCATCCCGGCACTGCCCCTGATTCCGTTGATCCCCCGGTTCGCCGCCAGAGTAAACACGTAGGGAAACAACACCGCCGCCAGGCAAAACATCCAGAATCTGCGCATAAAAAAATCCCCCTCTCCGTCTATCTTATGAAGAGGGGAATCTCTTTATTATCGTTTTACACTTCCACTGTAATCTTATCCAGGTGCCACAATTCGTCCACATACTCCCTGATGGTCCTGTCAGAACTGAACTTGCCGGAGCATGCCACATTGAGTATGGCTGCCTGCGCCCACCACGTCTTGTCCCGATAAGCCTTATCCACCTGTCTCTGAGCCTCCGCATAGGACTCAAAATCCTTTAAGATAAAGTACATGTCCGCTCGATCCCGGGCATTGCCGTTCAGCAGAGAATCGTAAATATCGCGGAAACGGTTGGGATCTTCCGGCGCGTAGAACCCGTTGATCAGCTGCATCAGCACGCGGCGCACATTCTCATTGTTGTTGAAAATCTCGATGGGATAGTATCCGCCGTTATTCTCGTAGTTGATAACCTCGTCCGCAGACAGACCGAAGATAAAGGCATTCTCCTCCCCTACCTCCTCTACAATCTCCACATTAGCGCCGTCCATGGTTCCGATGGTCAGGGCTCCGTTTAACATAAACTTCATATTGCCCGTTCCGGAGGCCTCCTTGCTGGCCGTGGAGATCTGCTCACTGACATCGGCCGCCGCAAAAATGATCTCCGCGTTGCTCACCCGGTAGTCCTCGATAAACACAACCTTCAGCTTGTCCTGAATCTCCGGGTCATTGTTCACCACGTCAGCCACCGCGGTGATCAGCTTGATGGTCAGCTTGGCACGCCTGTAGCCCGCAGCGGCCTTGGCTCCGAAGATAAAGGTTCTGGGAACCATATCCAGATTCGGATTGTCCTTCAGCTGATTATACAGATACATCACATGAAGGATGTTCATCAGCTGTCTCTTGTACTCGTGAAGTCTCTTCACCTGTACGTCGAACATGGAGTCAGGATTGATTGTGATTCCGTTGTTCTCTTTGATATATTGGGCAAGGCGCAGCTTATTCTGGTACTTGACCTCCATAAATTCCTTCTGGGCCTGTTCATCATCCGCATACTTCTTCAGACCGGCTATCTGGGACAGGTCGGTGATCCATGCGTCGCTGCCCAGCTTCTTTGTCACCCAGTCAGCCAGCAGAGGATTGCCGTGACGCAGGAAACGCCTCTGGGTGATGCCGTTGGTCTTGTTGTTGAACTTCTGGGGCATCATCTGATAAAACGCCTTCAGCTCCTGGTTCTTTAAGATCTCCGTGTGGAGTCTGGCCACGCCGTTGACAGAGAAGCTGCCCGCGATGGCCAGGTAAGCCATGTGCACCTTTCCGTCGTAGAGAATTGCCATCTTCTCCACCATCTTCTCGTTGCCCGGATACATGCGGCGGATTTCCATCTCAAAGCGGCGGTTAATCTCCTCCACGATCTGGTACACACGGGGAAGGAGCTTGGAGAACAAATCGATGGGCCATTTCTCCAGAGCCTCCGCCATGATGGTGTGATTGGTATAGGCACAGGTCTTGGTGGTCACCTCCCATGCCTCCTCCCAGGTCAGCCCCTCCTCGTCGATGAGGATCCTCATCAGCTCCGGAACCGCAACCGTGGGATGGGTATCATTCAGCTGGAACACATTCTTCTCGTGGAACCTGCGGATGTCGTCATGGTTCCTCTTATACTTCTTAATAGCACGCTGCACGCTGGCGGAGATAAAGAAATACTGCTGTTTCAGCCTCAGCTCCTTGCCTGCGTAATGGTTATCGTTGGGGTAGAGCACCTCGCAGATGTTCTTGGCCAGATTCTCCTGTTCCACCGCCTTCTGGTAATCGCCCTTGTCAAAACTGTCCAGGCTGAAGGTGTTGATGGGCCTGGCATCCCAGATTCTCAGGGTATTCACCACATTGTTGCCGTATCCCACGATGGGCATATCGTAGGGAACCGCCAAAACGGACTGGTAGTCCTCCTGGATGAACTCCTCCTTGCCGCCTTCCCAGTTCACACGCACGCGGCCGCCGAACTTCACCTCCGTGGCGTATTCGGATCGGCGTATCTCAAAGGGATTGCCGTCCTTCAGCCACTCGTCCGGAACCTCGATCTGGTATCCGTCCTTAATCCGCTGCTTGAACATGCCATAATGATAGCGGATGCCGCAGCCGTAAGCCGGATATCCCAGAGTGGCCAGGGAGTCCAGAAAACAGGCTGCCAGACGGCCCAGACCGCCGTTTCCCAGAGCCGGATCCGGCTCCTGATCCTCCAGAAGATTCAGATCCAGTCCCATCTCCTCAAGAACCTCCCGCACCTCCTTGTCCGCGCAGAGATTGATGATATTGTTCCCCAGGGCACGGCCCATAAGGAATTCCATGGACAGGTAGTAGACAGTCTTGGCATCCTCCTTGTCCATCTCCTTCTGGGTCGCGATCCAGCGATCCATGATAAAGTCCTTCACCGCAAAGGACACTGCCTGGAACAGCTCCTGGGGGGTGGCGTCCTCCAGATTTTTGCGGTACGCGTTCTTAATATTGTAAATAATGGCGTCCTTAAATTCTTCTTTATTAAATTTCCCCTTCTCTGCGGCTCCCCTGTCCGCATTCTGTGCCTTCGCGGGTGTAGCTGTCTTTTCTTTATTCATGACCGGCATACTCTCCTTTGTGTCATTTATTTTTTTTAACTCCCAGCGTTACGTGTTCCCCGTTGATATTCCAGTCTTTCGTATATCCTTCCATACGGTCGGTGCAGATCTCATCCGCCAGTACATCTGCCCGGATGTCCGCGGCATACGTTTCCATCAGCCCCGCCAGCTTCTCGTTGCCCTGGGCGTAAACCGTGATGTGATCCATCACCTCAAAGCCTGCTTCCTTTCTCATGGTCTGGATCTTGCTCACAAGTTCCCTCACAAACCCTTCCTCCACAAGCTCAGGGGTCAGGTTGGTGTCCAGCACCACAGTGGCCGTATTGTCCGCCTCGGTCACATACCCTTCCTTCTGAGACATGTCGATGAGCAGATCTTCCTCACCCAGAACCACCTGAACGCCGTCAAAGTCAAATCGCAGGCATCCGTCGGCTTTCAGGATATCCATGGCCTCATTGCCGTCCACCTCAGATAGGGCTTTCCGGATATGATTCAGCTGTTTTCCGTATTTTGGCCCCACGGTTTTAAGCTGGGGCTTAAATGTGTAGGACGTGAATGAGCGGACATCATCCGTAAATGTCACCTTCTTCACGTTCAGCTCGTCCTCAATAATCTCGACATAGAACCGAGACAGTTGCGCCGGCGCTTTGACAAACATCTGGCCGATAGGCTGGCGGTTCTTGATATTAGCGGTATTCCTGGCCGCGCGGCCCATAACCACCACCTTCAGAACCTCATCCATATCCCGCTCCAGTTCCCTGTCGATCATGGCGGTGTCCGCCTCTGGGAAGTCGCACAGATGGATGCTCACGGGAGCCTCTCTGTCCACCCTGCACACCAGATTCTGATAAATGGCCTCTGTCATAAAAGGAATCATGGGAGCGGCAGCCCTGCACACCGTCACAAGCGCCGTATACAGCGTCATGTAGGCGTTGACCTTATCCTGCTCCATACCCTTGGCCCAGAACCGCTCCCGGCTTCTGCGCACATACCAGTTGCTCATGTCGTCCACAAAACCCTGAAGAGCTCTGGCTGCCTCGGGGATCTGATAGTTTGCCAGGCAGCTGTCCACATCCTTCACCAGACTGTTTAACTTGGATAACAGCCATTTATCCATAACGGGAAGCTTTCCGTAATCTAAAGTATACTCCGTCGGGTCAAAATCGTCAATATTGGCATACAGCACAAAAAATGCATAGGTATTCCACAGAGTTCCCATGAATTTTCTCTGCCCCTCGGTAACCGCTTTGCCGTGGAAACGGTTGGGCAGCCAGGGCGCGCTGTTGATGTAGAAATACCACCGAATCGCGTCCGCGCCGTAGGTTGCCAGCGCGTCAAAGGGATCCACCGCATTCCCCTTGGATTTGCTCATCTTCTGGCCGTTCTCGTCCTGGACATGGCCCATGACAATCACATTCTTGTAGGGCGCCCGGTTAAACAGCAGGGTGGAAATAGCCAAAAGGGAGTAGAACCATCCCCTGGTCTGATCCACCGCCTCGGAGATAAAGTCCGCCGGGAATTGCTTTTCAAATAAATCCTGATTCTCGAAGGGGTAGTGATGCTGGGCGAAAGGCATGGCTCCTGAGTCAAACCAGCAGTCAATAACCTCAGGTACCCGCTTCATCTCCCTGCCGCACTTGGGACAGGTTACGGTGACACTGTCGATAAAAGGACGGTGCAGCTCAATGTCGTCGGGGCAGTTCTTCGACATGGACTTCAATTCCTCTATGCTTCCCACGGAGTGCTGATGACCGCACTCACACTCCCAGATATTGAGAGGCGTACCCCAGTACCGGTTCCTGCTGATGCCCCAGTCCTGGACATTCTCCAGCCAGTCGCCGAAACGGCCCTTGCCGATGCTCTCAGGAATCCAGTTGATGGTGTTGTTATTGCGGATCAGATCCTCCTTCACCGCCGTCATCTTGATGAACCAGGACTCCCGGGCATAGTAGATAAGAGGCGTGTCGCACCGCCAGCAGTGGGGATAACTGTGTTCAAACGACGGAGCCGAAAAGAGAAGATTTTTCTCCTCCAGGGCCTTTAGCACCTTCGGGTCCGCCTTCTTCACGAACATGCCCTCCCACGGCGTTTCCTTCGTCATGTTTCCTTTAGCGTCAACCAGCTGAACGAATGGCAGGTCGTACTTTCTTCCCACTTTGGAGTCGTCCTCACCGAATGCCGGAGCGATGTGAACAACGCCTGTGCCGTCGGTCAGGGTGACGTAGCCGTCGCACACCACATAGAAGGCCTTCTTGTGCTGCTTCTCACAGGTGGCTGTGGCAAAGTCGAACAGAGGCTCATACTCTTTGTACTCAAGTTCCTTTCCCCTGTAAGTCTCCAGAATCTCGTAGGCCGGCACACCGCTCTCCTTGTCGGCCAAATTCCCCAGAACCGTGTCGCAAAGCGCCTGAGCCATGTAGTAGGTGTAACCGTCCGCCGCCTTAACCTTTGCGTAGATTTCATCGGGATTTACGCAGAGGCCCACATTGCTGGGCAGGGTCCAGGGGGTAGTGGTCCACGCCAGGATGTAGGCGTCCTCCCCCTTCACCTTAAAGCGGGCAATGGCTGACCTCTCCTTCACATCCTTGTATCCCTGGGCAACCTCATGGCTGGACAGAGGCGTTCCGCATCTGGGACAGTAGGGTACAATCTTAAACCCCTTGTACAGAAGGCCTTTCTCCCAGATCTTCTTAAGGGCCCACCACTCCGACTCGATATAGTCGTTGTGGTACGTTACGTAGGGGTCGTCCATGTCTGCCCAGAATCCTACGGTGGAGGAAAAGTCCTCCCACATCCCCTTGTACTTCCAGACACTCTCCTTGCAGTGGGCGATAAAGGGCTCCAGGCCGTACTCCTCGATCTGCTCCTTGCCGTCTAACCCCAGGGCCTTTTCCACCTCCAGTTCCACCGGCAGACCGTGGGTATCCCACCCCGCCTTTCTTGGAACCATGCATCCCTTCATGGTCCTGTACCTGGGGATCATATCCTTGATAACCCTGGTGAGCACATGGCCGATGTGGGGTTTTCCGTTGGCCGTAGGCGGCCCGTCGTAAAACATGTACGTAGGGCAGTCTTTCCGGCTCTCAATGCTTTTCGCGAAAATATTCTGGTCTTTCCAGAACTTCTCCACTTCCTTTTCCCGCTCCACAAAATTTAGGTCTGTGGAGACTTTGTCATACTTCGCCATACATGACCTCCATGATTTGAAATAAAAAAACTTCGCCCCCGTAATGAGGACGAAGAATGTTTCGCTGTACCACCTATTACCGCATACCATCATATGCCTTCCCTGTAACGGCGGAAACACCGGCCAGACCTACCAGGGATAACTTTCCCCTTCAGCCCGCGACTCCGAAGTGATGTTCCTCTCTGCCCTACTGATGCCGGCTTTCCACCGCCGCCGGCTCTCTGGGATGTTCGTAACAGGAGTACTGTCTTCATCTGCGTCTTTATTCCTAATTTTATGCCCTTTTATTATAGTTATCACGGATAGGGATGTCAAGGAAAATCTTTTGGCGATATTGACATTTTATTAACGAACTCTTTGTCTTTCCCCCAAAGTGTGGTATACTCATCGTTAATTACTAACAAAACCAGGACCGCTTTCGGGTTCCCATCCCCCGGTCCCGGTTGCCAAACAGGAGGATACTATGGAAAAGCGAAATCTGACACTGTTGACGGACCTGTATGAACTGACTATGATGCAGGGATATTTTAAGGAGAAGGATGCCAATGAAACCGTCATCTTCGACGCTTTCTACCGCAGCAACCCCAATAACAACGGATACTCTATCTGCGCAGGCCTGGAACAGGTTATTGAGTACGTGAAGAATCTCCATTTTGACCAGGAGGACATCACCTATCTCCGCTCCACCGGATTGTTCGGAGAGGACTTTCTGGACTACTTAAAGCATTTCCGTTTTTCCGGAGACATCTACGCCATTCCGGAGGGGACCGTCGTGTTTCCCAGGGAACCTCTTGTGAAAGTCATCGCCCCCATCATGGAAGCCCAGCTGGTGGAAACGGCTCTCCTGAATATCGTCAATCATCAGAGCCTCATCGCCACCAAGACGGCCCGGGTCATCTACGCGGCCCAGGGTGACGGCGTCATGGAGTTCGGCCTTCGCCGGGCCCAGGGACCGGACGCGGGAATCTACGGGGCCAGAGCCGCCATGATCGCCGGCTGCATCGGCACCTCCAACGTTCTGGCAGGGCAGATGTTCGATGTGCCCGTAAAGGGCACCCATGCCCACAGCTGGATTATGAGTTTTCCCGATGAGCTCACCGCCTTCCGCACCTATGCCAGGCTGTACCCAACCGCCTGCATCCTTCTGGTGGACACCTACGACACGTTAAAGTCCGGCATCCCCCACGCCATCCAGGTTTTTAAAGAGATGCGTGCAGCCAGCATCCCCCTTACATTTTACGGCATCCGCCTGGACAGCGGCGACCTGGCCTACCTGTCCAAGAAAGCCAAGAAGATGTTGGATGAGGCGGGATTTCCTGACGCGATTATATCCGCGTCCAATGATCTGGACGAGAATCTTATCAGCAGCCTGAAGCTTCAGGGGGCGGCCATCAATTCCTGGGGAGTGGGAACCAATCTGATCACATCCAAGGACTGCCCCTCCTTCGGCGGAGTGTATAAACTGGCTGCCATCATGGACAGAGAGACAAAACAGTTCGTTCCCAAGATCAAGGTTTCGGAAAATGCCGAGAAGATCACCAACCCGGGCAACAAGACCATCCGGCGCATCTACAACAAGGAGACCGGGAAGATCATCGCCGATCTCATCTGCCTGGTGGACGAGGAGTACGATTCCAAAAACTCCCTGCTGCTTTTCGACCCCATAGAGACCTGGAAAAAGACCCATCTGGCACCGGACAGCTACACCTTACGCGAGCTTATGGTTCCCGTGTTCCTGAACGGAACCTGTGTCTACGAATCCCCCAGGGTTATGGACATTCAGAAATACTGTAAGAAAGAGCTGGCCACGCTGTGGGAGGAGTCCCTCCGTCTGGAATACCCTCACCGCACCCATGTAGATCTGTCCATGCCTCTCTGGAAGATGCGAAACCAGCTTCTGGATCAGTACCATTTTAATGACTAAAGGGCCGCGGCCGACGTGTTCACAATTTATTAACAAATCTTTCATACTGCTTTTACAACCTTGATAAACTTTCTTCACATTCGGGGGGTATACTTTAACCATCAAAAGAAAAAGAGCTGCTTACATTTGATAAGATTTTTTTCATAATCCGCCGGTCGGCCCTCAGGGGTTTGACCGGCTCCTCCCTTTTAGAGGGATTTTTTTATTTTCATAAAGTCCTTTATTCTGCACATACTTCTTAGGAAACATGTTTTATAACATATGAAAGGAGTGTGTCTCATGAAGTTTTCAGAAACGATTCAGGATAATATAAAATTCATGAATCAGACGCTGGATGTGACCTCCAACTTTGACGTGGTGTACCGCACCATATCCGTAGGCGGACGCACAGCCTGCGCCTACTTTATAGACGGATTTACGAAAGATGAAGTCCTCCTGAAAATATTTCAGGTGTGGGAATCCATAAAACCGGAGGATATGCCAAAGGACGCCCACGGCTTTTCCAAGCAGCATATTCCCTACGGAGAGGTAGGACTAATCAGCGACTCCGACGCGGCCATCGTCCAGCTTCTCGCCGGTATCTCCTGTGTTTTCATCGACGGGTACGACGCCTGTCTGACCCTTGACTGCAGGACCTACCCCGCCAGAGGCGTGTCGGAGCCTGAGAAGGACAAGGTGATGCGGGGCTCCAGAGACGGATTCGTGGAGACCCTGATCTTCAACACGGCCCTGATCCGCCGCCGCATCCGGGATCCAAAACTTACCATGGAAATCCTCAGTGCCGGCGAAAGTTCCCACACGGATATTGCGGTCTGCTACATGAAGAACCGGGTGGACGAGAAGATGCTCTCCCTGATCAGGAGCCGTATCCAGAACCTCCATGTGGACGCACTGACCATGAATCAGGAAAGCCTGGCCGAATGTCTCTATCCCAGCAAGTGGTACAATCCCTTTCCCAAATTCAAGTTTTCCGAGCGCCCGGACACGGCGGCGGCCTCCATCCTGGAGGGCAATATCATTATCCTTGTGGACAACTCTCCCGCCGCCATGATCCTGCCGTCCTCCGTCTTTGACATCATCGAGGAGGCTGACGACTACTATTTTCCCCCGGTCACAGGCACCTATCTGAGGCTATCCAGGATGGTGATTTCTATACTGACGCTGTTCCTCACCCCTACATGGCTTCTGCTCATGCAGAATCCCCATGTGCTGCCTCCCTGGCTGGAATTTATACAGCTGTCGGAAGAACCTTTTGTGCCTCTGTTTTTCCAGCTCATGATACTGGAATTTGCCATCGACGGCCTGCGGCTGGCTGCCATCAACACCCCCAGTATGCTGACTACCCCCTTAAGTGTGATCGCCGGCATTGTCCTGGGAGAGTACTCCGTGAAATCCGGATGGTTCAACAGTGAGACCATGCTCTACATGGCCTTTGTCACGGTAGCCAACTACTCACAGGCCAGCTTTGAGCTGGGTTATGCCCTGAAATTCATGCGCATGATCCTGCTGATTCTCACAGCCCTGTTCAACTACTGGGGATTCGCGGCCGGGGTGATCCTGTCCGTCTGTGCCGTTGTATTCAACAAGACCATAGCGGGAAAAAGCTATATCTACCCGCTGATTCCCTTTAAATGGTCGGAACTAAAAAAGAGGTTCTTCAGAGGCAGACTGCCCCACAAGCAGAAAGCATAGCCGCCGTCCCGCCAAAAGAGGCTGCCGCAAAATTCGGAAATTTGAATCCGTCATTTTGCGGCAGCCCCGTCTCTTTCATACGGCTCTGCTACAGAACCATCTCTCTCCTGTCGAGATCCTCCTGAACCCTCTCCAGATCACTGCGTATGGACAGCTTCTGAGGACACGCTGCCTCGCACTTTCCGCACTTCACACAGTTAGAGGCCTGATGGCTCTTTCCTATCTGGTTCTCCCAGTCCCGCTTCACAAGATTGTAGTTCTGATACATATGGTAATGATTCCACACGCTGAAACACCCGGGAATATCCACACCGGCCGGGCATGGCATACAGTATCTGCATCCCGTACATCCGTTCTGAATTCGTCCCTTCACCGTGGCCGCCACATCCGCAATCACGGCCTGCTCCTCCTGGGAAAGAGGCTTAAACTGTCCGAATGTCTTCAGGTTATCCTCCACCTGCTCCATGGTAGACATGCCGCTCAGGATAACCTTAACCCCCGGCAGGCTTCCCACCCACCTGAGGGCAAAGGACGCAAAGGATGCATCCTCGTCCAGGCTCCTGAATTTTTGTGCGATGTCCCCGGAAAATGCCGCCAGACGTCCGCCTTTCACCGGCTCCATGATCACAAGGGGCACCCCTTTCTCCCTGGCCAGATTATATCCCTTCATCCCGGCCTGTTCTTCCGTGTCCATATAATTAAACTGAATCTGGCAGAAATCCCAGTCCCTGTACCCCAGAACCTCCTCAAATACCTCATAGCTGTCGTGGAAAGAAAAGCCCAGATACCGTATCTTTCCCCTTTCCTTCAGGCTCTCCAGCGCCTCTATGCAGCCCAGTGCCGCCATCCTGTCCCAGCGCTCCCTGTTGACGGCATGCATGAGATAAAAATCAACGTGATCGGTCTGCAGCCTGGACAGCTGCTCCTCAAAGATCTCCTCCACGTCCTTCAGGGTCTCCACCTTCCACAGCGGAAGCTTGGTAGCCAGATAGAAAGAATCCCTGTCGTACTTTTTCAGTATATTTCCTACCACAACCTCGCTCTTTCCCTCGTGGTAGGGGTATGCCGTGTCTATGTAGTTGACGCCGTTCTCTATGGCCTTATCCAGCATCCCCTCCGCTTCCGGCTCATCAATGGCGCCCTCAGCCGTCACGGGAAATCTCATGCATCCAAACCCCAGAAGGGATGTCTCCACTCCCAGATTCTCCATCTTTCTCATTTCCATAATCTTAACCGCTCCTCTGTCTATAGATTCTTTGTCACAGACGGCTCTGCCCGTTTCTCCTGGCGTCCTCTGCCACCGTCTCCGCCACCGTCTTTGCCACCCGCGGATCGAAAGCATGGGGAAGTATGTACTCTGCCGTCAGCTCCTCAGGCTTCACCACCGACGCGATGGCCCGGGCCGCCGCCATCTTCATGGACTCCGTAATGTCTGTAGCCATAACGGACAGCGCTCCTTTGAAGATGCCGGGAAAGGCCAGCACATTGTTGATCTGGTTGGGATAGTCGGAACGGCCTGTTCCCACCACGGCCGCTCCCGCCTCCAGCGCCTCCTCCGGCATAATCTCAGGCGTGGGATTTGCCATGGGGAAGACCATGGCGCCCTGCGCCATGGACCGAACCATATCCTTGCTCACCAGGCCCGGCCTGGACACACCGATAAACACGTCCGCCCCCTTCATCACGTCCGCCAGAGTCCCTGTCTGCCTCTCCCTGTTGGTCACCCTGGCCATCTGGGCCTGTGCAGGGTTCAGCCAGTCGGCGCCCTCATAGACAGCCCCCTTCACGTCGCAGAGGATCACCTGGCCGAAGCCGATCTGCAGGATCATCTTGGCGATGGAGATCCCGGCAGCCCCGGCCCCGTTGATGACGATCTTAAGCCTGCCCATCTCTTTGCCCACCACCTTTATGGCGTTGAGCATCGCTGCCGAGACCACGATGGCCGTGCCGTGCTGGTCGTCGTGAAACACAGGGATATCACATCTCTTTTTCAGTTCTTCCTCGATGGCGAAACACCGGGGCGCGGATATATCCTCCAGATTAATTCCTCCAAAGCTCTTGGAAATCAGGGCCACCGTGTCGATGATGACCTTAGGATCCTTGGAGTCAATGCAGATGGGGAATGCATCCACCCCGGCAAACTCCTTAAACAGGGCGCATTTACCCTCCATAACCGGCATGGCTGCCTCAGGTCCGATATCCCCCAGTCCCAGCACCGCCGTGCCGTCCGTGACCACAGCCACCAGGTTCTTCCTTCTGGTAAGTTCATATACTTTCATATGGTCTCTGGCGATTTCCAGGCAGGGCTCCGCCACCCCCGGCGTGTAAGCCAGAGACAGCTGCTCCCTGTTTTTGATAGGGGTCCTGGAGACCACCTCGATCTTGCCCTTCCACTCATAATGCTTTTCCAGCGCCTGCTCTTTCAAAGTCATATGTACCATCCTCCATTTTAAAAAGACATCTTATACCGCCCTATTCCTGCACTTCATCGTAGATCTTCTGCAGATACGCCACATCGCCGTGATACCGCTCCGGATTGGAATTCTCCAGAAGCATGGCGATATAGGGTTTCTGCGCTTTCAGTTTCCTCATCAGCGTGTCGTAGTGAAGAAGTCCCGTTCCCACATGGGCAAATTCCGGCTCCCCGTCCTTCATGACAAAATCCTTCACATGAACCACGGAAATCCTGTCCCCGTACAGCTTAAAAGCGTCGTCTATCACCGGATCCTGATTCTCATAATTCTCCCGGCTGATCAGATTCACCGGATCCAGAATCGCCTCCACATTGGGCGAGTCAATATCCTCCAGAAACCGTCTCATCATCTCCGGGCAGTACAGTGTGTGGTCGTGAACAGCCTCAATCCCCACAATCACCCCCAGCTTCTCCGCGGCGGACACGATCTCCCTCATGCTTTTTAGAAGCAGCTGATAACATCCTTCCGTGTAGGTGTATGGAACCACGTCAAAGGCGGCGCTGTAGCGGCCGGTCTCCGTCCCCACCATATCCGCATCCATGGCTCTGGCATACTTCAGATGCTCGATAAACTTCCTCACCTCCGCCTGGCGCACCTTCTCGTCTGGGTTGGTGGGGTTGATGTAGCAGCCCAGCACCGCCACATGGATATCCCGTTCTTTCAGCTTCTGCCCGATCAGGCGGCCGAACCCCGGCGAATAGCTGCCGTAATCAAAATCATATCCGGATATGGACTTGCCAAGGGCCAGCTGGATCTGATTGATATTGTTGGCTCTCACTGCGTCAAACACGGTATCCATATCCGCCTTCGGGCAAATATCATGACATCTCATCCCATAATTCATTGCACTTACCATCCTCGTTAAATTTTGTCGTCCCAATGCTTCCATTATATCATACCGGGAATATTGCCTGCAATGAAACTTTGTAAAAGAGGAGGCAGAGTCTCTTTTCGACAACTCTGCCTCCCCGCTACAGGCCTTTTTACAATCCGGCTTATGGTATCCGTCTTACTTCTGCTACTCGTCCACGCTGTAATTGGGAGCTTCCTTGGTGATATGGATATCGTGAGGATGGCTTTCCTTAAGAGACGCCGCGGAGATCTTCACGAATCTTCCGGTCTCCTGCAGAGTCCGGATGTTCTGGGCCCCGCAGTAGCCCATGCCGGACCGCAGCCCGCCCAGCATCTGGAACACCGTATCCTCAACCATTCCCTTGTACGCCACACGGCCCTCCACGCCCTCGGGAACCAGCTTCTTGGCGTCGGTCTGGAAGTACCTGTCCTTACTGCCGTTTTCCATGGCTGCAATGGACCCCATACCTCTGTACACCTTATACTTTCTTCCCTGATACAGCTCAAAAGATCCCGGACTCTCATCGCACCCTGCCAGCATGCTGCCCATCATGCATGCGCTTCCTCCGGCGGCAATCGCCTTTGTGATATCGCCGGAATACTTAATGCCGCCGTCGGCGATAACGGGAATATTGTACTCCCTGGCCACTGCATAGCAGTCCATGATCGCGCTGATCTGAGGCACGCCGATTCCCGCCACCACGCGGGTCGTGCAGATGGAGCCCGGTCCGATACCCACCTTAACCGCATCTGCGCCTGCCTCGATCAATGCCCTCGTCGCCTCGCCTGTGGCCACGTTGCCTGCAATGACCTGGAGATCCGGGTATGCCTCCTTGATCATCTTCACGCAGCGGATCACGTTGGCGGAATGGCCGTGGGCGGAGTCCAGCACCACCACGTCCACATGGGCCTTTATCAGGGCCTCCACCCGCTCCAGCACATTGGCCGTGATGCCTACGGCCGCGCCGCACAGAAGCCGCCCCTGGGAATCCTTGGCAGAGTTGGGATACTTGATCTGCTTTTCGATATCCTTGATGGTAATAAGTCCCTTCAGATTAAAATCCTTGTCCACAATGGGAAGCTTCTCCACCCTGGCTCTGGCCAGAATCCTCTTGGCTTCCAGCATGGTAATATCTTCTCTGGCCGTCACCAGATTCTCGCTGGTCATGCACTCCTTGATCTTTTTGGAAAAATCCTCTTCGAACTTCAGATCCCGGTTGGTGATGATTCCCACCAGCTTCCTGCCCTCTGTGATGGGAACGCCGGAGATGCGGTACTTGCCCATAAGTTCGTCGGCGTCTTTCAGTGTATGTTCCGGGGAAAGATAAAATGGGTCCGTAATGACGCCGTTCTCTGAACGCTTTACTTTGTCAACTTCTTCTGCCTGAGCCTCGATAGACATATTCTTGTGGATAATGCCGATACCGCCCTGTCTGGCCATCGCGATGGCCATGCGGTACTCTGTCACCGTATCCATGCCGGCACTCATTAATGGAATGTTAAGCCTGATCTTGGCTGTCAGATGTGTGGTCAGATCCACCTGATTGGGAATTACTTCCGAGTAGGCAGGAACCAGCAGAACATCGTCAAACGTAATGCCTTCACCGATAATTGTACCCATGAAATTTTCCTCTCTTTCCTCTGTGAATTTGTATTATTAGTAACCTAATATATCAAATTTAACTGGGGTTGTCAAATAGATTTAACTACAAAACCACTTTTCGCGGACTCCTCTGTCTGATGTGATGCAGGATCTTGTCATTGGGCTCAAAGATGACCTTAGTCACCTGTCCTCCCTCCCCCTGATGGATCATACCGTACACCCTGGCATTGGGAGCATGGGAAGCAAAATCCAGCCGTTTCATGCCCGGCTTCTCATAGTCTTTCAGAATGTAGGAATCGATAGGCGCCACAATCTGCACTTCGCCTAAGGTCCCCTCCCATACCTTCTTTCTGCGGGCCTGTCCCATGATCTTGTCAACGGTAATCTGATCGTTGACAAACAGGTATTCAAACTCCAGGTTCATGTTCTGGAATAAATAGTAGGTGGCGCCGCCTGCCACAACCAGTATCACGATGCCAAACATCGTAGTCAGAGCCAGGAAAGCGCTGATAACGCAGAGCACGATGAGAGCTGCTTTGATGATCAGGCTGCTGGCCGGAGCCTTCCGCTTTACCAGCCATTCTGTGTAGGAATCATTCATAGTGAGTATGGTCCTTTCTTCTTTTTTGTGGATTGGGACACGTCTCTTTCTGCAGGCTCTTGCCTGAATGATAAAACTCTGTGTCCCATAGAACAGGAAAACCGCAGGAGAATGCCCATGCAAGCATGGCACCCTCCCACGGTTCTTATTTGTAACTGTTCAGCTTTCGCTTACATCATTCCGCCCATACCGCCGCCTGCAGGCATAGCTGGAGTTTCTTCTTTAATATTAGCAACAACTGACTCAGTTGTCAACAGTGTTGACGCAACACTGGTTGCATTCTGCAGCGCGCTTCTGGTTACCTTCGCGGGATCAAGGATTCCGGCCTCGATCATATTCACATACTCTTCCTTGTACGCATCAAATCCGGTTCCAACCGGGGACTCTTTTACCTTGTTAATGATTACGGAGCCTTCCAGCCCTGCATTGGCCACAATATGGTACAGCGGGGACTCCAGAGCCTTCAGGATAATCTTGGCGCCGGTCTTCTCGTCGCCTTCCAGCTCGGGAAGAATCTTGGATACCTGTGCGATGGCGTGAACATACGCGGAACCGCCGCCTGCGATGATACCCTCCTCAACCGCCGCCTTGGTCGCCGCCAGAGCGTCCTCCATGCGGAGCTTGGCCTCCTTCATCTCGGTCTCGGTGGCTGCGCCTACGCGGATAACCGCTACGCCGCCTGCCAGCTTGGCCAGTCTCTCCTGGAGTTTCTCCCTGTCAAAGTCAGATGTAGTCTCCTCGATCTGCATTCTGATCTGGGAGATCCTGGCGTCAATGTCAGCCTTTGCTCCTTCGCCGTCTACGATTACCGTGTTCTCCTTCTGAACCTTAACGGACTTAGCACGTCCCAGCTGCTCCATGGTCACATCCTTGAGCTCAAGACCCAGATCACTGGAAACCACGGTGCCGCCTGTCAGAGTGGCGATATCCTGCAGCATCTCTTTTCTTCTGTCGCCGTAGCCGGGCGCCTTAACGGCCACCACATTGAAAGTGCCTCTCAGCTTGTTAACGATCAGAGTGGTCAGGGCCTCGCCCTCAACATCCTCCGCAATGATCAGAAGCCTTGCGCCGGACTGCACGATCTGCTCCAGCAGCGGCAGAATCTCCTGAATATTGGAAATCTTCTTGTCGGTGATCAGGATGTATGGGGTATCCAGATTGGCCTCCATCTTGTCCATATCCGTGCACATATAGGCTGATACGTAGCCTCTGTCAAACTGCATACCTTCCACCAGATCAAGCTCTGTCTTCATGGTCTTGGATTCCTCGATGGTGATAACTCCGTCCTTGGAAACCTTCTCCATGGCGTCAGCCACCATCTCGCCCACCTCGTCGCTGGAGGCGGAGATAGCCGCAACCCTGGCGATCTGAGCTTTGCCGTTAATAGGCTGACTCATCTCGGCAATCGCCTCAACAGCCACATCCGTGGCCTTCTTCATACCCTTTCTCAGAACGATGGGGTTGGCGCCTGCTGCCAGGTTCTTCATCCCTTCGTTGATCATGGCCTGTGCCAGCACCGTCGCCGTGGTGGTACCGTCTCCGGCTACGTCGTTGGTCTTGGTGGCCACTTCCTTCACCAGCTGTGCACCCATGTTCTCAAATGCGTCCTCCAGCTCGATCTCCTTGGCGATGGTCACACCGTCATTGGTAATAAGGGGAGCCCCGAAGGACTTATCCAGAACTACGTTTCTTCCTTTCGGTCCCAGGGTCACGCGGACTGTGTCAGCCAGCTGATTTACGCCAGACTCCAGGGCCTTTCTCGCATCTACACCATACTTAATTTCTTTTGCCATGATTCATTCCCTCCGGTTTCTTTCTATTCTTAGTCTTCTCTCAATCTTGTTACTCAATGACAGCCAGAATATCATTCTGCTTCACGATGACGAACTTCTCTTCGTCCATCTCCACTTCCGTGCCGGAATACTTGGAGAAGATAACCTTGTCCCCAACCTTCACCTGCATGGTAACTTCCTTGCCCTCTACGACTCCGCCGGGCCCCACTGCCACTACCTCTGCCTGCTGCGGTTTCTCCTTTGCCTGTCCCGGAAGCACGATGCCGGACTTTGTAGTCTCTTCTGCAATCAGCTGTTTTAAAACAACTCTGTCAAATAACGGTGCTAATTTCATATATGATTCCTCCTTAAGAATGATTTACATTTTCTTCACATCAATGTTATAGCACCCTTTGTTAGCACTGTCAAGCCTTGAGTGCTAATTTTTTTCAAATTTTTCCAGACCCATTCACTATTTTATGAAATTTTTTTTAATATATGCCTTTCTTTTTTGGAATAATGGTATTACAATAGATTTACTATGATGAAAAAGAGTAGAAAGGAGCATCCCACCATGGCAAAAAAGAATCTGGGCAAATTCCTTGCTCTGACAGCCATTTCCACCGCTATTGCCGCCGGCGTTTCCTATTTTTTAAAGTACCGGTCCTTCCATGCGGAACTGGATGAAGATTTTCACGACTTTGAGGGAGACGACGACACGTTTGACGGTGCACTGCCTCACGAAGGAGAAGCCGCCACGCGCAACTATGTGCCCCTGGGCGAGAAGAAAGAAGAGAGCTCCCTTAAAGAAGCCGCTGAGTCTGTAAAAGATGCTGCCGCTGAGGCTGTTAAGACTGTCTCCGAGAAAGCAGAAGACGCGGCGGTTCTGGCGGCTGAGGAAGCAAGTGAACACATTGCCGAGACGGCCGAACAGGTTAAGAAGGCGGCGGCCGACACTGCCACTACCATCGTGGATGACATCTCCGGAGAATAAGTCCGCTGCTGTCCGCCGGGTTTTCGCCGGCCGTGACATAAACTTTTCTGCCGCCAAAAGAGGGTGTGCCGTGAAACCGTACACACCCTTTTTGGCGGCAGAAGTCTGTCAGCCCGTCAGCTCTCCTTCCATGCCTCCCGCAGCAGTCCGGTTCCCCTATTAATCTGCTCCTCACTGAGCCTGGCATACCCCAGAACCACGGTGGAAGAACGGCTTACGTGCTCTTCGCCGATGCAGCAGGATGACAGTCCGTAGACTCTCACCCCTCTCTCCTGTGCCTGCTCCACCAGCCGGCTCTCTGCTTTCCCCTTTCGATTCCTAAGAAGGATGTGAAGTCCCGCATTCTCCCCGTATATCTCAAAGTCCTCCTCCAGTTCTTTCAGCCGTCCCAGCAGCAGATCGTGCTTTCCTTTATAGATAGCTCTCATCCGATTCAAATGCCGCTCATAATACCCGCCTGTCAGAAACTGATAGATAATGTTCTGATCGATCCTGGATACCGTGGACGCATAGAACCCCAGCTTCTCTCGGTAGACTCCCAGAAGAGGCCGCGGAAGCACCATGTAGCCAATACGGATGGCCGGTGCGATGGACTTGGAAAAGGTTCCCATGTAGATCACCTTCCCGGACTTGTCCAGTCCCTGGAGGGCCGGAATGGGCCTGCCTCTGTACCTGAATTCGCTGTCGTAATCGTCTTCTATGAGAAACCTGTCTTTTTTCTGCCCCGCCCACTGGAGAAGTTCCTGCCTTCTGACAACCGGCATGACGATCCCCGTGGGATACTGGTGGGAGGGCATCACGTAGGCGATATCAGCGCCGCTTCTTCCCAGCGCTCTCACGTCCATCCCCGCCCCGTCCATCTCCACCGGGATGATTTTGTAGCCCAGGCTTTCGAATACCCGGTATGCCTGCTTATAGGTAGGGTTCTCCATGGCGATGGTCCGCCCTGCCCCCATAATCTGATACAAAAGCATCAGCAGGTATTCGCTGCCGGCACCTATAATGATCTGGTCCGCCTGACAGTTTACCCCCCGGGCAGAGTGGAGATACCCTCTCACAGCCTCCCGAAGGGCCGGTTCCCCCTGAGGAGAGCCGGTGAGGAACATCTCCCTGTTATCCTCCACCAGCGTGTTGCGGGTGATCTTCCTCCAGGCATTGTAAGGAAAATGGCTTAAATCAATTCCCCTGGGGGAAAAGTCGATGACCGCCCCGCCGGAACCGGCCTTCTCCGTCCGGATAAATCCGCCCGCCGGTTCCGGTTCGATCTCCACCTCCGCCAGCTCCTCCATCCCCAGCACGAAATACCCTCTCCCGGGCACAGCTTCGATGTACCCCTCCGCCGTCAGCTGGTCGTAGGCCATCTGAGTGGTGGAGCGGCTGACCTTCAGATTCTCCGCCAGCACCCGCGTGGAGGGAAGGCGTACCCCCTCCCTCAGACCGCCGCCGCGGATCTCCCTCTTTACGTACTCGTAAATCTGTTCATACATGGATTTGGGGCCTCCGGCTTTTAACGGAATCATCAGTTCCATGGACTTCCCCCTTCCGGTCAGATTCAGGTTCCCCGTTACCGGTTCAGTTTAAAAGAACTCTTAAGCGACACGATCCTGTTAAACACCAGGTGATCCGGCCTGCTGTCCTTTAAGTCCACACAGAAGTATCCGTTCCTCATAAACTGGAAGCTGTCACAGGCTCTGGCCTCCTGCAATGCCGGCTCCACATAGCAGTCCCTTATCACCGTAAGGGAGTTGGGATTCAGATTCAGAGTCCCGTCCTCGTTGAGCTTTCCCTTCTCCTCGTCCACGATATTCTCGTAAAGACGGCACTCCGCTTTCCTTGCCGTATCTTTGGCCACCCAGTGGATGGTACCCTTCACCTTCCTTCCGGTGAAGTCCGAACCGCTCTTTGTCTCCGGATCATAGGTGGCATGCACCACTGTAACCTTTCCGTCCTCATCCTTTTCGCATCCTGTACAGGTTACAAAGTAGGCACCCATCAGCCGCACTTCATTGCCCGGATAAAGCCGGAAATACTTTTTCGGCGGATTCTCCATGAAGTCCTCCCGCTCGATGTAAAGCTCCCTGCCAAAGGGAACCTGCCGTTCTCCCAGTGTCTCATTCTCCAGATTGTTGGGGATGGATACCATCTCCGTCTCCCCCTCCGGATAGTTGTCAATCACCAGCTTCACCGGATCCAGTACGGCCATCATCCTGGGTCTCTTAAGTTTCAGATCCTCCCTGATACAGTACTCCAGCATAGCATAGTCCACGGAACTGTTGCCCTTGGCCACACCCACCAGCTCAACAAACCTTTTAATGGACTCCGGCGTGTAACCTCTTCTCCGAAGCGCCGCGATGGATACCAGCCGCGGGTCGTCCCAGCCGTCCACGATGCCGTCCTCCACCAGCTTCTTGATATACCGCTTGCCCGTCACCACATTGGTCAGATAAAGCTTTGCAAACTCGATCTGCCGCGGCGGGTTTTTAAACTCGCACTCCCGCACCACCCAGTCGTACAGCGGTCTGTGATCCTCAAACTCCAGTGTACAGATGGAATGTGTAATATGTTCAATGGCATCCTCAATGGGGTGGGCAAAATCATACATGGGGTAGATGCACCACTGATCGCCCGTATTATGGTGGTTCATATGGGCCACCCTGTAAATAACCGGATCGCGCATGTTGATATTGCCGGAGGCCATATCGATCTTGGCACGCAGAACTTTCTCTCCGTCCTTGTATCTGCCCTCCTTCATCTCCTCAAAGAGCCGCAGGTTCTCCTCAATGCTGCGGTTTCTGTACGGGCTTTCTTTTCCGGGAGTCTTAAAATCGCCCCGGTATTCCCGAATCTCGTCCGCGCTGAGATCGCACACATATGCCTTGCCCTTCCGGATCAGAAGAAGGGCGCACTCATACATCTGCTGGAAATAATTGGACGCAAAAAACAGCCTGTCCTCAAAATCGGCCCCAAGCCACTTCACATCCTCGATAATGGACTGAACAAACTCCTCCCTCTCCTTGGTAGGATTGGTGTCGTCAAACCGCATATTGAACTTTCCGCCGTACTTTTGTGCCAGACCGTAATTTAGCAGGATGGACTTGGCGTGTCCGATGTGAAGGTATCCGTTGGGTTCCGGCGGAAAACGGGTCTGTACATGGTCGTAGACCCCCTCGGCCAGATCTTTATCGATCTCCTGCTCTATAAAATTTCTGGAAACCTCCAAACTTTCTCTGTTCTCTTCCATAATTGTTCCTCCATCTGTAATTTAACCTATCATACCATATTTTGTTTCCTTGGAAAAGGGGGATATATGTAAAAAGCAGAAGTCCTGAATTACAGAACTCCTGCCGTAAACTTAAAGAGCTGATGACGGGACTCGGACCCGTGACCTCCTCACTACCAATGAGGTGCGCTACCACCTGTGCCACATCAGCGTCTCCTAATAACTTGAAGCCATGCTCAAGCCTTAGATATATTAACACGACAATCGCCTTTTGTCAACAAAAATATATCTTTTCTTGGAATAAATTTTTTATCCTGCTTTTGCAGGATTTTTCCCGGCCTTTCCGGAACCAAAATCATTCTCCCTCATAATGTAAAGTAAAAACAAATCGAGGCTCTTCTATGGCTGACAATAGCACAAATACCTCCGGCGCTCACCTGACTCCGGAAGACTATGGCATCACAACCCCCGCCGCCACCGACGGAGGATACTCCGGCACCGCAAATGGGGGCAATGACTATGGTATCGCTCTCCCCATCGCCCCTGAGGGCGGTATCCCGGCTTACCCGGGCAATACGGGAAACGGTACGGACAATGACTATGGTATCTCCCTTCCCATCGCCCCTGAGGGCGGTATTCCGGCTTACCCGGGCAACACCAACGGAGACGGCTGCAACAACTGTACCATCTGGCCCCCTATTACGACGCTGCCCATCTTCCCCTCCTGTCCAAACTGCAATGTTTCCCAAAGCAATGCGCAGGTAAGATTTTTAAACGCTTCCACCAACACATTCCCCGTAAGCATATCCATTGACAATACCACCTATGTAAATAATTCCCGTTTTGGCACCATCTCCGGGTATGACAGGGTCTCTGACGGCTTCCATACGGTCACCGTAAGGCGCGCATCCGGTCTGCGCAGCGTCCTGCTTCAGCAGACATTCCCCTTCACAGGCGGTCAGAGATACACCATGGTTCTGGCGGACGCTCCCGCCGGCGGCCTCCTTATGTCCCAGGTATCCGGCAGCGGCTGCACCAATATGAACTACAATACAGGCTGTTACAGGGTGGCAAACTTCTCCTACAGCGGATCCAGCTACGATGTTATGCTCTACAGTCATGACGCCGTATTCCGCAATGTAGGTTTCAGGGAAGTGACCTCCTACAAGCAGGCCATGGCAGGTTCCTATCAGTTCTATGTAACCAACTCCAACTCCTTCTCCGTAATCCGGGAACTGCCTATGATCGTCGTAGGCACCATTACCGGCGGAAGCTTTAGCAATGACCCCTTAGTCTCCTTCCAGACGAACATTGCAGCCGGAAACAGGTACACCTCCTACCTCATCGGAAATAACTGGTCCGATATCGGTTTCAGAGTTCTCACAGTGGAAGACTAGACAGAGCCCAATCTTCCCGTAAGAACGTGTGCCTGGTGGACCCACGAAAAAAGCAGGCGCCCCTTTGGCGCCTGCACAGAAATCCTGCGCAGCAGGATTCTTTCTTTATTCTCTGCTGCCAGCCTTCCAGTCGTCCGTCACAGCCGCTCGATCTTCTTGGCCATGAGCTCGCTGTTGTTGCTGTAGATAATGGCATTCTCCTTGGAAATAACCTTATTCTGGTACATCTGAATCAGGCTGGCGTCCATGGAGATCATACCCTCCTTCTGGGATGTGGCGATCACGTTGTCGATCTGATGGATTTTGGACTCCCGAACCATGTTGCGGATCGCGTTGTTGAAGAACATAATCTCAAAGGCGGGCTGTACCCTGCCGTCCAGCGTGGGAATCAGCTGCTGGGAGATAACCGCTTCCATGACCATGGAGATCTGCACCCGGATCTGCTGCTGCTGTTCCGGCGGGAAGGTGTCGATAATACGGTCCATGGTGTTGGCCGCCCCCACCGTATGAAGGGTGGAGATCACCAGATGCCCCGTCTCCGCCGCCGTCATGGCTGTCTTTATGGTCTCATTGTCCCTCATCTCCCCCAAAAGAATCACGTCGGGAGCCTGTCTCAGCGCTGCTCTCAGGCCGGACACATAACTCTCCGTGTCAGTCCCCACCTCCCTCTGGGACACCACGCTCTTGTCATGACGGTGAAGATACTCGATGGGGTCCTCCAGGGTAATGACATGAGCGTTTCTCGTGTGATTGATTTCGTTGATAATGCATGACAGGGTAGTGCTCTTTCCGCTTCCCGCAGGCCCTGTAACCAGGACCATACCCTTGGTCATCTTCGCCACGTCTATGATGGTCCTGGGAAGATGAAGCTGTGTGTAATCCGGCAGGTCAAAGGTAATAATGCGGATGATGGCAGCCAGCGATCCTCTCTGCTGAAACACATTGGCCCTGAATCTTGAGAGATCCGGAACGGCGAATGAAAAATCGTCGTCCCCCACCTCCCGCACCTTCTTCATACTGCGCTCGCTGGCCGTATGGTACAGCTGCCCGATCATCTCCTCGATCTGCCCCGGGGACAGTTTGCTGCTTTCGTACTCCTGAATCCGACCTCCTATCTTGTAGGAAAGGGGCATTCCGGCTACCAGAAAAATATCCGATGCCTCTCTCTGCACCGCCTGCTCCAGCACTTCTTTTATATTCATGTTCCGACTTCCTCCTTATCAGCCCCCGGTCCACACCGGCCTGGACTGGTCAATTTCATAATCCACTGAGTGGTATACATTCCATGTGACGATCCTGTAACCGCTCTCTGCCTCCCGGCACACCTCCAGCTCCACATGGAGCATCTGCCCGTAGGGCATCTCCACATCCGTCTGAACCGTATTGGTGTCCTCCCGGTAAAACTCTCCCAGCTTTTCTCTCACCAGCTTCACATACTCCTCGTCGGAAGATACCTGGCCGCACTGAGCCAGGACCTCCTCCACCATAGCCGTAAACTCCACCGCCAGGCTGTCCGCCTCATAGTAACCGCGAATGGATTCGGCGTTTTTTTCGGCCAGCTTCCAGTCGCTGCCGGCGCTGCTGAGAGAGAGGAGCCCGAAAATAGTCAGGCACAATATAATAAAGATCAATATCAGGGAAGATGTTCCTATGTTGGCCCTTCCCCCCGACTGCTTGTCATTCATATCCGATTTCCTTCCTGTTAGGCTGCTGATTCAGGAGCCTTTTGGCCGTCAGAGTAAACAGCTCCGTGTCGTCCTCCAGACGCACGATCCGGATCTGCGCCTCCTCCACACGGCCTTCCCGGGCCGCGGTAAATTCCGCCGCAAACCCGGCCTCCTCCTGATCCGCACTCTCCCACTGCTGATTCCAGTAGATGACCCCTGACGACTGGCCGCCTGACATTCCGAAGCGTTCCGTAAGCCCCTGGACCTCCTGAGCCTTCCACACCTCCGCCACGCTCTCCGCTGCCAGGGACGCCTGGTTGGTGTCCTTAGCCAGACGGCTTAAGTTGTTGGCTCTCACAAACACCAGGATACAGACACTGGCGCACAGAATAAAAAAGCATACCACCGCAATCATCTCCATAAGAAACAATGCGGTCCCTGAATCCCGTTTACTCTTCATCTTCCACGCCTCCGCTTCTGACATTTAAAAACAGTGTCCCTCCTGCATCTCCTGCCGCAACCACCTTCAGGACAGCGCCCTCCTGACTGAAGGTCAGGCCCTCACACCCGATAATCTCCAGACCGTCCTTAAGCCCCAGGCCGCTTTCCGTGTCCGTAAACAGCTCCCGGACCGCGCCGTCCCGGTAATAGATCCAGGTTACGTAGGAAGCGCCGTTGATTTCCTGGGCCAGCTCCAGCACGGAGGTCCCTTCCATATCCTTCACCGTCACACTGCCCGCCCGGTCGCTCTGCCTCACCTTGTTGGCCACATAGTTGAGCACCACCTGCCCGGAATAATTCTCCTCAATCCGACTGTTGATGTTCTCGTAAACCTTTCCTCCGATAAGGACCGTGAACAGCGCGCACAGAACAAAAACCAGAAACAGGAGCATGGTGAAAAGAAGGTTCATGGTCTGCCCGTTTTGATGTCTCTGCTGTTTCAACCTTTCTCTCCCCCTTTACTCTTCCGCACTGGAAAATACCGTAATCTCCGGCATGACATTGGAGGCAAAGCCCTCGTAAAATACATTAAACCGCTTTCTGTCAATCTTGATACCGTAATTCTCCTCCAGGTATTCCACAGACGGCGGATACCGCCCCTCAATCGCATAGCACTGCACCGATGCCCGGGCAATCGCGCTGCGGAGAGTCTCCTCCCCTTCCCTGTCCATCCTGTCTGACATGGACAGCACTCCGTTCAAAAACAGCCCTATAACCGCTCCGAAGCACAGGGCCGACGCCACGTATCCCTTTATCCCATTCCAACTTGTCTTTAATTTTTTCACAGGCACCCACCTTATCCTATGGCTGACAGGATGCCCACCAGAGGCAGCATCACCGAGAGAAGCACCATGCCTACAGACACCGCCAGAACCGCCACGATGGTGGGCTCCAGCCTGGAGATGGTATTGTCTATGGAAGCGTCCGCCTCCTCCTCATATCCCCGGGAGATATCCTCCATCACGCTGTCCAGCCGGCCGCTTCGGTTGCCCACCTTGATCATCTGAATCTGGAAACCGCTGAACAGTCCTGAGTTCTTCATGGCTTCATCATAGCCCTTTCCGATCTCCAGTTCATCCTTACACGCGGTAAGGTACTCCTGCACCTTTGAATTGCCCGCCAGCTCATCTGCCAGCTCAATGCCCTTCTCCAGCTCCAGGCCGCTCTTTAAAGTCAGAGCCAGAACCGATGTGCACCTGCGCTTTGCCACCAGAAGCGCGGTCTTGTTGGACCGCTTAAATCTTTCCATCATGCTTTCCACAACACGGATCTTTTTGCCCAGCTTGGAGGCCGCGTACACGCCGCACACCACGAGGGCCACCACCGCGGCGGCAGCCAAAGCCACGCCGCTGAACACACCTCCCAGCCTTACAGCCGTCTGGGACACCGGTGATATCTGAGCCCCCAGCTGTTCGTAGACCTCCTCAAATATGGGCATAACCCTGGTAAACAGCACAAAAAGCACCACCAGAAGCATCAGCACCATCATAACCGGGTAGGTGATGGCATTGCGGATATTCCGCAGCATTCGGTCCTCCTTGTCGTAGTAGACAGACAGGGCCTCCATCATCTGATCCAGGGTTCCCGTCTGGTCACCCAGTTTCGCCATCTTCACCACATACTCGGGAAAACTTCCCGACTTCTCCAGGGCCTCAAAAACCGGGCATCCCAGTTCAATTTCGTCCGCCAGAAATAAAAGCCGCTTTTTCTCGTCCTCGTCCGCCCCGTCTTCCGCCATGATCCGCAGCCCTTCATCCACGGGAACCGCAGCCTTCAAAAGAAGGGACATCTGCAGACAGAAAGCAGAAAGTTCCCGGTAGGTATATTTCTGCTCTGTATTTTTGCTCATGAATGTGTCTCCTTTATCAATAACAATATTTCTGCTGATAATTGGCTCCGTTGCCGATATACTCCTTGATGGCCTCGCTCTGTCCGCCGGATGAGGCAAAGGTCGGATCCATCAGGGACCAGTTCTGCCCGTCAAAATAAATGTAGTTATCCACCCATCCGATGCCGTCAATATACACGTTTACCCATGCATGGTAGGCGCTTCCCGTGTATCCCACCACCAGCTTGGCCGGGATATCCTGGGAGCGGAGCATGGAAACCATCAGAGCCGCGTAGTCGAAACAGATCCCCGTCCTGGAAGCCAGCACCTGATCCACATTGGGAAGGTATCCGCTCTGCACGGTCTGGGCCTTGACGGTATCGTAGGTCAGATTGTTCACCACATAATTGTAGACACTGTTCACCACGCTGATGGCATCCCCCGCGCCTGCCGCGATCTCCACGCCTTTCTGGACCGCCGCGCTTCCCGCGGAGAAATTCACGTACTGGTTGGGATACAGAAACGGCTCGAACTGATTCGCCATGGACACGCTGATATCCTGGCTGAAAGCCTGGGAATACTGGTTGCCCTGCACATTCTCAAAGACCTTTACGGAGTAGGTTCCGTTTCCCTCCGACATGGGAAATACCTCGAATGCATTTCTGGCATTGAGATCGTATGTATAGGTGAGACCGCCCTTGGTTATCTGCACCTTAATCTTTCCCACGCTGCCCATATATTTTACCATTATATACCCGCTGGACGTGTTGGACGCATCCACAGACACCTTGCTGTTGCCGTAGGTCACGGTTCCCGAAGCCGTGGGGGTGCGCACCAGGCTTCCCTGAGGCTTGGCATACAGCGGAACCATCCCGTCCTCAATCACCGCAAGCTCCAGGTTTTCCCCGTCCGTGCCGGCGGCCTGTGTATCCCCGCCGTTCTCATCTTCCGTCAGAACCGCGTTCACTGTCTCCTCACTGGTCCCGGCTGGGTTCAGGGCTGTTTTGTCCTTTTCCCCGGAAGGCCGGGCACAGGCGCCCACACCCAACACAAGCACAATACCGGCTCCTCCAAGCAATACTGTCCATTGTCTTTTTTTCATATCATATTACCTCTCTTTATTTGATTGTCAGGATTGCGTCCGCCCCAAGGGGACAGACCGTAATATTTACAGGAGCCTCTGCCTCACAATCTCATATGCCAGAACCCCTGCGGCCACGGACGCATTGAGGGAATCAATATCTCCCTTCATGGGAATCGCGGCTGTCATATCACAGTTCTCCTTCACCAGCTTGCTGACTCCGCTGCCTTCATTTCCTATGACCAGGCCTATGGGACCTTTCAGATCCAGATTATACATCCGCTCTCCTTCCATGTCCGCGCATACAAACCACAGGCCCTCCTTCTTCAGCTGCTCCATAACCGCCGACAGATTGGTTACCTTGGCCACCGGTGTGTAATTCAGCGCCCCGGCCGATGTCTTGGCCACCGTGGATGTAAGACCCGCGGCCCGTCTCTTGGGAATGATCACCCCGTGAGCCCCGGCCAGGTTGGCTGTTCGGATTATGGCTCCCAGATTGTGAGGATCTTCTATCCCGTCCAGCACAAAGACAAAGGGAGGTTCCCCCTTGGCCCTGGCGTTCTCCAGGATATCTTCAACCTGAGCATAGGCGTACACCGCCCCCTGGGCGATGACTCCCTGGTGATTCCTGGTCTGGGACAGCTGATCCAGCCTGTCTTTGGCCACAAAATTTATTATGGTGTCCCGCTTTCTGGCCTCCCTTACGATAGTCTGAACCGGGCCGTCCCGGCAGCCGTCCAAAATGTACAGTTTGTCAATGGTTCTTCCGGAACGGAATGCCTCCAGAACCGCATTCCGCCCCTCTATCAGCAAATTCTCCTCATTCATGCCTTATGCCTCTCCTGTCTTCTCTAGTCCGCGGCTGATAAGCTCCGCCAGCCTGTCAAACTGCTCTGTGAGAAACAGATAACCCACCAGAGCCTCAAATCCCGTGGCCATGCGGTATTCAATGATCGACGCGTGTTTGGCCGCAGTGGCGGATCTGGCGTTCCTGCCCCGTTTGAAAACAGTCCTCTCTTCCTGGGTCAGTTCCGGCTCAAGAAGGCGTATCATATCAGCCTGGGCCTGGGCCTTAACCAGAGAGGTACTCTTTTTGTGCATCTTATTCACCTGCATATTGCCCTGGCTCATGACCTTGGCGCGGATCATCAGCTCATAGACCCCGTCTCCCAGATAGGCCAGCGCCAGAGGGGAATACACCGACGGGTCCGTCTTTTTGATGTTCAGCCGCTCCTGGTATGCCTGGGTAAACCCTTTGTCCGTCTTTATGCCCTCTTCCATTTGACCCCTTCTCTCGTATCCTCCAGAAGGATCCCCATATCCGAAAGCTTCTGACGAATCTCGTCCGCCAGGGCAAAGTTTCTGTCCTTTCTGGCCTGGGTTCTGGCGGCGATCAATTCCTCCACTTCCTCGTCCAGAACCTCTTTTTTGCGCTCCGTGACGATACCCAGAACGCCGCAGAGTCTTTCCAGCGTCTCTCTCAGAGCCTTCACATAGGCTCTGCTGCTTTCGCCGTCCGCCGTGGAGTTCCCAAGCTTCACCAGCTCAAACACGGCCGACACTGCATCCGCCGTGTTAAAGTCGTCCTCCATGGCCGCCTCGTACTTAGCCACCAGTTGGCGGGACTCCTCATACGGGACTTTCTCCCGTTCCAGCAGCTCCTCCTCCCCGGCTTTTTCCTCCAGCTCCCGCAGTTTGTCCAGTCCGTTATGGATTCGCTCCAGCCCGTTTTTGGACGCCTCCATAAGTTCCGCGCTGAAGTTTAAGGGACTGCGGTAGTGAGCGCTGAGCATGAAGAAGCGCAGAACCTGAAGATCGAATTTCTCGCTTATCTCCCGCACTGTAAAAAAGTTGCCGAGGGATTTGGACATCTTTTTGTTGTCAATATTGAGAAATCCGTTATGCATCCAGTATCTGGCAAACTCTTTTCCGCTGGCTGCCTCGCTCTGGGCAATCTCGTTTTCATGGTGGGGGAAGATCAGGTCCTCCCCGCCTCCGTGGATATCGATCTGCTCTCCCAGATATCTCCTCGACATGGCGGAGCACTCAATATGCCACCCCGGCCGTCCCTCGCACCATGGGGACTCCCAGTAAGGCTCACCCTCCTTCTTAGGTTTCCAGAGGACAAAATCCGAGGGAGACTCCTTCCCCTCCTCCCCTGTCACCTTCAGCTCCCGAAATCCCGACTGCAGCTCATCCAGATTCTTGTGGGACAGCTTGCCGTACTCCTTGAAGGAGGAGGTCCTGAAATACACCGTGCCGTCCTCCGCCCGGTAAGCGTGCCCTCCCCTGACCAGGGTGTCGATAAGGTCGATCATCCCGTCAATCTCCTGGGTGGCCTTGGGGTGGATCGTGGCCGGTCTCACGTTCATGGCCTCCATATCCGCCCTGCACTCCGCGATGTACCGCTCCGATATTTCGGAAGAATCCACCCCCTCCTCCATGGCTTTCTTAATAATCTTATCGTCCACATCCGTAAAATTGGAAACAAAATTCACATCATAACCTTTATATTCCAGATATCGGCGGATGGTATCAAACACAATCATAGGACGGGCGTTTCCGATATGGATAAAATTGTACACCGTGGGTCCGCAGACATACATCTTCACTTTTCCCGGCTCCAGGGGAACAAACTCTTCCTTTCTGCCGCTCAGGGTATTAAAGATCTTCATAAAACTCCTCCTTAACTGGTCTTCGGGTTCATTCGCTCTTGCTGCATCCCGGGCAGGCCTTGCACCTGCTTACTTCCATTCTGTCATCATAACAGTAATCGGCGGCAGATGTCAATAAGGTAATGGCATGACAGGAAATTCCCTGGCCCTCCCCCGTGAATCCAAGCCCCTCCTCTGTGGTAGCCTTCACGCTGACACAGTTCCCGGAAAGTCTTAACGCCTGTGCAATATTCTCCGCCATCCGGGGACGGTAAGCCGCCAGTCTGGGTCTCTGGGCTATAATCGTTGCATCAATGTTCTCGATCACATAACCCTCCCTCTCCAGAAGCTCTCTCACATGCTTTAAAAGCTCTATGCTGGAAATACCCTCATATGCCGGATCCGTATCCGGAAAATGCTGTCCGATATCCCCCAGCGCCGCCGCGCCCAGAAGGGCGTCCATCACCGCATGAACCAGTACATCCGCATCCGAATGTCCCAGAAGCCCTTTCTCATAGGGTATCTCCACCCCTCCCAGAATCAGCTTTCTGCCCTCTGCAAGGCGGTGCACATCATATCCATGACCTACTCTCATAGCCTGTCTCCTCCATTATCTGTCTGCCTTATATCTTAATTCTATACGATCATCCGAACCTTCCCCTGAATGCATCTTATGTGGACGGCCTTCTGGCTCATGCAGCTCTCCCCGTCGGCGTGAACCGGCATGGGGCGCTCCGTATGAATCTCCACTTCCCGGCACTGGTAGCAGCGCACTCCCCGGTACTTCTTCTGATGTCCCAGCAGGGAGCTGACAAGAAAAGGCAAAAGCTTTATCTTCCCGCTGTGGTGCACCACGCACAGCGTCAGTTTCCCGTCACAGGGATCCGCCGCCGGGGCAAACTTAAACCCGCCGCCTTCATAGGCATGGATATGGGCGGAAATAAAATAAATATGGTTCAGCTCCACTTTCTGAGTCCCGTCCAGAAGAAGATATCCCTTCACGGGATACGCCGTAATCAGCTGCCGTATTCCGGCTGCCCAGTAACTGAGCTTTCCCATGCGCAGCCGGTTTAATACCCGCTTCATTCCGGAGCATTCCAGATTATGGCACACCGCGCCGTCCATACCGATCCCGGCACTGACCATGAATCTTCGGTGTTCCATCTTCTCCCCGTAAGAAATCACCCCGTAATCCAGAAGTTTATGGTATTTGGGGTTTAAAATCTTTTTCAGGCACCGGAACGGCCTTCTGGGAAGTCTCAGGCTTCTGGCCAGGTCATTGCCCGACCCGGCGGGAATATATCCCAGCGTCACCGGCCCGCAGAATGCCAGCCCATCCAGCACCTCGTTTATGGTCCCGTCTCCGCCAACAGTAATGATCACCCTGGGTTCCCTGCACCCGTCCGTAAGACCGGCCGCATACGCCGCGGCATCCAGGGGCTTCTCTGTCAGAAAAGCCTTGTATGGGATCTCCAGATGATTCAGCTGTCGCTCCATGCGTTTCCATATCTTATTGCTTCGGCCGCCGCTGGCATTAGGGTTTACAATAAAATAGTACATGACAGCCTCCTCTCTTTCATTATCCTGCAGTAAAGCATCGAATTTCCTTAACAGTATAGCACATTTCAGTCAAAAAAGAAATTATACGGGAAAAATACCCCGGAAAAATACTTTTCAAAAAATGTCAAAAAAGTGTTGACAACAGACACAATATCAATTATACTATCTAAGCAGTCGCAAGTACGGCGGATGCACATAAAATGTACGGGGTCTTAGCTCAGCTGGGAGAGCATCTGCCTTACAAGCAGAGGGTCATAGGTTCGAGCCCTATAGGCCCCATACCACAAGAATATTATATGGCGGAATAGCTCAGTTGGCTAGAGCATACGGTTCATACCCGTAGTGTCGAGAGTTCAAATCTCCCTTCCGCTACTAAAAAAGAACATCTGCCGGTTGGCAGATGTTTTTTTGTGTGCGTTCCGTATACATCTTCTACCCCTTTTTGTTTTGTGCTTGAGTACTTTTGAGAACTCCGTTCTCATTCCGCAAAAAAGGGCGGCAAATCGCTGCCGCCCTTAACCAGACAGCGAATTGCCGCCTGTTTAATCCTCCTTTATCCCGCCTTTTCAGGACTTTATATATTTTTCCAAAAGCCGGGACACCTCTTTCACATCAATAGGCTTTGCCATGTGGGCATTCATACCGGCCTCCAGACATTTCTTTCTGTCCTCCGTAAAGGCGTCCGCCGTCATGGCAATGATCGGTATATCCCTGTCCTTCCGCTCTGTCTTTCGGATGGCAACCGCCGCCTCATACCCGTTCATCACAGGCATGCGCAGATCCATGAGAACCGCGTCATAGTATCCGGGTTCGGACCGCTCAAACATATTCAGACAGATTTGTCCGTCCTCAGCCCACTCCAGCTCAAGCCCCAGCTCCGACAGAAGCTCAGAGGCTATCTCCCAGTTCAGCTCATTGTCCTCGGCCACAAGCACCCGGCGTCCGTCGAGACCGCTGCCTTCCTTTCTGTTCTCCTCCTCCCCCTTCTCCAGGGTCTCCATGTGCTGTCTCAGCCCGTAAAAGAGAGTTGATTTGAACAGAGGCTTACAGATGAATCCGCTGATACCCGCCTCCCTGGCCTCCTCCTCGATCTCATTCCAGTCATAGGCTGAGATAAGGATAATGGGAATATCATCCCCCAGTTTCCTGCGAATCCGACGGCTCGTCTCGATCCCGTCGATCCCCGGCAGCTTCCAGTCCATCAGAATAATCTGATAGTCCCTGTGTTCCTGGCGGCGGCGCTCCACCATCTTTATGGCATCCTCTCCGTCCAAAGCCCACTCTGCCTTTACACCGATACTCCTGAGGGAGGTCACTGCACTCTCGCACAACAGCCGGTCGTCATCCACCACCAGCATGTTCCACTCAGGCAGGATCATCTCCTCCTCTTCCACTTCCGCCTTTTCCATATCCAGAGTGACATAGAACTTGGTCCCCATTCCCTGCTGACTCTCCACCCGGATGGTTCCTTCCATGGCATCCACGATATATCTGGTTATGGCAAGTCCAAGCCCGGTTCCCTCGGTCTTGTGAACCCGCAGGCTGTCCTCCCTGGCAAAGGACTCAAAAATCCTGTCCCGAAACTCCTCCGTCATGCCGATACCGTTATCTTCCACCGTAATCTGGTTTCTCACAAAGGATGCTCCCCTGGGAGACTCCTCCTGGTACAAAACAACTTTGACAGCCCCGCCATCAGGCGTAAACTTGATGGCATTGGAAAGAAGGTTTAACAGCACCTGATTTAACCGCACGCTGTCACAGCACACATTCTCCGCGGAGATATCACGGATAATCACCTCAAACTGCTGGTTCTTCGTCTTGACCTGGGGCTGCACGATGTTCACAATGCTGTCCATAACCTCCCGAAGAGATACCTGATCTACATTCAGCGTCATCTTACCGCTCTCGATTTTGGACATGTCCAGCACATCGTTGATCAGTCCCAGCAGATGCCTGCTGGACAGCGTAATCTTTTTTAAGCAGTTCTGCACCTGCTGCATATTGTTGATGTTGGCCGACGCTATGGCCGTCATGCCCACAATGGCATTCATAGGCGTCCGGATATCGTGGCTCATGTTGGAAAGAAATTCGCTTTTTGCCTTGTTGGCAGCGATGGCCTCTTTCCTGGCTTCATCCAGAGCCGTAAGCTGTGCCCTGGTGAGCTTCAAATACCGGATGAACACAAACAGAAGGACACACATCACGATGCTGCAGCTGCCCAGAACCATGTATCCCCACTGTCTGTTAAGCTGGCCTACGGTTTCGTTCAGCGCGCCGTAGGGCATAATAGTCACCAGATACCACTCCGAATACGGGAGTTTCGCACAGTAAATGTGACGGCGGTCGCTTCCCAGCTCAAGAATACTGGAGTAATTCTCATTGCGCTCCATGGCATTCGCCAGCTCCTGTACATACTGCTCTGCTTCGCTATTTCTCTCTTCCGCGAAAAGTCCTCGAATCCGCTGAAAATAGTTGTCCCGAAAAGCTTCCCCGCTCCGTATAACAAAACTTCCGTCTTTTCTGATAATATGGGAATAAACCAGGGTATTGTTCTCGTCGAGAGCAAGGATATCTTTTATGTAATCCACCGAAAGAGCAGCCACCAGCGATATGCTGGTACTTCCGTCCGCCATCCTGTATTCGGCAGGAATCCCTATGAGAACCAGATCGTTTTCTCCGGCGTCCTTTCCCACGGCAATCTTTTTCTCGCCAGCCCTCAGTGACTTCAGATACGGTTCCATATCCTTGACATAGATCGGATCACCGTAAATCATTTCGAACTCCCCGGTCTCCGAACACACCGCCAAATGGTTATAGCCCCTGGCCTTGGCACTGTAAATCAGCGACTCCCTCTCCCCTCTATCCTCCTGGGGTGGACACTCCTTCACAAGCGCCTCCACCTGTGACAGCCTCTGTTCGATGGTTGTCCTGAAATGTATGGAAATCCTGTCGTTCATACCTGTCATGTAGATAGTTCCCACATCTGTAATCGTCGCCCTGCTCTGCTTATTCATATAAAATGCCAGAAACGAAAATACCACGGCGCAGATAATTGATATGGCAACAGCGCTGACAGACAAAAAACGAGTGGTCTTATCTTTCATATATTATCCTTCCAGCTCTTTTTGCAGATCCCGGATCGCCCCGGCCGTCTGCTCATAATCCGCCTTTACCTGCTCCACCAGGCCCCCTGCCTCCTCGCTCCATCCGTTGCGCAGAGCTTCCGTCAGCTGATGGCTGGATTTGTATAATTTGGTAAAGCTCAGATTCTGGCATACCCCCTTGATGGTGTGGGACGCCCGGAATGCCTCACTGTAATCTTTGGCCTCCAGCGATCTGCACAGCAGATCATAACTTCCGTCATTTAAAAACTTTAACACAAACTTCTGAACCAGTCTCTCGCTGCGAAGACGGCTCAGGGCATCCTCATAGTCTCCTTCCAGAGATATGTAACATTCTTTTAAACTCATAATTTTTCCTCCTGCTTTACGGATATCAGTTCTATATAGCTCATCCTCTGTCCGGGTCCTTTCTTTTTAGCCGCCCGCAGAGCGGCATCCGCCCCATGGAACAGAACGTCATAGTCTATGCCCATATGGCTCGTTCCTGCCATTCCTATACAGACAGACACCTGAAAATCCCTGTAATTTCCTTCAACGGCCATGGCGATTCTCTGTGCCGCCTCCTCCATAGTCGAATCGCACTTTGCCAGAAACAGGAATTCGTCTCCGCTGATTCTGGCTGCTATCTCACCCTCTCCCAGGAGTTCCCTCAGCTTCTCCGCCACATAGGTGAGAACCTGATTGCCGAATTCTCTTCCGCCCTTTTCGTTGGCTTTCTTGATGCCGTCCACATCAATAAGCATCAGCGCATATCGTTTCCCGTTCCCCATCCTCAGCCTCTCCTCGATCCGCCCTTTGGCATAGTCGTAGTTGAGAAGTTTGGTCAGGGTATCATGGGAAGCCATCTTCTCCAGCGCATCCATGCGCATCCTGGAGTCGTGAATATCAACCGCTTTGCCGATAACCCCTGAAAACTGGGGGTCCTCGTCTGAGGACCACAGAACCTGACATACGATGCGGGCCCATCTGAACTCCCCGTTGATATGAACCTTACAGTCGTACCTCACCACAGGTTCCTGAGGGGTAGTGCCCTTCAAAATACGGGAAAGCTCCTCTATATCGCTTCTGTCCACGATGGAGAATATAGGACTCCCGTCGCTGAAAGGATCCATAATCGACTCCGGAAGCTGAAGCTTCTCCGCCCCCCACGCCGAGAGGGTCACCATGGGCGGAAGCATGTTGTATTCAAACTGAATCTCATTGGACATGGAGGCATAGAAACTGCATTTCATGCGCTCTCTCTCCAGCAGCTGCAGGGTCCGCTCGGAGGCGGAGTTCTCCTTCGGATGCAGCTTATCCTCCAGAATCTCCTGCAGCTCCTGCTCGTTGGTTCTCCCCGGAGCGGTGTTGTTAAGCTTCTCCTGGAGTGTATCCGCGATATCATTAAGGCACTTTAAGAGCAGCGGATTGAAGGTGCCGCATTCGCCGTTGCAGATCATGCGGACCGCCTCCTCGTGGGGAAATGCCTTTTTGTATACCCGCTCGCTGGTCAGTGCATCGTAGACGTCGGCAAGAGCCACTACCTGGGCTGAAATAGGAATCTCATCCCCCTTAAGGCCGTCCGGATACCCGCGGCCGTCATATCTCTCATGATGCCACCTGCAGATGGCATAGGCCTCCTTCACCAGGGGTTCCTCCTGATGAAAAGCCAGATTCTCAAGCATCTCCGCCCCAATGGTGGTGTGGGTCTTCATGGTATCAAACTCTTCTTTTGTCAGGCGCCCTGGCTTGTTCAGAATCTCACCGGGAATGGAGATCTTTCCGATATCATGGAGGGCGGAAGCCGTGCTTATCATGGAGATCTCCTCCAGTTTAAACGGATATCTGTCCGTAATCTCCACCAGATGTTTTAAGATCAATTCTGTCAATACCCGGATATGCAGCACATGAAGGCCGCTCTCGCCATTCCGAAACTCGACGATATGGCTCAGGATGTCGATCATCAGAGTACTCTGCTTCTCGTTCTCATCTATCTGTTCCATAACAAGAGCAGCCAGCTTCTTCTGCTTTGCATACAGCATAATGGTGTTGACTACTCTGCGATGAACCACCGTAACATCAAAAGGCCTGCTGATATAGTCGGTACTCCCCAGCTCGTATGCCCTCTTCATGTGGGAAGAACCGCTCTCCGAGGATATCATGATCACCGGGATATCCTCTATCCAGCGCCGCCTGTTCATGACATCCAGAACCCCGAATCCGTCCAGCTCCGGCATCACGATATCCAGAAGTATTACCGAAAGCTCCGTCCCATGCTTCTCAATGAGGCTGATGGCCTCCCTGCCATTCTCCGCTTCAATAATCTCGTACTCGCTTTCCAGCATGTCGGTCAAAATCGCCCTGTTCATCTCTGAGTCGTCTACAATCAGTATTTTCTGTTTTAACTCTTGTTCGTTGCTCATCTTGATTCCTTCCTAAACTTATTACTATCGATGCAAGTTCTGAAACTGTACTTCTTTTCTATTATAAAGAAAAGACGAAAAAATTACAAGGGTAATGTACGACTTTCCAAAAAACTAACATCCAAAAAGGACTTTTGCACAGTCATCGTCTGTGCAAAAGTCCTTTCTAATTATTCAAAAACCCTTTTCCTATGATCTCGCTGGAGTTGGTGACCATCATGAAAGCCGTAGGCTCCACATTGCGCACATAGTTGCGCAGCTGAACCGCCTGCCCTCTCTTCATGGTGGTCATGACCACCGTTTTTTTGTGGTGCGTAAAGGCGCCCTGAGCCTCATAGACCGTAGCGCTCCTGTTCAGCTTATTGATAATGTAATCACAGATGGGCATGGGGTCGTCACACACGATATTAAAGCACTTGCAAAGATTAATATTCTCAATAACCCCGTCCACCATAAGGGACTTGGCCATAAGCCCCAGGCTGGAGAAAAGCCCCACAGACGGCCCGAATATAAAGAAGGAACAAATCACCGCAAACATATCCGCCAGAAAAAGAGCCGTCCCGATGTTAACGCTGGTATACCTTTTCAGTATCAGGGCAATGATATCGGTTCCGCCGCTGGATGCTCCGATGTTAAACAGTATGGCGGAGCCCACCGCCGGAAGAAAGATGGCAAAAATCAGCTCCAGCACCGGCTCTGAGGTCAGCGGTCCGCTCATGGGATAAACCTTCTCCAGGGCGCTTAATGACACGCTCATCAGAATGCTGGCATACACGGTCTTAACGCCGAACTGCCGTCCCACAAAGACGAATCCAACCAAAAGAAGCACCATATTGGCCGCAAAGGTAAAGTCTCCCGCCGACATCCGGGTGACGGCGCTTACCACCGTGGAAAAGCCCGTGACACCTCCAAAAGCAAAGTGATTGGGGAATTTGAAAAAGTACACACCCACCACCATAATCCAGATACTGACCGTAATCAGGCCATACTCCCAAAAATACTTCGTCACCGGATTTTTAAATTCTCTCGACATAACCTTTCAGCAACCCGCCGCCCTCCCTTAAGCGCGGCCCCATTGCTGCCTCCCGTTTTCATTCAGTTTTCGAAGGTTTCCCCTTCCCCCTGAATATAACTCACACAAAAGCCAAATGCAAACATCATTCCCCTTGGATAGTCCACAGTCCTTTCGCTGTGGCGTCATCCCTCCTCCAGTGTACGGTAACACTAATTGAACCCGAAAAACTTCCGGCTTATCTTGTATCCGGCGATGGACACCTGTCTTCCGCCCTTCCCGGGAAGGTTCATGCCCTGCCCCAGAAATCCGAACCGCAGCCTTAAAAACAGCAGAAAGTTCCCCTTCCTGGCATACTGCCACAGCTCCTTTTTCTTGGCCATGTTTTCGTCGGTCCCTGACCGTATGGCCAGGATGGAAGATATGACCATCATAATCTCCAGATACCGCACCATGTAATAGCGCAGCTTCCAGTTGGTAATCTTCGATTCGTTGTAATAATCCAGCATCAGCTTGTTGACCCGGATCTGCTGGTCAATCCGCCCTATCATCACCGTCTCATTGACAGACTGATCCTCTCTCCCGATAAAATACCGGTAAAAATTCACATCCAGATAGTACATGGTCTTTACGTAGGGAAGAGGCTGGTAGACAAATATGTTGTCCACATAGAAGGTGTGTTCCGGCAGCTTTAAGCCGCACTGGCGCAGAAGCTCCGTGCGGTAGATAACCGAATGCATCAGGATGTACTGGCCCAGAGTAAACACCTTTGTGTCCTTCCATGAAAAAAGCTGATCCTTTGGCAGCGCCAGACGATAGTTCATCACCTTTTTCCGTTTTGCCCCCTGTTTCTCATAGACAAAGTTGGAAATCAGCATATCCAGCGTCTCATGGCCGTAAACAAAGTCTCTGAGGACCTTAAGGATCTGCATATAAGCATCCTTGTCCACCCAGTCGTCACTGTCCACTACTTTGAAGTAGATGCCCCTTGCGTTTGCTAGGCCTGTATTCACCGCACCTCCATGGCCGGCGTTCTTCTGATGGATAGCCCGGCATATTCCCGGGTAGGCCCGCTGGTACTCATCGGCGATCTCTGCCGTATGGTCTTTTGTGGAGCCGTCGTTCACAATAAGGATCTCCACCGCATCCCCGCCTTCCAGCAGAGACTCGATACAGTGCCTCATGTACGCCTCCGAGTTGTAGCACGGAATTGCCACAGATAACAGTTTCACCTGATAATCCTCCTTCTCCCCTTTGGGAACCACTCTTCTATGGAATAAAAAACGCCGTCGCCAGAACGGAAGTTATGTTGGCCGCCATGTGGGTTACAATGGGAGCCCTGACAGTCTCTTTCACCTCTGCCTCCCACGCCAGCACAATCCCCATGATAAACCCGTAAACGGCCTGCAGCACATTGCCGTGGTAAACGCCGAAAACGGCGGCAGACAGACACGCCGCCACCCAAAACGGATACCTCCGCCTGAGGGCTTTGAATCCCAGCCCTCTGAATACCAGCTCCTCTGCCGTAGGGATCACCGCCCCAACGGCCACCGCCTGAAAAAGAAGTGACGGACCGTAGATCTGCCCCGCCACACTGGCAAACCCGGTAAAATAAGCCGGAAGAGGGCTTAACCTGATTAAAGTATTCACAATAAGACAGAAGCCTATTCCCACAAAAGCACAGCAAATCCCGTCTCTCAGGCAAAATCTTGCCGCCTTGTGCGCCTTTTGCCTGTACAGCCAGCCAAAGACAGGGATGCTCACAAGCGCCCCCGCCGCCGTACCTGCAAGCGCCCCCCGTCCTCTGCACAGGGCGCAGGACAGATCCACGATAAGTCCGTAAAGCAGAGCGGGCCAGCACGCCTGCCAGATTCCATGCATCATCTACACCTTCCAGCTGAGCCCGCTCTGGTTCACCTGGTCCCCCTCTTCATTGGAAATCACGTAGTACGTGTTCTGTCCGCTTAAGATGGACACGGAGATATTCTGGGGAATCCCCTGGTCGCTGTATGTAATCTTAAACAGGTCAAACATAGGGTCTCCCACATGGCAGTTCAAAAGGCGGCTCATTTTCTTATTTGCTTTCTGCACCTTCAGGATCTTATAGTACCGCTCCAGCTTTACGCCGTACTCCTGCTCCATAAGACGGAACAGGGCCACATTGCCCACCAGCTTGTCAAAAATTCCCGGAAACCGTTTTTCCGGAATATAGGCCGTGTCGAGCATGGCCGGCGCTCCGTTGCCGTACATCAGACGTTTTAAGTACACCACGTCGTCCTCCGTGGAGATCTGCAGGTCTCTGGCGTAGGAGGCGTTGACCCGGATGATGGATTTTTCCAGAATCTCCACCGTGGCCTCCTTTCCGTCCCTGGCAAGGGAGTCGTGGAAACCTCCCACATTCCTGTCCAGCCGGTTATAGCTGACACCGGCGGAGTTGAGGACAAAGGTCCCCCTGCCCTGCTTGCGCGCCAGTATCTCCTCCTCGCAGAGTTCCTTGACGGCCCTGCGCACGGTGATGCGGCTTACATCGTATAGTTTTTCCATCTCCGCCTCGCTGGGCATCCTGCTGCCCGGCGGGTACTCCCCTGATTTTATCCCCTTTTTGATAGCCAGCTTCAGCTGTTCATACAGCGGCATCGCCGCATTTTGATCCAACATATGGCTTCCTTCTCCTATTCTATCTTTTTTTGTATCAGCTTCCTCTCCCTGAAACAGCTGATATAGGTAAAGCCAAGAGCCAGGGCCAGAGCCTTTGCCTCCTTAAAGCCCGCCCCCACATCCTGTCTCCTGTGAGCGTCAGAGCCCACTGTGAGAATGGTCCCCCCTTCCTCCAGATACCAGCCAAGGATCGTTCTGGAGGGAAACGTCTCTTTCACAGCCTGCCGAAGGCCGGAGGTGTTGATCTCCAGCCCCTTGCCCCGCCTTATAAGAGTTCTTAAAATCTCCCTCACCAGCTCCTCCTCAGCCTCCGCCCGTATGGACACTCCCTGCTCTGCGGCGTAGCGCTTTATGAGATCCAGATGCCCCAGGCAGTCAAAATCTCCCAGTCTGGCGACGGCCAGCAGATCCTCCAGATAGCGCCGCAGAAGCCCTCCGGCGTCAATCTCTCGATAACGGAAATATTTCAGATCCACATCGTCCATCTTGTGGAGGGATCCGATGACGTAGTCAAATGGGTAGTCCCTCACCACCCTCTTTGCGGCCTCAGGCTGCAGCTGCCACTGTCCCAGCTCAGCCCCGAATCCCACGAAGACCTGCCCCTCAAACCGTTCCCGGCACTCTTCCATGGTGCGAAAGCACCGCTCAAGATACTCCCGGCGGTAGGGCGGCCACTTCTCCTCATTGTGAAACATCTCATAGTGATCCGTGACCATAATCTCCCTTATGCCTGCCTTTACAGCCCCCCGGCATATCTCTTCCAGCGGTTCTTTACTGTCCGGAGAGCTTAGGCAGTGCACGTGATAATCTTCATGAAGCATATCCTGTACCCCTCATCCTATGGCAATCATTATATAACATGACATGACACCAGGGGCAAAAACCTTTTGCCCCCAACATCATAACATATTTCCTATCAATAATCAAACTGTCTGTAATACCTGCGGTAATCCAGGTCGTGTTTCGTGCAGGATTCCATGTGGGCGGCCAGCCGGTCCACCAGCATGGTGGAGATCACGGCGGGGGCCAGAATCCACCGGAACTTCTCATCAATCCCCTTAAGCTCATACTCCCTGGGGTCGAAAATCACATACTTTTTCCCGTACTGCCTGATAAACCGCTCCGCCCGCTCATCCAGCTGCCGGCAGGCGCCTTCCCCCTTTATGAGAAAGACCGCCGTGTTTTCGTCCACCAGCTCCAGGGTCCCGTGGAAAAATTCGCTGCTGGACACCGCTTTGGTCCGTATCCACTGCATCTCCTCCAGGATGCACATGGTAAACATGTAGACCTCGCCCCACATCTCGCTGCCTCCCACCCAGATCATGTAGGGCTCCTTAAAGTATGCGGCGGCTATCTCCTCCGCTTTGGGGTCAAATTCTCCCTTTATCCGCAGAAGGTTTTCGGGAAGCCGCTCCATCTCGTCGGCAAACCTGGGATAATCCTCAAACTCTCCCCTCAGATATAAAAGCCGCAGGACAAACCAGTACATCAGCATGTACTCGTACTCTACCCCGTTTTCGTGCCTCATGGGAATGAAAAACGTACCGTTTTTTCCCAGAGGCGAATCCGGCGTCTTTGTGATGGCCACTACCCGGCAGCCCTTCTGCCTGCAGGTTTTGGCAATCTCCACCGTCTCCCTGGTGTCCCCGGTCTTTGACAGGGTTACCACCACGGATCTCTCTGTAAGATTTTTATTGCCTCTCACCCTTAACTCCGCCGCCTGCTCCACGAATATGGGCAGGGTGGTCATCTCCTTCCCGATGGCCGCCACGGCCATCATAGGCACCGTGCTTCCTCCCACGGCCGTCAGAAACAGATTGTCATACCCTTCCCTGTCAATCCTGTCCGCCGCCTCCACAGCAGCCGCCCGCGCCTCAATGGTCAGCCTGGCCCCTGTGCGGTACTCTTCCTCCGAAAAACGAATCATGGCTCTTCCTCCTTTTTTATCGCCGTAAAACCGCGTCAGAAAACAAAAAGTCCCAAGGAACTTCCAGGCCCGGCCTGTCAACCCCTTAGGACTTTTTTCAGATACATCCTTTCACTTTCTATGCCTGATGAGGATGGCCGAACCCGCCTCTCACCGTGCAGGTGAGAGCCGACCGCTGCGCCGCGTAATCCAGCGCCTCCTCCATAGGCTTTCCGCCCCCGTAAGCCGTCAAAAATCCCGCTATAAAGCTGTCCCCGGCTCCCATGGTATCCACGGCCTCCACCTTCTTGATTCCCTGGCGGTAAAGTTTCTCCCCGTCGTAGAACATGGCGCCTTTGGAGCCTCTGGTGATGCCCGCCACCCTGGTGCCAAGGCCGTGAACCTTCTTTAACAGGTCCTCACACTGACTTTCCTCCAAATCAGATCCGGAGAAAAAGGCAAAGGTCAGGTACGGGCAGGTTCTCTCAAGGTAGGCGTCCTCCCTCCGCTCGGAAAAGTCAAAGGACACCTGGCAGATTTCGCTTAAGGCCGGAAGCTCATACTCAAGATTGGAAAAACAGCTGGTGTGGCAGATGTCAAAGTCCTGAATAAGCTCCACATCCTCTTTCACGATCTTGATGGCAAAGAGATGCTGGCAGCTGTCTCTGGGACCTGCCCCGAACACCCGGTCCCCGTCCTTTAAAAATACCCTGGGCTGGGCTGTGGGGGCATAGACCTTTCTGGACCGCTCATACTCCACACCCTCTTCCTTTAAGCATTCCTTAATGTAATCCGCCCTGTCGTCATTACCGAATACACCGATATAGTTGACCCGTGCGGCCCCGTTTTTCTTGCAGTTTACCGCCACGTTGACCGCGTTTCCTCCCGGGAAATAGACGCCCTCGTCAACGTAGCAGTCCGTTACATTGTCTCCTATTGCTATTAATTTCATGTCTCTTATCCTTTCACTGAGCCGGCGGTCATGCCCCGGACAAAGCTTTTCTGCATCAGCAAAAATAATGTCATAATCGGCACACAGGCGATAACCATACCGGCCAACACCACGCCCCACTCCGTCATAAGGCCGTCGCGGAAGGTCATAAGGCCCACCGGGATGGTCCGCAGCTTGGAGCTGTCCACAAAGATGGTGGCGAACATAAACTCATTCCACCCGTAGTATGCGGTCATAATCACAACCGTGGACAGAATCGGCTTGGACAGAGGCAGGTAAATGTGCTGATATATCTGGAACAGGGATGCGCCGTCGATGGTAGCCGCCTCCTCCAGCTCCTTGGAGATTCCTACAAAGAAGGAGCGGATCATCATGATTGACACCGGAAGCCTGAACGCGATGTAGGGCAGGATCATGGCCAGCAGCGTGTTCTTAAGCTTCAATGCCCGAAGGAGCATAAACAGAGGCAGAAGACACACCTGGGGCGACAGAAGCAGCCCGCACATACACATAAGAAAGATGGCGTTTCCCAGAGGTCCCATCATCTGACAGATGCCGAAGGCCGCAAAGGAGGCCGTAAACACCACGCCCATGATGGTCGCCACCGTGACGACGGCGCTGTTGATAAAGTACTGGGAGATTCCCTTGTTCCAGGCCGTCAGATAGTTCTCCACATGCCACACTTCCGGCATTCCCCACACATCGCCGTAGATTCCCTGGTAATCCTTAAATGAGGACATGAGAATCCAGAACAGTGGGTAAAGGATCATGGCCGCAAGCAGGAAGAGGATAACAAGCCACACGATTTCCCCTGCCCCGTACACTCTGCGTTTTCTTATTTTTCCTTTGTTCATCACCGCTCCTCCTTTTCCGCCCCAAAGCTGAAGAACTGGACTGAGGACAGGACTGCCGTGATTATGAAAATCAGCATGGCAATGGTGGAGGCATAACCCATGTTATTCTTTACAAATCCCGTCTGGTACATATGGAGAGACAATACCATGGTAGCCGTTCCCGGCCCGCCGCCTGTCAGAATGTAAGGCTCGTTAAATACCGTAAATGCGCCGGAAACCGTCAGGATCATGGTCACAAAGAACATCTGGCGCACCTGGGGAACCGTAATATAAAAGAACCGTTTGATTTTACTTGCGCCGTCCACTTCCGCCGCCTCGTACAAATCACGGGGAATTTTCTGAATCGCCACAATAAAGAGCATCGCCACGTAACCGGTACTCTGCCACTGGGACACCGCGATAACCGCATACATGGCTGTCTTCTTGCTTCCCAGCCATACTTTTGTCAGCCCCTCCAGCCCAATCGCCTCCAGAAAACTGTTGAGCAGTCCCATCTGGGGGTTGTAGATAAAATCAAACAGCAGGCAGACTACGGTCATGGAGATTACCGTAGGAATAAAGTAAATGCTTCTCAAGGCAGGAGCCAGCCTGTGGAACGCCACGTCCTCTAAAACCGCCGCCAGCACCAGGCCGAACCCCACCTGAATCACGATGGAAATCAGGGCATACAGTATATTATTTTTCAGGCAGGTCAGAATGATCTTGTCTGACAGCAGGGTCATATAGTTCTTAAGCCCCACCCACTCTTTGGTCACGGAGGACAGGGTAAAGGACTGGAAGCTGTAGATAATGTTTCTGACCAGTGGGTAAAACACAAACACACCCAATATCACCAGCGCCGGCACCGTAAAGGCCAGGGCTTCCATATTTCTCTTCTTTTTCAATTTGAACCAATCCCATCTTTTTGCAAAGGGGGGAGAAGCTTCTCCATCCTCTCCCCCTGCTGTTTATTAAGTGTCGGATTAAAACGAATACTTAGTGCAGAGAAGCCGCTGCCTCCTGTACCTGTTCCATAACGCTCTCAGGAGTCTCGTCGCCTGTGGCGATAGCCTGAGCGCCCTGGGCGTATACGGTGTAAACGGATGCGTCGCAGGCGTTGTCAAACCACGGAGCCAGAGTGGATGCGGACTTGATAATGTCCATAGCCTCAAGCTGGGACGGAATGGCGTTGGTCTCGTCGATGGCGCCGTCCACGCTGGAAAGGTCGCCGCCCTTGGTGGTCAGAGCCTCGCCGCCGTTCTTGCTTACCAGCCACTTCAAGAATTTCTGGCACTCTTCCGGATATTTGGTCTTGTTGCTGATCATAAATCCTTCCGGCGCTCCTGTCAGGGCGTTCACATCGCCTTTGCCTTCCTCAAATGCCGGGAAGTTGAAAAATCCGTACTCGAAATCTTCGGGAATCACCTTCTCCACGTGGGTAATCTCAGCCAGCTGCAGGTACATAATGGGAGCCTCTCCGGTTGCGAAGTAGTTGTTTCTCGCAGCCTCATGGTCGATAGCCACACAGGTCTCGCCCATGTAGGATACAAGCTGCTGCCATTTCTTCAGAACCTCCACATAAGCCGGGTCCGTAAACTCTCCGGTGGCCGCGTCATAATCTTTTGCCAGAACCGCAGGGTCAACCATCCTCTGGTTCATGGTTCCAAGATAGTGAAGGATAGCCCAGCTGTCGGACAGGCCCTCCACCACGGGAGTCTCATAGCCTGCCGCCTTTAAGGCATCCAGAACCGCGATAAACTCGTTCCATGTGGTAGGCACTTCAAGGTTGTTGTCTGCAAAGATCTTCTTATTATACCAGAAAACTTTTCCGTCCTGGGACCACGGAACGCCGTAAATCTGGCCGTCAAAGGTAAATCCGTCCACACTGGCCTGGGCAATCTTCCCGGACCACTCCGTATCGGCCTCATACATATCGTTGAGTGCTGACACGTTGCCGGATGCGATCATCTCCTGGGCAAATGTGCCTGACCAGGAAGAGAAGATGTCGGGAATCTCGTCCGTGCTCACTACCATACGGATTTTTTCCTTATACTGATCGTTTAAGATGCAGTCCATGTTAATGGTCACATTGGGGTTCTCCGCCATATACTGGTCAATCAGTTCCTTGAACATGGTGTTCTTCGGGTCGTTGGGCCAGCGGTGGAAGAAGTTGATGACAACCTGCTCCCCGTCTGCCGCCGGAGCCGCGCCGCCGGACTTATCGCCGGAGCCGTCTGCCGCCTGAGACTGGCCTGCCGGCGTCTCGCCTGAACCTCCGCCTCCGCAGGCTGCCAGGGACAATCCCATCATCATCGCCAGTGTAAGAGCCGCTGCTTTTTTCATTTTCATTACCAAATCCTCCTTCTTGCTTTTCTTTTATTTCCCCGGAACACGGTTCCGGTTTAGAAAACGACGGAATTCAAGCTTCTTTTTGTTTGCCAGAACTCCGTCGCTCCAATCTTTTTTATATGTGTTTCATTAATATTCCATCTTCCACATGTAACGGCGAACACCCAGGTCATGGCCTCTCTCGTATGCAAATGCGTCTGCAAGAGAGCGGAGAACCGCACCGGCTACAAGGGGAGCAAAGTACTCTCTTACCTCTTCGTCAATACCAGTCATATCAAAGGTCTCGCAGTCTACCAGCATAATGCTGTCGGAGTATTTCTGGCAGAAGTTGTGAGCTCTCTCATCCAGCGGCCTGGTTGCGCCCAGTCCCTTTACGATGATAAACGGAACGTCGAAGTCTGTCACCTCAAATGGTCCATGGAAGTACTCGCCGGAGTGGATACAGTTGGAATGGATCCACTGCATCTCCATCAGCAGGCAGATAGCAAAGGAGTAGGTCTCGCCGTAGCAGGCGCCGCTGCCCATGGTGTAGATCAGTTTCTCTCTCTTATATTTCTTGCCCCATGCCTTTACGGTGTCGGCATACTGGGTCTTTGCTTTCTCGATTACGTCGTTGATGTTCTCCACGGAAGCGATGCCCTTCTCATACTTCTCACAGGGAGCTACCACGTTGAGAATCCTGAAAATCAGGGAGTACAAAACAGCCTTGTTCAGATCGCTGGCATCCGCCTCTTTGCCCCAGTCGTAGTGGATGGGGAACTCGGCTGCTTTCCACAGAGGAGAGTCTACCAGGTTGGACAGAGCAATAGTGGTAGCGCCTTTCTCTCTGGCAACTTCCGTAGCCTTTACGGTCTCAGGGGTATTACCGGAATGAGAGCAGGTGATTACTACAGAGTCAGGGCCAAGAGCCTTGGGTGCTCTATGTACAAATTCGTTGGAAGTATAGATGCTGGCAGGAATTGCAATCTCCCTGTCGAACATATACTGTGCCGGCATCATGAATGCCTGAGAACCGCCGCATGCTACGAAATAAAAATGGTTAATGTTCTTCTTTCCGGCAACGGCCTTCACTGCAACGTCAATCTGGTCGATGTGTTCTTGCTTCATAATAATCCTCCGCTTTCTTTAATTGATATTTTCTTGAATCTCTTCTGTGATGCGTTATATTATTATATAACGTTATATGCACTATTATAATATTATACGATTTGAAATTTGTCAATAGTTATTTCATATTTTGTGTAATTTAACATGTTCCCTCTTATCTTTTGTGCATATTGACCAGAATTTTACCGTTTCGGGCGATGCAACGCCTTATTCGAACCTGAAATGGACTGTTTGGAAAGTGCGTCAGAAATCTCCAGAAGCCTCAAGTGTCTGGAAGCCTTAACAGAAATCTTCTATACTAAACGAAGCGCATCGGCCCATACTAAGAGAGACAGACAACTAACAGAAAGGAGCGATGTTTTATGAGCTGTTGCTGTTCACCTGACAAAGCAGGCATGGGTAGTTCATCCGGCCCTCTTCCTCTGGCCATAACTACTGTACCTGTACAGCCCTGGGAGGAACCTTACACTCCCTGCCGGGCCCTGAAAACCGGAACCATCTTCCAAAGTCTTGACCTTCCTTTTTATGTGACAGGAGGTGAGACCAATGGATGACAGAGACACACTTTTAAAGGAAATCGGGGAAGTCAGCTTCTTTTTGGACGATTTGCGCCTGTATCTGGACACTCATCCCCTGGAAGAGAGGGCCCTGGAGCTGTACCAGCAGAACCACAAAAAGCGGATGGAGCTTTTAAAAACCTACGCGGACAAATTTGAGCCCCTCACCTGCCACTGCATCGACCTGGATTCCAACAAAAGCCCCGCCGCAGATACCCGTTATCCCGGCCAAAAACACTGGACCTGGAGCGACGGCCCCGTTCCCTGGGATGCTGCCGCCAACAACTGCTGTACCTATGTCTTTCCGAAAGGAGGTGCGTAACCATGTGGAGTTATGAGAAACGGCTTCAGTTCCCGGTCCACATCACAAAGACCTGCCCCAAAACCGCATCCCTCATCATCAGCCAGTTCGGAGGTCCTGACGGGGAGCTGGCTGCCTCCATGCGTTATCTTTCCCAGAGATACACCATGCCATGCAAGGAGGTCGGCGGACTTTTGACGGATATCGGAACGGAGGAACTGGCCCACCTGGAGATGATATGCGCCATCATCTACCAGCTGACGAAAAATATGAAACCAGAGGAGGCTAAAGCCTGCGGTTTTGACGCCTACTATGTGGACCACACTTCCGCCCTGTGGCCCACCGCCGCGTCCGGAGTCCCCTTCAATGCCTGTGAGTTCCAGTCCAAGGGCGACGCCATCACCGATCTGATGGAGGATCTGGCGGCGGAACAGAAGGCCCGCACCACCTACGACAACCTGATCCGCCTCATCGACGACGCGGAAGTGAGAACTCCTCTTAAGTTCCTGCGGGCCAGGGAGGTAGTCCATTTCCAGAGGTTCGGGGAGGCCATGGAAAAAATTAAGGATAAACTGGATGCGAAGAATTTCTACTATTTCAACCCGGAGTTTGATAAGCAGTTTGTGAAAGGGTAGGAAGCTTTGGGAGCAAAAGCCCCTCGCTGTAAATGGAACAGCGAGGGG
>JAAWHK010000078.1 GCA_022795805.1 Hungatella sp. | reverse complement strand
CTGGAAGGAGATGACCGGTATCGGCTTCCGCGGCTGGACTGCAATGACTTTCCACCTAAAAGCGACCAGTATTTGAAATGGTTTGATGGAGTTAAACGGTAACTGGAAAGAAATAGAGAATATAAAATGGAGGAATATAAAATGAATATTTATGGACAAGTGATCAGGATTATGGCAGAGATTCTCAAAGTGAATGAGGAGCAGATTGGTGAGGACACGGCTATCGGAGATATTCCGACATGGGATTCCCTGAGCCATTTAAGTATCATCAGCACCATCGAAAAAGAATTCGGAATCCAGTTTACGCCAGATGTGGTGATGGATCTGGAAGATGTCAGTGACTTTGTAAATGCAATAGAAGACAGGGTGGGGAAATGAGAACAATTGTAGAACAGATATTTGAGCATGGAAGGAAGCATCCGGATAAACTGGCGCTTCTGGATGGAACGAACACAATGACGTACAGGGAAGTATGTCAGGGGATTCTTGCCGTGTCAGACCGGTTAAAAAAGGAATATGCAATGGAAAAGGGGGATGCCGTCATCTTGGCGGCAGATAAGCAGCTGTCATTTGTTACTGTATATTTCGCATGCCATCTTTCAGGAATCATCGTACTTCCTATGGCCCCGGATACCAATGACCGGAGATTCCGTTTAATCTATGACAAGGTCAGGCCAAAACTGGTTATTGGGTTTGACAAGGCAGCTGTTAACTGCAGAGTAGCTGCCCTGTCTGCTTTCGAAACACTGGATAAAGAGTCAGGCTTTACGGAGATGGAACCATTTTCATTTCCGTCCCCCATGGATATTGCGGATATCATATTCACGACAGGAACTACGGGAGAGCCTAAGGGCGTACAGCTGACTCAAAAGAATATCGCGGCGGCGGCAGGAAATATTAATTCTTTTGTGGAGAACCGGGAAGAGGATGTGGAGATGCTGGCATTGCCTATTTCCCATTCATTTGGCCTGGGGAGGATGCGGTGCGCGCTCTCCAAGGGGCAGACATTGGTGATTCTGGGAAGTTTTGCCAATATGAAGCGTTTCTTTCGGTTTATGGAAAAATATCATGTAACCGGATTTGGGATGGTGCCAGCCAGCTGGGCGATGATAAAAAAGCTGTCTGATATTAAGATCCAGGAATATGCCGGACAGCTGCGCTATATAGAGATAGGCAGTTCTCCTATGCCTATGGAGGATAAACAGCTGTTGATACGGATACTTCCGGATACCCGCATATGTATGCACTATGGGCTGACGGAGGCATCCCGAAGCTGTTTTATAGAGTTTCATAAAGACGCCGGGCATCTGGATACTGTGGGAAAGCAGTCCCCCAATATGCATGTGGAGATAAGGAATGAAGAGGGGAAAAATATCCCGAACGGTCAGGAAGGCGAGATCTGCGTAAAAGGGGATGCGGTCACTTTGGGATACTACCAGATGGAAGAGGAAAATAAAGCCTCTTTTTTCGGCGATTATTTTCGGACCGGCGACTGGGGAATCAGGGATGCCCAAGGATATATCCGGTTGATCAGCAGAAAAAAAGAATTGATCAATGTAGGAGGGAAAAAGGTAAGCCCCGCAGAGGTAGAGGAGGTCTTAAAAGACATGCCGCAAATCCGGGATTGTGTCTGCGTTGGGATGCCGGATCCGGAGGGAATACTGGGAGAAGTAGTAAAAGCGTATGTAGTCCTGGAAGATATGAAGCTGGATAATGGATTTGAGGATATCAGCAGAGAAGTGGGGAAAGTGCTTGAGGGATACAAAGTACCTGTTGCCTATGAAGAGATTAAGGAAGTGCCAAGGACAAGTTCCGGGAAAGTACAGAGACTTTCACTGAAGAAAAAAACGAAATAGTAAAGAGGAAATAATGATGGACAGATTAAGTGATCATATAAGTGAAACCAGCCATAAAGATGTGTTGATAGAAGACCAGCTGAAAGAATTACGGGGGGGTGGACTGCCAGTTGTCATATTCGGAGGAGGAAGCAATGCGAAGGCTGTTGAGAGGTTTCTGAGCAGAAATTCCATTTCTACAGCGGCATTCTGTGAAAGTCCTTATTATTTCAGCCAGGGGAAGCGCATTAACGGAAAGCCTGTATATAAATATGGAACACTGCCAAAAGATTTAAGTCCTTGCAACATGGTTCTGGCAGCCAGCGGGAAGAGTATCCGGGAGATTATTGAGGAACCATCTGAAAATATCAGAAGCTTATACGTATTTGATGTGACAACTCCTCTGTTTTCCATGACTGCTCAGTGGGTGAAGCAGCATGTGCATGAACTTGATGCTACCTATCAGATGCTCCAGGACGAAGAATCCAGAGAAGTATTTTTATCGTTCATCGAAGATAAAGCCGGGTGTGTCACAAAGTCAGTGAAGCCCCTGTGGAAGCTGTGGACATCCGATCAGTATTTTAATGATCTCTATGATCCAAAGGCATATCAGGAGCAGGGGTTGATTGATTGTGGGGCATGGATCGGAGATACTGCGGAACAGTATTTAGATTTTCTGCGTGAACAAAAGGTAAGCGGCAGGGTGTATGCTTTTGAACCGGATCCGGATAATTATAGAAAACTGGAGAACAATGCCAAGAGACTTGAAGCTGTTCAGTGCTTTCCGTATGCGGTAGGTGATGAAAGAAAACGTATATTCTTTACTATTGGAAAAGGGAGCCAGTCCCGCTGTCAGAAGGAAAACTCAGGAATAGAAGTTCAGATGGTGACAGTGGATGAGCTGCTTAGTAATAAAAATATAAGTATGATAAAGATGGATTTAGAAGGCGCAGAGGCAGCGGCGCTCAGAGGGATGAGAAAGATCATATCAGAACAAATGCCCATGCTTGCCATTTGTGTTTATCATAAAGTGGATGATTTAATAACAATCCCTCAGTGTATTCTGAAACTTCAAACGGGCAGGGATAAAAGATACAAATTTTATTTAAGGCATCACAGCTGCACAGCTTATGAAACGGTTCTGTACGCTGTACCAGAATAAATACAGGAAGGTGATAGTATGTGGACCCCTCAGGGGATATATGCGGATTTTCTCTTAAGACAGCCTAATATCTTTTTCGGAAAAGGCGGGATAAGAGGCTTGTTTAACTTTCCGGGATACCGGATCGCCGTTATCCACGGCAGAAGGATGGATGGCAACATTTCCGGACAGTTACAGGAAACCTTTAAAAAGAGAAGCCTTAGATTTATAAAAAAGAGTTGGGATGGAGAGCCGGATCTGGGCGGACTGAAAGAGACTATAAAGGAGCTCGAGATATTTCAGCCGGATGTGATCCTTGCGGTGGGAGGCGGTTCTGTCATTGATGGGGCGAAACTGTGCCGGGTATTTTATGAATTCCCATATGTGGATCTTGAGTGGGGCAGGATAGCCCAGATGGAGTTTAAGACCAGCTTTCTGGCAATCCCCACCACAATAGGGAGCGGAGCGGAGGCGTCTTCCGCGGCGGTCTATTACAGTCAGGAAGAGAAGCGAAAAAAAATGGTGGTCTGCCATGGGATGCAGCCGGAAGCGGTGGTCCTGGATCCTGACGCTGTGACAGGCAATTCGCAGACATTGTGGTACGCGTCAGCCCTTGACGCATTGGCTCATTTAATAGAAGGATTTGTTTCTGCAAAGAATAATGGATTGGCAGAACGAATGGCAGTCCAGGGCGTGCGTATGATACATGATGTACTGATAAAAGGGAATCAGATTACTGAAGACGATATCCTCAGCTTGCAGTATGGAGGATACATTGGAGGTATCGTCCAGAATCACTGTCTGGTGGGAATTGCCCATGCGATTGCCCATCAGTTGACTTTCTACGGCTATACCCACAGTGAGGCTGTGGCATTACTCCTGCCCCAGTCTATACGGATAAACAGGAAAGACAGCGCCACTGCAGGGAAGTATGATTTTCTGAGCAACGCAGCAGGTTTTGATTGTACAGACGATCTTATAGGTTTTTTGGATGATTTTGCGGGAAAAACAGGAAAGGACAGAAAAGAGATGCAGAAAGTCCTGAAAAGCTGCAAAGAGGATGAAACGTTTTATAAAAATGTGCGGGAAGATCCGGGAGGGAAAGGCAATCCGCTGCCCATAACAGACACATATATATCAGAATTTATAGAGGAGTTCGCCCAATGGAATATTTAGGAGACAGGCTTCTTAAAGAGCAGCCGTTTGAGAGTGTGCCGGAGGATAAGATGCCGGGAGGAAGATTTTATAAAGCTCTCTTGGAGGAATTGTGTTTTCAATATGAGAATAATGGAGCATATCAGAAATTCTGCCAAAATAAAGGATTTGATCCCCATGGGTTTCAAGGAGAACTCCAGGATATCCCGCCGGTACATGTGAGCGTGTTCAAAGAAATGGGCACGAAGCTGGCTTCTGTGGGAAAGGAGGAAATAAAGCTGACTCTGCAGTCATCAGCTACATCCGGTGTCCCAAGCAGTGTGCCGTTGGACAAGCTCACATCCAAAAGACAGTCCAGAGCAATGGTACAGGTACTTGGCAGTTTTATAGGAAACGAGCGGCGGCCCTTTCTGATTATGGACATAGATCCCGCATCAGGATTTAAAAGCCAGCTGGGAGCCAGGTTCGCCGCTGTCAGTGGATACCTGAGATTTGCCACGGAGGCTGGTTTTTTCCTGAATGTAACGGAAAACGGAAAGTATTATTTTGATACTAAGGCAATGGAACATTTTATAGAAAAATTGGATGAGGGGCAGCCTGCGGTGGTGTTCGGATTTACTTATCTGCTGTTTTCCCAGGTGATAAAGCCGCTTCAGGAAAAGGGTGTGACTTTCCGGCTGCCTAAAGGCTCTAAGATCATCCATATCGGAGGATGGAAGAAACTGGAGCAGGAAAAGGTAAGTAAGGACCGCTTTAACGCTGATGCTGCTCATCTTTTTGGAATAAGTCCCCAGGATGTGGTTGATGTGTATGGCTTTACGGAACAGATGGGATTAAATTATCCAGACTGCCCCTGTGGGTGTAAACATACTTCCCTGTATTCGGAAGTCATCGTCAGGGATTTGGTTACAAAGGAAGTCCTCCCGCCGGGAGAGGAAGGGCTTTTAGAATTTGTTACCTTTCTTCCCCACTCTTATCCGGGGAATGTGGTCCTGACGGATGATGTAGGATATATTGAGAAGGGAAGCTGCGGATGCGGCAGGGCAGGAAAGAGATTTCATGTTACAGGAAGATTAAAGAAAGCCGAGATTCGGGGTTGTGGAGATATTTTATCAGGCAAGCTTCGATTTTCCGACCGTATGGAGACATATGGAGGGAACAAGAAGGATTCTTTTAAAATCGAATATTTTCACGAAGCCGATGAATTAAAAGACCAAGATGTCAAAACTTGCCTGAAAGCTATGGAAGATTCTCTGCGGAAACATCTTTCATGGATCCGCAGACAGCCGGCAGACGCGCTGACAGGACTGATTGGAAAAACAGCCGGAAAGTGGGCAGGTGGCGACAGAGCGCGGCAGACAGGCGGCATTGGTTTTTTGGCAGAATGGTGCAGGCCTGAGAACTTAAATGCTCTCCTCACCCGGGGATTACGGGGAAACAGACATTACATAGACGGATTCTTTCCCGTGGGTGATTCTACGGTTCAGCACCAGAAGGCGGTATCAAAAGGGATTGTGTGCCATTGGCTGGCAGGAAATGTGCAGGCCCTTGGCATGTTCGTTTTAATCGAGAGTATCCTGACTAAAAATGTAAACTTGGTGAAGATATCCTCCAGGGATAACGGGATGTTCAGATCTCTTCTTGAGGCGTTTGAGGGGGAGAGCTTTACCACCATGGGCGGGTATACTATATATGGAGATGACCTGTTAAAAACCATTGGAGTTGTATATTTTGATCATGAGGACATAGAAGCCGGAAAACAGATGTCAGAGATAGCTGATGTCAGGGTGGCCTGGGGCGGTCGGGAAGCGGTCATGGCAGTAACAGGATACCCATCGAAGCTCTATTGTGAAGACCTGATTATGGGGCCGAAGCTGTCCTTTGCTGTTGTCAGCAGAGAAGCTCTGCAGGACCGCCGCAGGGTAAGGAAACTTGCAAGGCGGATCGCCGTAGATGCCAGTGTGTTCGATCAGACCGGGTGTGCGTCCGTCCATAACGTGTTCGTAGAACATGGAGGAGCGATATCTCCGGAAGAATTTGCCGGATACCTGGCAGAGGGAATGGAAAAGGCGGCGGTTCAGATACCGAAAGGCCCTATGTCTTTGGAGGAAATCTCTGCGGTGCATTCCGCAAGAGGTATTTATGATTTTAAGGGGGTAGTCTACGGAGATAAGGACTCCGTCTGGAGTGTGCTGTATAGTGATGCTATGGAATTGTGCAGTCCTGTCTATTCGAGGGTGGTGTTTGTCCATCCCATTAAGGATATGAATGATGTGCTGCCTTATGCGGATGAAACTATTCAGACTATAGGTCTTGCCGCCGATGGAGAGCGTGCCGGAGAGTTTGCCAGAGAGGCAGCAGACCGGGGAGTTATGCGGTTTCCGGCTCCGGGAAAGATGCTGAATTTTGATTCTCCATGGGACGGGATGTATCTTACGGACCGGATGGTGAGATGGGTGACGCTTGGAGGACCACTTGTATAACAGGAGGAAAACAATGAAGCTGCATCATATTGGCATTGCCACAAGAAATATAGATGAGACATCCAGACTGCTGGAACAGTTTGGATATTGGGGGGATGAGATAAAATTGGATACGGAGCAGAACGTCTATGTTAGATTTCTGCATCATCGTTTTAATCCGGATCTGGAGTTGATCGGGGGGGGTAAATCATACATCTCCGGTAAATCGATTATTAGAAAAAAACGGGACATGTGTTTACCATTTGTGCTATGAAACGGATGATATTGACAGGGAGGCAGCCAGACTTCGGAAACAGGGCTACGTTCCCGCGGGAAGAAAGACGAAAGCAGTGCTGGACGGGCGTCATGTGATATTTTTATTTCACACGGATAACTGTCTGATCGAGCTGATGGATGGTGGATAAGGAATGAAGCTGAATTTATATGAAATAAGGTTATGCAGGAAAGAAGAATACGGAAAACTAATTAATTTTATCCATGATTATTGGAGCGAGGGTCATATCTTTTGCAGAAGCAGGGAAATATTTGAATTTCAACATGGGAAGGGGGAATGGGGAGTTTATGATTTTGTCATAGCAGTGCATAAACAGACAGAGGAGATCCATGCAGTTTTGGGATTCATTACCTCTTCCAGATATGATAAAAGATCTATGGAGGAACCGCAGGCGATCTATGGGGCTTTGTGGAAAGTGCGGGACGATGTTGAGAATAAGGAAGTAAGAAAGTTGGGGCTGGGAGTGCTGTATGACCTGCTTAAAAGGTATCCAAAGTCTTCTTACATTACATTAGGACTTAGCAGGTACAGCCAGCAGATCTACCAATCTATTCATTTTAATTTTGGACTCATGGAACATTACTATATGGCAAATCAGCAGATAAAGGATTTTCGCATCGCATATGCTCCGGTTATAAGAAAGGATATGGTAAAGAGGAACGATGTGACTATTGTCCGACTAAAAGATATACCAGAAATTCATAATGACCTTTTTCCCTCTAAAAACAGACAATATCTCCTGAATCGGTATGTGGATCATCTGGTTTATCAATATGAACTGCTGGGGATTTATGTAAAGGGGATAATAAAATGTATATGGGTGGTGCGAAAGATCACAGTGGGAGAGAGAAAATGTTTAAGGCTGGTAGACATGGTAGGGAGACTTGACGGTCTGGATGGGATGGCAGGAAACGTTCAGGAGCTGCTGGTGATGTATGATGCGGAATATATTGACTGCTATAATCATGGGATAGAAAAGGCCTGCTTTTTGGACGCCGGGTTTTTAGAGAAAACCGGTGATACGATCATACCAAACTATTTTGAGCCATTTGAGCGGAAGAATGTGGATATTCACTATGCGTATGATGGGAAACAACAGGTGGTTATATTTAAGGGGGATGGAGACCAGGACCGGCCGAATCGGATCTGATAGAGGATTTATGGATACAATATCTATGATTGGTTTCACAAAGTGAGGAGTTCTGAAAAAGGGGCTTTTTTAGGGGATGATGAAATGATTTTTGTGCGATTTAAGTAAAGGTGGATGGAGATGCATAGAGAATATGACAAGATAAGTATAGGAAAGGAACAAGTGGTTATGGAAACAGAAGGTAGTCACGCAAAACAGCTGATAAGGCCTGTTATTTTCTGTATGATTATACTGGTAATTGTATTTTTGATAGATTATTATGTGGATTCTTATGCATCAGTGCGCATCACATATCAAAAGATAGCGCAAATCTCTCAGGAACATAATTATGTTATAGGAAATCAGATACCACTGAGTGAAAGAAAACCTAAATGGGCTCGAATAAATATTATGGAGCGTAAAGAGTTTCTCGTGATCGGAAGCAGCAGATCGGCGATGTTTACAAGTGAGAATATGGAGGAAGAGAGCTTTTATAATCTGAGTGTTTCAGGAGGAAGTACAATTGATGATTATCTTGCAGAGATTCATATATTATTTTCGCAGGATAAGCTGCCGGATAAATTGTTGATGGAGATTAGCCCAGCCACATTTAATGCTAATATTGAATTGATAAGGTGGCAGGAGTGGGGAGATAACACATTATATATGAAGCAGATATTGGAAGGAAAGATTCCAAGTGGAAGGCAACCTGATCTGGGAATTCAGTGGAAGAACCTTTTTTCACCATCCTATTTTCAATACAATTTTGAGAATTTAATGGAACATAAAAGAGCTTGGATCGAAAGTAGTGAGGATTATGATAATCCATCATATCTAACTGTACATTCAGATGGATCTTCTATGTATGGAAGAGATTACCAAAATAAATACACAGAAGATCAAATTATGGAAGAAACAAAAAATATTTGTAATAGTCGAACTATATATTGTTGTGATGATTACAGAGAGATTGATAAAGAATTACAGAATACATTTGAAGAAATTATAGAATTTTTGATGAAAAATGGCGTGGAGGTCAGTCTTTATCTTCCTCCTTATTCGGAAGAAATGTATCAATTTATTTCCCATGATGACACTTATAAAGTCATTTTGGAAGTGGAAGCCTATCTGATTTCTTATGCATCAGAAAATGGAATTCGTATCTTAGGTTCCTATGATCCAACCAGAAGCGCGCTGAAAACTAAGGATTTTTATGATGCATATCATGTAAGAGAGGAAAAAATAATAGATACATTGTGGGAGAGACAGGTGAATTAGAATGAGCATTTTTTCCTATCCGTTTTTTGCATTGTGGGCCGTTTGCGCCGTCCTCTATTACACCATCGCGGGAAATCACCAGTGGCTTCTCCTGCTTGGGATGAGCCTGGTATTTTACGGATATTCCGTTATGAGAGTTCCGGTCATACTGATCCTTGTCAGCACGGTCACGTACCTGGGCGCTGTCTGGATTACATACGCCAGGAAAAATAAGAAGGCATCCGAAAAGACGATTAAACGGTGCAGGAGAGGGATTACAGCATTGTGCGTGGCAGCCCTTCTGGCCGGGCCTGTCACAGGCTGGTTTGTGCTTCTTGGAAACTCATACTTTATATTAAAGGCCATAAGCTATTTAATGGATACGGACAGAGATGAAACGGTCTGTGAGAAAAACTACTTTTTTTACCTTCTGTATCTGATCTATCTGCCAACTATACTCCAGGGGCCTTTTAATCGTTTTGCCAGGTTCAGGGAAAGCCTTAGAGAAAAGAAAGCGTTTCAGTACGAACAGTTCATGCACGGGCTTCAGAGATTTATTTGGGGGGCTTTTAAAAAACTGGTTCTGGCAGCCAGGCTGGAGCAGATCGCGTCCTATGTGTCCGGAAGTTTTGCAGACCAGAGCGGAATTTCGATCCTGACAGGCATCATGGCGTATTCATTGTGGTTCTACACGGACTTTTCCAGCTACATGGACATGATGCTGGGAATGAGCGGGACGTTTGGGATCGGCCTGCCGGAGAATTTCAGGCAGCCCTACTTCTCCAAAACCACGGCGGAGTTCTGGCGGCGGTGGCATATCACACTCGGGGGGGTATTTAAGGATTATCTTATGATGCCCTTCATCCAGTCGGGTTATGGAAGGCGCCTGCGGAAGTACTTTAAGGGGTATGGGAAGGAAGCGGGAAGGGTGGCGCCCCTTCTGGCCGGGACGTTTCTTGTGTGGCTGACCACGGCCCTGTGGCACGGATGCAGCGTCCGCTACCTGGTATGGGGGATGTACTACTGCGGGATTATCAGCAGCTCCCTGGTGCTGGAGGGGACATACGGCAGGATCAAAAAGAGGCTGCGCATTACCGGCACTTCCGTCGTTTACAGCGGATTCTGCATGGTGCGGACATGGTGCGTTCTGTTTGTGGCCAACATGATCCTGCAGGCAGAGGATTTTGGGGAGTTTCTGGTTATGGTCCGGCAGCTGATTGGCCGCAGCTTTTTTGTGGGCGGGCGCGTAAGCCTTTCGGCCCTGGGATGGATCCGCCAGGACGGCGTTGTCCTGGCAGCGGGGCTTCTGATGGTGCTGTTTGTGTCTGTGATGGAGGAGAAGAACGTAAAGGTTCTGGAAGTGATTGACAGACAGAGGCTGCCGGTGCGGTGGAGCGTGTACTACATACTGCTTTTTTCCGTGCTGCTGTTTGGAATATACGGTTCCGGGTATGATGCGGGACAGTTTTTGTATATGCAGTTTTAGGGAGGGAGCGGGACAATAAGGATTAACGAAAAGGGAGGAGAAAGATGCAGTCAAACGTGCTGGAATGGCTGGAACATTCCGCGAAAAACATGCCGGAGAAGACGGCGGTACGGGACGAACGGGAATCAATCACGTATAAACAGTATCACGACAAAAGCGTGGGGATAGCGGACGCGATTCTTGAATCGGGACATGGGCGTAAAAAACCGGTTGTGGTATATATTGAAAAAAGCGTGAAGGTGCTTGTATCCTTTATGGGCATTGCATACAGCGGGAATTTCTATTCACCCATTGACACGGAGATGCCGGCGGCCAGGGTCAATCGGATCCTGGAAGTCCTCCGGCCGGAACTTGTGATCACCACCAGGGAGCTTGCAAAGGGATTCAGGCAGTTTGAGTATGACGGAGCGTTTCTTTTTTATGAGGACGCGGAGGAAAAGGAGAGCTCACAGGCCGTGAGGAGAGCCGCGGATTCCATTATTGACCGGGATCTGCTGTATGTGCTTTTTACCTCCGGCTCCACAGGTGTGCCCAAAGGGGTCTGCATCAGCCACGGAAGTGTTGTGGACTATACGGACTGGGTGACGGAGACTTTCGGGATCACGCAGGAGGATATCTTCGGGAACCAGGCGCCGTTCTATTTTGACAATTCCATACTGGACATCTATTCGGCCATGAAGACGGGCGGAGAGGTCTGCATCATCCCCCCGAACCTGTTTTCGCAGCCGGTGCTGCTGCTGGAATACTTAAAGGCCAGCCGTGTCACGACGATTTTCTGGGTACCGTCGGCCCTGACGGTGGTGTCGAAGCTGAAAGCGCTGCGGAACGTGGACCTGAGGGGGAGCCTGAAACGGGTTCTGTTCTGCGGGGAGGTGATGCCCAATAAGCAGCTGAACATATGGAGGAGTTATCTGCCGGATGTGGTGTATGCCAACCTGTACGGGCCGACGGAGATAACGGATGCCTGCACCTGCTACATCGTGGACCGCAGCTTTGGGGA
>JAAWHK010000077.1 GCA_022795805.1 Hungatella sp. | reverse complement strand
CACAGGGCAGCTCCACAGTAAACTGCCCGGGGTGAGACATCACCCCTGCTAGAGCGGATTGCAGGTACAGGGCACCGCTATCTCCCCGGCTGCACGGAAACTTTATGACTCAGGTAGCCTGTTAAGTATACCCTGCTCAGCAGTTTTTGTCAAGGTGCAGATTCACAGTGCATGTTCCGTTCCAGCTCCCGCGCCTGGCGCAGAGTCTTAAAGAAGGCTTTTAACAATCCTGAGCATTCCTCTTCCAAAATCCCGGTCTCTGTCTCCACCTGGTGGTTAAAACCCGGTTCCTGAAACATATTAAGGACTGAACCCGCACATCCCGCCTTCGGATTCATGCAGCCTATAACCACTTTAGGGATACGGGCCTGTACAATAGCTCCGGCACACATGGGACACGGCTCCAGAGTTACATACATGACACACCCTTCCAGACGCCAGTCTCCCATTTTTTTGCAGGCCTTTCGTATTGCGATCATCTCCGCGTGAGCTGCCGCATTTTTATCAACGATCCGCCGGTTGTATCCCCTGGCAATGATTCTGTCTTCACAAACTATGACACACCCGATGGGGACCTCGTTGAGAATCCCGGCTTTTCTGGCCTGCCGTATCGCCTCGCGCATATATTTTTCTTCTTTTGTCATAAAAGATTCCTCTTTTTATTATTTTCTGTTATGATGATACCAGAGTCAGAAGGCCATGTATCATATGCGTCCATACCGGCTCATATCCACAGGTATCCCATAAAAGTATACCCGAAAATCTATAAAATGAAAATGGAGATTCTTCATGAATTCATTAAAATTATGCGGATTTCAGAAAACCACTCTTTTGGATTATCCCGGCTATGTGGCGTGCACCCTGTTTCTCGGCGGATGTAATTTCCGATGTCCTTTCTGTCACAATTCCGGAATCCTGGACGGCAGCGCAGATGAGTCCATAACTATGGAAGAGCTCATGGATTTCCTCAAAAAAAGGAAAGGCATCCTGGAAGGAATCTGCATCACAGGCGGTGAACCGACTCTGCATCCTCTACCCCTTTTCCGGCTGATGGACCAGATCAAACCCCTGGGCTACAGGATTAAGCTGGACACCAACGGTTCACGGCCTGACATTCTGAAACAGCTTTGTACCGACGGCCTGATAGACTACGTGGCTATGGACATAAAAGCCGGCCGCCCCCATTACGGAAAAGTCTGCGGCCTGGACGAATTTCTGCTTGCTCCCATAGACCAAAGTGTTCAGTGGCTTAAAGAGGGGCATATTCCCTTTGAATTTCGGACAACCGTGGTTAAAGGTCTTCACGATATTGACGATTTCAATGACATCTCTTTGTGGCTTGCAGGGGATTCGCCCTACTATCTGCAGGAATTCGTCCCCTCCCGGCAGGTACCAGACAAAAATCTGACCGCCGTTTCCTCCAATGAGATGGAACTTTTTCTCGCTGCCGCAAAAAGGTTCCTGCCCAACGCCCGGATACGGGGAATCGTTTAACGCCGGTTAACCAGTGTGCTGCTTCTGCTACAATCCCAAACGTATATCCGTATACCAGTAGCCGAACCGGTCATCCCCCGTAGGCTGCACCTTGGACAGCACAAAATTAGGGAATCCGAACATGGCTGCCATATACTTTTCATTGCTGTAATAATGCCCCGGAACCCCCAAAAGAAATCTGGGACGTCCCTTCGGATTATTTAACCTGGCAAATATCAGATATCTGTGATTATAATATCCGTGAAGAAGAAAACTGTTATTGCCATATCCCCATACCTCCCTGGGAAGCAGGCCGATATCCTGCGGTTTGATTGTAAGGATCTCACATCCCCCGTTATAATCAAAAGCCTGAATCTTGGGATAGGTTTTGTAAAACCTCTGCCACACGCTGTCGATTTTAGGTTCGTCGTCTACAGCGTTCTGATCCGGAATATAGGTCTCCGTCTGTTCACTTTGTTCTTCCTTCGCATCCGGCTGCCCGTTGTCAGGATGAATAGTCTGCTGAGCCGGGAGGACCTGCTGAACCGCTGTATGCTGCAGGGATGACTGCGGCTGCCGCCCCGGTCTTCCCGGACGGACAAACTTTCCCGTTTGAAACAGCATTCCCGGCTGTCCGGCCTGCATCGGCCGCACTGACTGAATGCAGGTGTCTTTTCGCTGCACCGGCTGGGGTTCTTTGGCCTCCCCTGACGCTTTCTCCCCCGTTTCACGGCTCTGTCCTTCTGGTATAGATCCCGCAGCTTCGCCGATGCGCATTTCTGGCTCGCCCCCTGCCCCTTCGTGGTTCTGTCCTTCCCATACCGTTTCCGCCGCTTCACGGTTCTGTCCTTCGGAGACCGCCTTTGCTGTCTCAAGGCTCTGTTCCTCCGGCATCCTTTCCGAAGCTTCCCCGTTCTGTCCCTTGGCCGCTGCCCCAATGTTTTCGCCGCTGCGGCTCTCCGACAGCTCCCGCGCCCCCGCAGTTTTATCCGGCGTCTTTCTTCCCCCGGCCTCCCTTCCTATAGGAAGCACCTCCATAGGCCTTATCTCCATAGCTCCCACATCCGTGTCAGGCAGCTCCGTCCCATCTGTCTCCTCCGGAGAAACAGGCGGGATAACCGACAAAGGCAGCGGTTCCTTCTTTCCGTCCGCTCCCTCCTCTTTTTCCCTGTCCTGCGCCTCAATCTCTGCCTCCACCGCCACGGATACGGAACTTGGGGCAGGCTCCTCCCCGGAAGTCCTTTCAGATGTGGCGTCCTCAAGGGCCACTTCCGCCGCATGAGCCACCGCATCCTCCCAGATCGTGGTATAACACTGCCAGGAATCTGACAGGTTATGGACAGTCAACCCATAACACTGGTCTATGGTGTGGCCGGAACCTGCTATATTCCCTACTGCCACCAGAGCTCTGAATTCTCCTGCTCCGTTTCTGATGAAAATCCGCCCTATCAGTATCTCCTCCGTGCCGGTAAGAAGATACACCCCCGTGTCCTGGCTCCCGATATAAACGTTTCTCACATTGACCTGAATCTTGCACTGCCCGTTTCGGACTTCCAGTTTCGCAAACCCCACGTTTTTTCCTTTTATTCCTCCCTCGTAAGCATATATGTACGAAATCAGTCTGCGATAATTAGACATACAATCACCCCTTTGGTTAATATTCTATGTAATTACCCATTGAAAGTATGACATAAAAATGTTATCCTATAGTATGCATATCAAAAAAATTTTTTACGGAGGTATTTTTATGAGGGTGTATCGGGTAAAGGATTACGACGACATGAGCAGAAAGGCTGCCAATGTCATATCTGCACAGGTTATTATGAAGCCTGACTGTGTTCTCGGACTGGCTACCGGTTCGTCTCCCATTGGAACCTATAAACAGCTGATTGACTGGCACAAAAAAGGGGATCTGGATTTTTCACAGGTTAAATCCGTAAACCTCGATGAGTATAAGGGCCTTCCCAGAGACAATGACCAGAGTTACTATTATTTTATGTACAATAATCTGTTTAAGCACATTAATATTGATCTCGGCAATACCAATGTTCCCAACGGTATGGAACCCGACGCCGAAAAAGAGTGTCTGCGGTATGAAGACGTAGTCGCCGGTATGGGCGGAGTAGATCTGCAGCTTCTGGGACTGGGCCGCAACGGCCACATCGGCTTTAATGAACCCGACGATTCCTTCAGCGCTATCACCCACTGTGTAAACCTGACAGAAAGCACAATTGACGCCAACAAGAGATTTTTCGCCAGTATCGATGATGTTCCGAAGCAGGCTTATACCATGGGAATCGGAACCATCATGAAGGCAAAGAAGATTCTTCTGATTGTCAGCGGCGAGGATAAGGCCGATGCATTAGCCAAAGCCGTCCATGGGCCTGTTGTTCCCCAGCTCCCGGCCTCCATCCTTCAGTTCCACAATGACGTGGTGGTAATCGCCGACGAGGCTGCCTGCTCCAAGATGCCAAAATAAAACCAACGGTCTTTAAGGGACAAAAAATGCGTATCTCCTCATGTTGTACAATTGGAGATACGCATTTTGTCCTTATTCCCCATGACAGACCAGCCAGTCAGCCAGCTGTGCGAACTGCTGCAGGGTCAGAGCTTCCCCTCTGACCGAAGGCGGCACCCCCAGGCTCTCTATGGCCCGGGCAATGGTCTCCTTAGAGTAGGACAGCTCCGGAGAATTGTTCAGTCCATTCTGGAGCGTTTTCCGCCGCTGGTTAAAGGATGCCCGAATCAGCCGAAACATAAGCTCCGGGCTTTTCGTCTCAACCGCCGGATTCCTGTGTCTGGTAAGGCGGATCACGGCAGAGCCCACATTGGGACGCGGAATAAAACAGTTAGGCGGAACATTGGCCACAATATACGGCTCTGCATAATACTGCACTGCCAGAGACAGCGCACCGTAGTCCTTGCTTCCCGGCCCCACCTGCATCCGGTCCGCCACCTCTTTCTGAACCATAACCGTAATATTGTCAACCGGCACCCGGCGCTCAAACAGCCCCATAATGATGGGCGTCGTTATATAGTAGGGAAGGTTTGCCACCACTTTAACGGGACATCCGTTGTTGTACACTTGTGTCATTTCATTGATGTCAACTTTCAGAATATCCTGATTAATAACCGTTACATTATCGTAGCCCTGTAATGTCTCCTCCAGAATAGGAATCAGGTTTTTATCAATCTCCACCGCCACCACATGGCGGGCTTTTTCCGCCAGGCGCTGGGTCATAACACCGATTCCAGGCCCGATCTCCAGGACACAGTCCTCCTTCGTAATCGCGGCCGCATGTATGATCTTATCCAGGACATGGGAATCTATAAGAAAATTCTGTCCGAATTTCTTCTGAAACACGAATTGATATTTCTTTATAATCTCAATGGTATCCCTGGGATTTTCCAAACTTAACTGCCTAGTCCGTTCCATAAACTGCAATAATCCTTTCTCAAAGATGCATCCGGTACATGGCTCTGGCATTGTCACTGGTTATGGATATTACCTCTTCCTCCGAAATGCCTTTTATGGCGCTGACCGCTCTGACAACCCAGGGCAAGTTCAGGGACGAGTTTCTTTTTCCCCGAAAGGGCTCCGGGGAAAGGTAGGGACAGTCTGTCTCCAGCACCATGCGCTCCATGGGCATATACTCCACCACATCTCGCAGTTTTCTTCCGTTCTTAAAGGTAAGCACGCCTCCGATTCCCAGATAAAACCCCATGTTCAGGTACTCTCTGGCCAGCTCCACACCGTAGGAAAAGCAGTGGATCACACCTCCCATATCCCCGGCTCTCTGTCCCTTCATGATATCCAGGGTATCTTTCGCCGCGTCCCGGCTGTGAATCACCACAGGAAGCCCTGTCTCCCTAGCCAGATCCAGCTGCCGCATGAACCAGTGTTTCTGAATCTCCCGATCCGGTTCATCCCAATAGTAATCCAGGCCGATCTCACCGATCGCCACTGTTTTGGGCCGGCGGGCCGCCTCCCTCAGCCAGTCTATATGGGCTTCCTCCATCTTGGTCGTCTCGCTGGGGTGCACGCCCACAACACCCCAGACAAACGGATATCGTTCCGTAAGTTTCAGCGTCTCTTTTGTAGTCTCAATGCTGGCTCCTATATTGACAACCAGCTCTATCCCCCGGGAGGGAAGACCGGACAGAAGCACATCTCTGTCCATGTCAAAAGCCTCGTTATCATAGTGTGCGTGTGTGTCAATGATCATGGTTTCTGTCCTCTGCTTGTCTTTCATTTTCACGGGCTCCACGGCAAAATTCTGCTTCCCACTGCCAGGATAAGCAAATGGACGGGATAAACCCCGTAGAAAAACCATTTCCATCTTTTGCTGCCCCTCTCCCCATTGTACATGCGGATGGGGATAAACGCAAGTGGAGCGGTCACCTCCCACAGCAGTGCCAGGCTGCCCAGGATCGTCTGCCGCCTCATGTCCTGACGGCAATAGTAGAGCAGTACTGTAAAAAACACGCCAAAGGCTCCGTAATCCGCCTTCAAAATCTGTGCGATGCAGCAGCAACCCACCACCGCCGCGGCCTGTTTCCACAGACTCCCTTCCGCCTCGTATCTGTTGACAGCAGCTATGGCAAGAAGCCCCATAAGTAATGTGAAAAACACATTCTGATACCAGGGATAAAACCATGTGTTAAATACCGCCAGGTCAAAAGGGATCTCGGAAACAGCAGCAAACAGCAGAAGCCTTCCGGCGTACTGTTTTACATCCTTTGTATGCAGAAATCCCTCCACGATCTGGTAGCAGAAAATGGGCATGGAGATTCTCCCAATAAACCGCAGAACTATATCAGCTTTCCACCACATTGCCACATACTCTGAAGTCGCGGCAGGAATGAAGTCAAAAGGACCTCCCAAAATACGATTTTCTATAAACACCACCGCACTATGGTCAATCAGCATGGCAACAATGGCAATCATTTTCAGAATATTGCTGTTCAGGCATCGGAAAGACGATTTTTTTTCCATCAACCAATCTCCGCTCCTGACGGCATCGGCTTCTCCGGCGTCATGAGGGCCAGATTACCGTTTGCATCCTCCGCACACAGAAGCATCCCCTCTGACATAACGCCTGCCATCTTCCTCGGAGCCAGATTCATTAAAACCATAACCTTTTTGCCCACCATCTCCTCCGGTGTGTAGTGTGCCTTGATTCCGCTGACGATCTGCCTCACCTGGCTGCCGATCTTCACCTGGCTGCACAGAAGCTTTCTGGACTTTTTCACTTCCTCACAAGCAATAATCTCCCCTACCTGGAACTGCATTTTGGCAAAGTCGTCATAAGTAATCTCATCTTTCGCCTCTATGTCCAAGTTATCCTCCCGCTGTTTATTCTCTGTTTCTTCCGGTTTGTCTCCGAAATTCTGATTTTCTTTCTCTTCCTCTGCCGCCAGCATGGCCTCCACTTTTTCCATAACCTCTTTCATGTCCATGCGGGCAAACAGGATCTCAGGCTTCTCTGCCACTTTTCCGTTGTCTGGATAGAGACCAAACGTGTCCATCCGGCTCAGCGCTCTTGGGCTTGTATTCAACTGGCTTAAAATCTTCTGCGAAGTCTCAGGCATAAAGGGCTCCAGAAGGGAGGCTCCTATGGTGATAGCCTCCACCAGATTGTAGAGCACTGTGGCCAGCCGTCCCTGGCTGGCTTCGTCCTTGGCCAGGATCCAGGGCGCAGTCTCGTCGATATATTTATTGCTCCTGCGGAAAATATTAAAAATTTCGCTGATGGCATCCGCCACCCGAAGCTGTTCCATCTTTTCGTCCGTCTTTTTCACTGCAGACAAAACCGTATCCTTCAGGTCCTGATCAACGTCCGCCGTTACTCCTGTATTATTTACCGCGCCGCCGAAATACTTGTTTGACATGGATATGGTACGGTTCACCAGATTGCCCAGCACATTGGCCAGGTCGGAATTAAGACGCTCCACCATCAGCTCCCAGGAGATAACCCCGTCGTTGTCAAACGGCATCTCATGAAGCACAAAGTATCTCACAGCGTCAACGCCGAAGAAGTCGACCAGCGTATCGGCATACAGCACATTGCCCTTTGACTTGCTCATCTTGCCCTCTCCCCTCAGAAGCCACGGGTGTCCGAACACCTGCTTCGGAAGAGGAAGATCCAGTGCCATAAGGAATATGGGCCAGTAAATGGTATGGAAACGGATAATGTCCTTTCCGATCAGATGGAGGTCGGCAGGCCACAGTTTATTAAACTGCTCCGTACTCTCCCCATCGCAGTCATAGCCGATACCTGTAATGTAGTTGGTCAGAGCGTCCAGCCACACATAAGTCACATGCTTCGAGTCAAAATCCACCGGTATCCCCCACGTAAATGAGGTTCTGGACACACACAGATCCTGAAGCCCGGGAAGCAGGAAATTATTCATCATCTCATTTTTTCGGGAAACCGGCTGAATAAATTCCGGATGCTCATTGATATGCTTAATGAGCCGGTCCGCGTATTTGCTCATCTTAAAGAAATAGGCCTCTTCCTTAGCCGGCTGTACCTGGCCTCCGCAGTCCGGACACTTTCCGTCAGCCAGCTGGGACTCCGTAAAAAACGACTCGCAGGGGGTACAGTACAGCCCCTCATAATATCCCTTATAGATATCTCCCTGATCGTACAGCTTCTTAAAAATCTTCTGTACCTGCTTCTCATGGTCCGCATCTGTGGTCCGGATAAATTTATCGTAGGAAGTGTTCATTAAATCCCATACAGCCTTCACCTGCCCTGCAACCTTGTCCACATACTCCTTGGGCGTCACACCGGCTGTCTGGGCTTTCAGCTCAATCTTCTGACCGTGCTCATCCGTGCCTGTCTGGAAAAACACGTCATATCCCTGGGCCCGTCTGTATCTGGCCACACTGTCCGCCAGTACTATCTCGTACGTATTGCCGATATGGGGTTTTCCCGATGTGTATGCAATGGCTGTTGTGATATAGTAAGGTCTTTTGCACTCTTTACACATAATTGATTCCTCCTGCAAAAATAGATTGTTCTTAGTGTACCTTTTAAAATAGTTTTCGTCAATATTTTTTCATGAGTTGTATTATCATGAAATATAAATTATACTACTAATAATAAGAAACCGACAATATGGAGAACCTTTTATGATGAAAACAATCCGACAGTACCGCTATCTTTTACTTCCTCTGTTCCTGACACTCTCCCTTCTCTGTGCCTGTTCCCGCAGCGCCCCTGAGAGAGAGACCGATTACGAAACGTACAAATCTGCAGAAAACGACGCTTTCCGCACTCCGCTGAATGGCAGCGCTCAGCCCACGGCTCCCGACAGAGCAAAGGCGGCCCGATCTGCCTTTGACCAACTGTGTGCCAAACTGTTCTGCGAACAGCTGTCGGACGGATATCTGACACTTCATTATACCCTGGCAGACCCTGCCGCATACGGCATTACAGACTGTGAGCGGTCTTTCGGGGACTTTTCCCTGGCTGCCCTCAAAGAAGCTGAGGAGACCCAGAGGAGGGACGAAGCTGCTTTAAAGGAGATACCCGCAGAGCTTCTGACGCCGGAACAGCAGCTAACCTACAAGATTCTGGAAACGGTTTATGACACAGAGCGAAAGTTCGAAGGACTGGAACTCTACTATCAGCCATTGGCCCCCACTGTAGGAATTCAGGCACAGCTCCCCGTCCTTCTGGCTGAGTATATCTTCTATTCAAAAAGCGATGTGGACGATTACCTGGCCCTTTTGTCCACCATTGATCAGTATTACGAACAGATTCTTGAATTTGAGAAGGAAAAGTCCAAATCCGGCCTTTTTATGACCGACCGGTGCGTTGACACCATTATAAATGACTGTGAGGCATATCTTCTGGCGCCGGAGCTTAATTTCCTGGCTTCCACTTTTGACGAGCGCATTGATTCCATGACAGACCTTACGGAAGAAGAAAAAAACTCCTACAAGGAAAAAAATCTGGAAATCCTGAACAGCCATTTTATTCCCGCTTACGAGCTTCTCTTAAATGGACTAAAAGAGCTCAAAGGTACCTGTACCAATGAGATGGGCCTGTGCTACTATCCCAAGGGAAAAGAGTACTACGAATATCTTGTGCATTCTTCCACGGGTACCACCTACGCAACCATTGATCAACTTCGGGATGCCGTCGAAAAGCAGCTTAACTATGACCTGATGGCTATGTCCAAACTCCTTATGGAGCACGAGGAGTTAAGCGAACAGCTGGCTGATTACCGGTTCGCCTATACGGAACCGGATGAAATCCTGGAGCACTTAAAGGAAGTTATTGCCGATGACTTCCCCGAACTGGAACACAGTACCTACACCACCAAATACGTTCCCTCTGCCCTGGAGCACACTTTAAGCCCGGCCTTCTTTCTGGTTCCCCCGATGGACCGCTATGAAGACTGCGTAATCTATATTAACCAGGGCTCCGTAAGTACGTCCGACAGCCTTTATACGACCCTGGCTCACGAGGGCTATCCAGGGCATCTGTACCAGAATGTGTATTTTCTTGGCAACTGCAGCTCCCCTCTGAGAAAGGTTCTCAGCTTTAACAGTTACAGCGAGGGGTGGGCTACTTATGTGGAAAACTACTCCTACACCACAGATAACGGCCTGTCGCCGGAACTCGGCCGTCTTCTGGCGTACAATGCTTCTGCTACCCTGGCCCTCCATGCACTGCTGGATATAAATATCAACTATTACGGCTGGGATAAGGATCAGGCGGCCGTCTATCTGTCACAATATTTTGGTATCAGCGACAGTGCTCTGGTTGACGAGCTTTACAGTTACATGCTGGATGCTCCTGTAAACTATCTCAATTACTATGTGGGATATCTGGAAATCAGCCATATGAAAGAACAGGCGGAGATAACCTTAAAGGATCAGTTTGAATTGAAGGAGTTTAATCGGTTTATTCTGGATATCGGACCTGCACCCTTTACCGTCATCAAGCCTTATTTTAAGGAATGGCTTCAGTCCTGCCGGTCCGGTCAGTAGGATAAAAAAGATATGGCAGCTGCTCTGTCCGAAAACAGGTGCAGCTGCCGTAAATGTTTGTCATCAGAATTTCTCATACTTGTCGATGAACTCCAGATAATCGCCATCCTCGTGAGCAATATGTCCGCTCTCATAGTTTTCTCCGTTGATCAGGAGTTTCAGCTTGTCCAATTCATAGTTCTCTATAAACGTATTGGCAATGGCGTTCAGCATGGCAACCTCTCCGGCGGTTCCTGATTCGGGAATACCGGACAGATCAAGGGTTCCGATTCTTTCTCCGCTTCCCACCGCATCTGCCGATACACCGGGACCCGGCTTTTCGCCGCCTTCAATATCAAATGAATTAACCGTCGTGTCCGCTTCAAGAACCCCCTTTTCAACCAGACAGTCTACCAGCACCTGCTCTGTCATGGCTTCCAGGCTCACCTCCTCACGGGTAAGTCCTGTGGCATCAGAATTTGGAACATAAATAAACGCTACATCGTAAACCGGCGCTGCTGAATCTGCCTCTCTCTTTATAGCGGCATTGCTCTCGGCGACCATCTCCGGAGTAATCCCGTCCGGATTCTGCTTTGCTGCCTGGGGTGCTGATTCCGTGACCTGGGTTGGCGTACATGCTGCCAGGGAAACGGCTGTCATAAGCCCTGCCAGACACATAATTAATTTCTTCATAATTTGAAACATCCTCCTTTAATAATCTTGCCAGCTTCGAAACCACCGGTTCAACTTCGTCAAAGTTCTGACCAGCATTTCCATTTCTTCCTGATTCAGTTCCTTTGAGACACTGTCAATCATAGCTTTGTGAAATCTGGCATGATGCTCATATGCTCCCCGCCCTTTTTCTGACAGGGAAATATAAACTTCCCGGCGGTCCGCGGTTCCTCTCTGCCGAATCACATATCCCTTTTTAACCAGGCTGTTCATGGCTATGGTAAGTGTACCTACAGTGACAGACAGAAGACGGGCGATCGTTGACATATTCTTAGGCTCTGTCGTTCCAATGGCTTCAATCACATGCATGTCATTGTTGGTCAGATCCTTATATTCCTCTGTGATAATGGCCTTCTGCTCAATATCCATAATATCACGGAACAGATTCACCAGTACTTCATTCAACGTTTGGTACGTATCCACAGTCTGTCCTCTCATCTGATGGTTCTTCAAAGCTTTCTATCCATATTCATTTGCGCCGAATTTGGCGCGCTTCCTAATTATACATGATTTCGTCATGGACGGCAACCACTTATTCCTTAAAAACTCTTAACAAATTTAGGCGTTTTATGGGAAAAAATTATAAATATTGCCCCAA
>JAAWHK010000076.1 GCA_022795805.1 Hungatella sp. | reverse complement strand
CTTGGCGTCCTTCTCAAGGCCGAACTCCTCACCTCTATATACAGGCATATCCGTAACAACCGTTCCCGGAGAATTCTTTGCTAACTCATAAGCCTCTTTTAAAGTATTCACCTTGACAACATTGTTTCCGTAAAAAGCAGCTTCGATGATGGATCGTGTGGTGGAAAAGCCCGGCTTCCCTGATCCGATTTCGCTAATTGGGTAATAAGCTTTTGTTGACATTATAATCCTCCTTAGATTTGAAAAAAATTTCAATTTATTATCTCATTTTGTGAAGAAAAAGTCAATGGAATTTTCACCTTATATTTCCAAATATACCGGGAAACTCTAATAACCGAACTGACCGTCAAGAGACTCGTCCTCGTCGATCCACTCCCTCACCTGCACCGTTCGGTAGTGCTCTTCATCGTCCCTGATATACACCGTCGCAATGCCCGCGTTGATGATCATTCTCTTGCACATGGAGCAGCTGCAAGAGTCGGCAATGTACTCCCCGGTGCTCACCTCTCTCCCGGCCAGATACAGGGAACTTCCGATCATCCGCTCCCGCTCCGCGCTGATGATGGCATTGGCCTCCGCGTGAACGCTGCGGCACAGCTCATACCTCTCCCCTCTGGGTATATTCATCTTCTTCCGAATGCAAACCCCCAGGTCTGAACAGTTCTTCCTTCCCCTGGGTGCTCCCACATACCCTGTGGAAATCACCTCGTCGTTCTTGACGATCACCGCTCCGTAGAGCCTGCGCAGACAGGTCCCCCGCCTGGCCACCACGTCCGCCAGATCCAGATAGTAATTAATCTTGTCTCTCCTCTCCACGTTTCCTCTCCTCCTGAATCATCTCTCCCAAACATACGCCCAAACTGAATATCTCCGGCTCAAAGGGCACCCTCTCTATCCAGGCCTGCCACTTAACCCGTGTTTTACGCTCAAAATACATGGCGGAGCAGGCCTGCTCTCCCCCGTCATCCGCTTCCTCTCCCTCCACCTTTCCCGCTGCAAACACGGATATGGGCCCACGGCTTCCGCCTATGACGACAGCCACGGCCGCCGCTGCCTTCCCGCTCTCTTTTGGGCCTGTAAAGACCGGCGCATCCCCCTTGCCGCAGTCCTTCACGGCCAGCTTCTCCCCCGGCCGCAGCCCGGCGACGGGGGCATACTTAAGCAGCAGGGCATGGGATGGAAGGCTGAACCTTTCCCTAGGCTTCTCAAACGCCAGGGCAGAAAAATCCGCGGTGAATCCGCTGCATCCCAGTATCTCCATCTCCACGGGCTCACCTGTAACCGGATGGCCAAACACCAGTTTCCTTCTCCCACACCCTTCCTCCGCGTTAAAGGGCGTCCCCAGAGGCACCGAAAGCTCCCCCGCCGAAACCGTCAGCCTGAGAGCAGCCCCGGCTGTTCCGGCCGGGGAAATACCCGGGCGGCCTCCGCTTTTTTCGGCATTCCCCTCAGTCCGAAAGCTCTGCCTGAAAACCTGCCACCCCTGCTCTTTGTCAAGACCGTAGGCTGCGGCAATCTCTTCCTCTGACGTTCTCCGGAGTCTTTGGCTCTTTTTCGGCATTTCTGCTCCCGGCTTTTGAGGCAGAATGCAGATACAGCTTCCCGTCTTCTTTTTAAAAGTCCACCCCTCCGCCTCAAGCCTGAAATCCGCCTCAAAACTCATGGGATTGGCCGCGTCTGCTTCCATCCTCCCGGCACAGATCATTTCCTCCTCTCGGCCTTCCCACATCCCCCATGTGCGAAAGAATTCCTCCACCGCCTCCGCCGGAACCTGCCGGCAGATATCCAGGACAATCCCTTCCCTGCACACATAGACAGCCGGAACGTGCCACAGGAAACCTCCATATCCGAAGCTTGCGTCTGTCTTCACACATGTCCCCGGCTCTTCGTCCCTGTTTTCGTCCGCTTTATACCAGAAATTCCTGTCAAAATACACATCCATAGCTTCACCTGCCCTTTTTCCTACGGCTGCTTTGGGAAACGGTTTTTCCTCTGCTCTCCCTGCTGTTTTTCCAGATTGATCCCCATGAGAGCCTGGGCAAACGCGTTGTTCAGAGGTTCCTGCGTCTCCCTGTTCTGCTGCCTTAAGTACCGGTCCACATCCTTCCTGGTGACTCCGGCGCCCTCTTTTTTTCTCCTCTCCACAAAGGAGTTCAGCTTCTCCTTATAGCCGCAGCGGCACACAAAGATCTGCCCGTCCCCCCTGCCTCTCAGCTCCATCTTCTTGTGACAGTTGGGACATCTGGCATTGGATGTGCGGGACAGAGTCTCCCTGTATCCGCACTCCCTGTCCTGGCACACCACCATCTCGCTGTTCTTGCCCTTCACCAGAAGCATACGCTTTCCGCACTGAGGGCATTTGCGGTTGGTCAGATTGTCATGGCGGAAATTCCCCTCCCCGCTTTTGATCTCACGGATCAGGTCCATGGAATAGGCCCGGATATCCCTCATGAATACGTCCCGCTCCAGGCGGCCGGCGGCAATCCCGGACAGTTTCATCTCCCAGTCTGCCGTCAGCTCCGGCTTCTTCAAGTCCTCCGGCACCAGCCGAAGCAGCTGTCTGGCTTTGGACGTGAGAAAGATCTCCCTGCCCTTCTTCTCCAGGAGGAAGGAGGAGAACAGCTTCTCGATAATATCCGCTCTGGTGGCCACGGTTCCCAGTCCCCCTGTCTCCCCCAGGGTCTTTGCCATAGCCTTATCCCCGGTTTCCAGATAGGCACACGGATTCTCCATAGCCGACAGAAGCGTGGCCTCCGTAAAGTGCGCAGGCGGTTTTGTCTTCCCCTCCGTCATGGAAAACACAAGTCCCCTGAGCACATCCCCCTCGGCCGCCGGGGGAAGACTCTGGCTTTGTCCTCCCGGCCCTGTAAAAGCCCCTGTACTGCCTTCGTCCGGGGCATCATCCTCATCCCAGGAACCCTCGTCGGCCTGGCTGTCATAGACCGCCTTCCATCCTGGGGATTTCACCACATTTCCGTGGGCGGTAAAAATCTCCTGTCCCACCCTCACCGTCAGAACCGTCTGCTCATACTCATACTTGGGGTACATAACCGCTATAAACCGCCGCACCACCAGGTCATAGATTCTCCTCTCGTCCACCGTCATATGGTCCAGCTGCACAAACTGCTCTGTGGGGATGATGGCATGGTGATCCCCCACCTTCCTGTCATTGACAAATCCGGGATCGGCGGGCAGAGGCCGGTTCACAAGCCGCCCCGCCAGCACCCTGTACGGCCCAACGGAGCAGGCCTTCAGCCGCTCCTTCAGTGTGGGCACGATGTCCCCGGTCAGATACCTAGAATCCGTCCGCGGGTAGGTCAGCACTTTGTGATTCTCATAGAGACGCTGCATAATATTCAGCGTCTCCTTGGCCGAGTAGTCAAACCTTTTGGCTGCATCCCTCTGCAGTTCCGTCAGATCATACAGAAGAGGGGCCCCCACCCGCTTGGGCGTCCTTTTCACCTGGATCACCTGCCCGCTCTCCCCCCTGACCTGTTCCAGTATCTTCCCGGCCCTGTCTCTGTCAAACGTGCTGAAGCTTCCGGACTTTCCGTCCTTCCATGTGAGGGTCACGCCCTGCGCCCTGGCCTGGATCCCGTAGTAGGATTTGGGCAAAAAATTTTTTATCTGGTCCTCCCGCTTCTCGATCATAGCCAGGGTGGGCGTCTGTACCCGACCGCAGGAAAGCTGGGCATTGTACTTGCAGGTCAGGGCCCTGGTGGCGTTTATCCCCACCAGCCAGTCCGCCTCGGCCCGGCACATGGCGGCGTCGTAGAGAGGTTCGTAGTCCCTGCCGTCCTTTAACCCGGCGAACCCTTCCCGGATGGCCCTGTCGGTTACCGAAGAGATCCACAGCCGCTTAAGCGGCTTTTCATTGCCCGCCTTCCTGAGAATAAGTCTGGCCACCAGCTCCCCCTCTCTCCCGGCGTCCGTGGCGATAATGATCTGATTCACGTCCTTCCTGTGAATCTGCGCCTTCACCGCCTGGTACTGTCTGGCCGTCTGCTTGATCACCTCCAGCCGGAAACGGTCCGGCATCATGGGCAGATCTTCCATCTTCCACTGTTTATACTTTTGGTCGTAATCCTCCGGGTCCGCCAGGGTCACCAGATGGCCCAGTCCCCATGTGACGATATACCGTTCCCCCTCTATGATGCCGTTCCCCTGCTTTGTACACTTGAGAACCCGGGCAATATCCCGTCCCACCGACGGCTTCTCCGCAATCACCAGAGATTTCATATATAAATGCTCCTTTCACGACTTCCCTTTTTCGGAGTCCGGCCCTGCCCGCTGGCAAATCTCCGGCAGTCTCCGTCTATTCCATATCCTGCCCGCTCCGGTCCGGCGGGCAGTTGGCGGCTCCGAAGGGAACCAGCTCCAGCATTTTAAAGACAGCCCACAGATAGGGAGCGCCGAACACATTCAGCTTCTTTGGCCCGGTTATCGCCCTGGGATTCTCCAGGACCCTGTTCCAGGCCGCCTCAAACGTGCTTCTGGTAATGGTCTTTGTTCTGCGGCTGACAAACAGTTCCCCGCCCTTCATGGTGTACGTAAAGGGCAGTCCCTTGGCTGTCAGAATCTCCTCATTCTGGTGCTCCCTCATCATCTCCCAGACTTCGTCGCAGGTATATCCCCTTAAGGTATTGGAAGTCATTTTTGTCTCCTTCGCTTTATCAATTTATCTTTATGTCCGTTCCCGTCTATTCTACCATGTTTTTCCCACATAAAAAAGCCCTGATATTTTATTCTTCTGTCGAAGCACAAACTATCAGGGCCGGGCAGCTGCCGGCGATTCGGGCGGTTACCGTCCGTAGGTAACGGCGCCGTAAGCATCCAGTATTCCTCCTGTCACGGTTTTCCCTTCCATCCCCTCCCCGGGTCTGGCGGAATGGAGAATCGCCTGCTTCACACCCATGATATCCAGGTCAGGACGGCAGGAGTATACCAGCGCCGCCGTGCCAGTAACCATAGGGGCCGCCATAGACGTTCCCGACATAAAAGCGTATCCCCCGGGCACACAGCTGAGAATGGACATTCCCGGCGCCGCTATATCCACACCGACGCCGCCGTAATTGGAACTTGCGTCTAAGGTGCCGTCAAACAGCAGGCTTCCCACTGTGATTATATTGTCCGCAGTGCAGGACGCAGGGTACATGGGAAGGTCGTCGATGCTGTATCCCCTTCCGGCCCCGTCTCCGTTGCCTGCGGATACCACAAACAGCATGGGGGAATTTCGGATTATGTCCTCCAGCTGTGCGTCCCGGGTGAGGGTTCCCATGCTCAGATTGCATATCTGAGCGCCGTTGTCCTGGGCGTAGCGGACAGCCTTTTTTACGCCGGAGGAAACGCCTTTTCCGTCCTGGGAGCCTAAAACTTTCAGCACCATGATCTTTACATAGCTGCCGTCGGCAATACCCGAAGTGCCCTGCCCGTCCCACGCCGCCGCTATGGTCCCCGCCCCGTGAGTCCCGTGCTCGTCCTCGGCGCCGTTGAAAACCTGGTTGTTGTCCGAATAGAAATTCCAGCCGTTTATATCGTCCACATACCCGTTGTTGTCGTTGTCAATGCCGTCTCCGGGTATCTCTTTGCCGTTGACCCATATACAGCCTGCCAGCTCCGGGTGCCCCGTATCCACTCCCGTGTCGATCATGGCGACAACCACCTGCCGTCTTTCGGGGCACTGTTCATAATAATCCCATGCCTGCTCTATCCGAATATCGGCCCCCGCAAGGCCCCGGACGACGGATTCCTCCGCTTCCTGCTCCTGACTGCCGGGGCCATCCACCCGGATGCGGCCGCTCTCCCCCGGCCCTAAGCCCGATCCGCTCTTTATCCTCTTTCCCGAAAAATCTCCGTTGTTCTTCAGTCCCCACTGATACTGATAGTAGGATTTGCCGCCGGCAGGAGGCAGGCTGCCTCCCTCTATGCCATGGATCCTGTAATCTTTCGCCCTCACGGCCTCTGCACCCGAAATTCCGGTCACCAAAAGCGCGGCGGCGATGAAAACCATACATTTCTTCATAGCGGCATTCCTCCTTCTGTTCTCTCAGAGTCAGACTTTCTTTCCCACCCAGACCATAACGGTTCTGGGATGGATACGGAAACGGTTGCCTTTAAGGCTGCCTCCCTCCTTCCGGGAAGCTTCCCATGTGTCTGCCGCCAGTTCCCATGTCATGGTCTCAGGAAGCTCCGGAAGCAGCACGGCGATCTCCTCCCAGTAGCTGTTGGAGGCCACATAGACGATATCGGGTTCCTTTCCTTCCTCCCGGCCTGCAAACATCACGCCCACATACCGCTCGTGAGCCGCGAACTGGCCGCGCCACGGCTTCTCACCGTGAAAACTGATGTCCGGAAAACCGCAGGTGCCCCCGCTGACGTTGCGCCTGAGCACACGATGCTCCTTTCTGAATCGGATCATATGCTGGAAGAACCGGAACATATCCCTGTTTTTCTCCAGCAGGTTCCAGTCCAGCCAGGACGTGATGTTGTCCTGACAATAGGCATTGTTATTGCCGAACTGGGTATTGCAGAATTCGTCTCCGGCCAGAAACATGGGGATCCCGCGGCTGCACATGAGCAGCGCGAAGGCGTTGCGCATCATCCGGCGTCTCAGCCGGTTCACCTCCGGATCGTCGGTCTCACCCTCGACCCCGCAGTTCCAGCTGTTGTTGTCACCGGCTCCGTCCGTGTTGTTCCATCCGTTCTTCTCGTTGTGCTTCTCGTTGTAGGAGAAGAGGTCGTAGAGGGTAAAGCCGTCGTGGCAGGTAATAAAATTCACCGACGCGTCCTTGCGCGTGCTGACCTCATAGATATCCCTGGATCCTGCCATGCGCAGGGCTGCCGCCTGGGCCATGCCCCCGTCGCCCTTTAAGTAGCGGCGCATGTCGTCCCGGTACCTGCCGTTCCACTCCGCCCACCGATTCCAGGAGGGAAAGCTTCCCACCTGATAGAGGCCCACCGCATCCCATGCCTCCGCGATCAGCTTCACATCGCCCAGGATAGGATCAAAAGCCAGGGACTGGAGAAGGGGCGGCTTGTTCATGGGGGTACCGTCCTCGTTGCGGCCCATGATGGAGGCCAGATCAAAGCGGAACCCGTTGACGTGGTAGGTGGTGACCCAGTACCGCAGGCAGTTAAGGATCATCTGGTGCACAATGGGATGGTTGCAGTTCAGTGAATTGCCGCAGCCGCTGAAGTTATAGTAGTAACCCTCAGGGGTCAGCAGATAGTAAATATTGTTGTCAAATCCCTTAAACGAGAAGAAAGGCCCGTGTTCATTCCCCTCCGCCGTGTGGTTAAAGACCACGTCCAGGTACACTTCTATGCCGTGCTGATTAAACACATGGATCAGGTTCTTTAACTCGTTGCCCTCCCGGTTGTACTCCGTGCTGGCCGTGTAACTGGTGTTCGGCGCAAAAAAACTTACGGTGTTGTAGCCCCAGTAGTTGTAGAGTTTCTTCCCGTCCACCTCCCGGTAGTCCTGCATCTCGTCAAACTCGAAAATAGGCATCAGCTCCACCACATTGACTCCAAGCTCAAGCAGGTAGGGAAGCTTCTCCATAAGCCCTGCAAAAGTTCCCGGATGGAAGACTCCGGAGGAGGCATCCTTCGTAAATCCTCTCACGTGGAGCTCGTAAATAACCAGATCCTCCATGGACAGCAACGGCTGCTGGGAAGTGCCCCAGTCAAAATCGTCTTTCACCACCCTGGCCTTGTAATGCTGCTCATGGACAGAGGAGTCCCCCCACTGGCTCTGGCCTGTCACCGCCTTGGCGTATGGATCCAAAAGATATTTCGTCTTGTCAAAAATAAGACCCTTGGACGGGTCATAAGGGCCGTCTACCCTGTAGGCATACTCAAACTCCTCAATATTCAGCTTGAACACGATCATGGAATAAACGTTGCCGATGCGGTAATGCTGCGGAAACGGGAGCACTGCAAAAGGCTCCTCCTCCATGCGGTGAAACAGCAGCAGTTCGATCGATGTAGCCCTCCGGGAGTAAACCGTAAAATTCACGCCTCCCGGAATGGCCGTGGCGCCGTTAACTTCATAGAAACCAGGGCGCACGTCAAAACCGTCTATGCGGTCCATAGGCACCAGATGAATCGTGCGCGGCAGGCTTATCTTCTCCACCCTGCCGCCGGCTTCCTCCGTAAGTCCCCGCCTCTTTGTGTCAATTTCTGTCTTCCCCTCCGACATCTTTTCCTTCATGTATCTCTACCTCCTCTTTTTTCGCTTTTTCATTATATTCTAAAATGCGAATTTATACAAGGTAAATGAGGGAATAAGCATCTCCGGAAAAGCAGAGCGCAAACAAATGTTCTTTCCTTTATTATAGAACATTTGTTCGAAATGTCAAGAACTTTTTTAAATTTCGTCAATCTCCGCCACTTCCGCCCCGTCGTAGAACAGTTCCAAAATCTGCTTATAGCTCTTTCCCGCCTTTGCCATGGCCTGGGCGCCGTTCTGGCTCATCCCCACCCCGTGGCCGTATCCGCCGCCGTATATCACAAAGGTCAGCTCACCCGATTCACCCTGCTCCGTCTCCACCGCGATAAATGCGCTGGGCAGAGAATCCCAGCCTGTAAGAACGCTGCCGTTCTGCTGGACAATCTCCATCTCCTCGCATCCGAGAACCGACCGTATCTGTCCTTCTCCCCGGATCTCCTTGCTTCCCCCGCTTCCCCGGACCCAAAGAACCCTGCCGATACCTCCCGTGGAACGCTCCTTCATGATCACGCCTGTGATGTCGCCGATTCCCGTAACCTTTTTCTGAAGCTGTTTCGCCGTCAGCCTGGCTGTCCACCGGTACAGGCCGAACTCCGACTCATATCCTTCGGGACAGCTTTTTATGTACCTGGCAAACGTCTCCTCCTCCGTCAGATCCTCAGTTCCTCCGCCTTCTTTCACAGCCACTCCTCTCAGATAGGGGTAATCCTCCTGAGCGGCTCCCCAGATGGTTCCGTCCGTGGTGTGTCCGCAGGATGTGGAAAAATAAAAAATCTCCGCAACCTGTCCGTCGTAAGTTATCACCTTCCCATAGGTCTCATCCACCGCCGCGTCCGTTTCGGCACTGGTCTCCACGTTGTTGTAAACCTGGTGTCTTGTGCTGTCGTCCACATGGGCGCCGTAATTCTTATAGCTGCCGGACATGATATCACGCCAGGCGTAGGTTCTGGCACAGACAGCCTGGGCCTTTAAGGCTTCCCTGGCGTAGCCCACCGGCATCTCGCTGGGAACTACCCGCTTCAAATACTCTTCCAGGTACACTTCATTGACCAGCACCAGCCCTTCTGGCTCCTGTTTGATCTCCAGATGCCCCGGGTACTCCGGATGGCCGCTTCTCCGGCTCACCGTGGAAATCCGAATCCCCGCGCCGGCATCCGCAGGTTTAAACACTGCCCGGTTCCCCGCAAGGCGCTGATCCCCGGACCGGAAGGTCATGGTATCCCCCGCCTCAAAGGTCTCCTCCCGGTCTCCCACGGTCATAACTCCGGGACAAAGAAACTCCAGGGTGATGCTTTTGTGGAAAATGTTCTGAAAGTCCGTGTCCATCACCAGAACCCGGATTTTCTCGGCGTCGAAGGGCCGCATAACCAGAGCCGCGCAGAGCCTTCCGTCCGCCACCACAAACTCCTGCACATCGGAACCTACCATCACGCCGGACACGCCCATTCTCTTAAATTCCCCGTAGAGGCGGTACACGTTAAAGTCCTGGTCAACGGTCACGGAACCGTATCCCTCGATCTCGATGGAATCGTTCTGTACCTCCAGCACCTTTCCCGACACCCTCTCACGCTTTAAGACCACCTTTTTCACCTCGCCGCCGGTGACATACACGTCGGCCACCTGGGAGGCCATGTCCTCAGGAGTTTTTATTTTGGACTTTACAGGCAGTTTCCTTGTAAGGGCCCCCACATACGCCGTCAGCTCATGGTCCGATGCCTCCATGATCCAGATGTTTCTGTAGACCACGGAGGAGGAAATCTTATCCGTCACCTTAAGGATCTCGCCTCCGCTTACCAGGACTTCGATCTCCTGATCCCTGCACGAGGCAAGGCCAAGCCCCTCAAAGCCTCTGTTGCCCAGGCTGGTGTAGGCCCGCCAGGCCGTCCCGTCCTCCACATCCTCAAAAGTCCCGTATACCACCAGAACTTCCCGGCGCACTTTTTCCTCCTGCCACACGTCCAGTTCCCTGCACAGTTCCTCGTACAGCTGCCACCACTGCTCCTGGGGATATGGCTTTTTTTTGTTTCGCTCTGTGAGCCCTACCTGATCTCTCAGATGCTGGGACACCTGGCCGGCCAGAAAGTCCGCCTCACCGTAGGTGAGAAGCCCCTCCGCCGTCTCCTCCGTCGCCGGCGTCAAGGTTCTGTCGATCCAGCCTCTGTGGTAGAGGGCGTCCATATACTTTACGTACCACTGCCTCTGGCTGGAAGCGGGAAACTCCGACTGCTCACGGGATTCCAGCCTGCACTCCTCCACTGTGGCCGCGGAGAGAGCTGCCGCCTTGAAAGCCGCCGCCCTGACGACGCCGTCCCTGCCCGGCTCCCCAAGAAGTATGATAATCACCAGCACGATCACGGTCAGCGGAACACCTGCAAACCAATATGCAATCTTCTTTCTCTTCATACGCCCCTTACCTGACAAATGTTCTCTTCTCCTCATCAATATGTTTCAGATCCCCGTAATCGTCCGTGACTGTGGACAGCGTCTTCTTTTTCAGGCGCTTGTTGACCCACTCCGCCGTCAGGCGGTAGATCACAGCAAACATAGGCACTCCCACAATCATTCCCACCGGCCCCATAAGCCCTCCGAACAGGAGGATGGAGAACAGCACCCAAAAGCTGGACAGCCCTGTGGAGTTGCCCAGGATCTTCGGGCCGATGATATTGCCGTCCAGCTGCTGAATCGCCAGGATGGACAGCAGAAACCACAGACACTTTTTCGGGCTGACTAAAAGCACCAGAAGGGCACTGGGCACAGCGCCGATAAACGGGCCAAAGAAGGGGATCACATTGGTTACTCCCACGATGACGCTGATCAGCACGGTGTAGGGCATCTTAATAATACTCAGCCACACGAACGTCAAAATTCCGATAATCAGGGAATCCCACAGCTTTCCAATAATATAACCGCCGAAGACCTTGTGGATAAATCTCCATTTCTCCACCATCTCATTGGCCTGAGGCAGGGGAAACAGACTGTATATAATCTTCTTGCCCTGGGCTGCCAGGGTATCCTTGATGTTCAGCAGGTACACCATGACGATCATGCCGAGGAGCGCATTCTTCACCAGATTCACCACGCCCATAATGCTGGTATAGACTCCCGTAATAACCTTCTCAATATTGGGCAGCAGATCCGTCGTAGTCTGTACCCAGGAAACCAGCTGCTCCACCCCCTGATTGTAGACATTCATCACAGCCACCTCAATGTCCGGGTAATCCGCAAAGAGCGTCTCGATCCACAGGGCAACCCTGGCCGCGCTGCTGGGAATGGAGTTAATGATTCCCATCAGGCTTTCGAAGACCCGCGGCAGAATCAGCCAGACCAGCCCCATAATCACCGCCACAAGAAAACAGAGGCTGGAAGCGGTGGCCGCCGCCTTGGCCAGTCCCCCCCGTTTCGACCCCTTTTTCATGTAAGGCGCAAGGAGCCTGTCGGTCTTTGTGTACACCCGATTGTATATGGGTGTCAAAAGATAGGCCAGAATCGCACCGTAAAGAATGGGCGACAGAATCCGGTTCAGCTTCTTCACAGCCAGACACACGGTCTGCCACCGTATAAAAATGAGAGCCGCCGCAATACATATGACAATCGCCAGTACCGCCGTAACCCCCCAGTAAATGTAATCCCGAAATTTGTGTTCGTTCATCTGTATCCCTCTCCGTCATCCTGTAATCGTTAGCGCCCATGGCAGCCCTGCTGCCGGACATGTACACCGATTATAGATTACCACATTTTTACAAAAAGATAAAGCAGCGATTGCTCGCTGCTTTCATCTTTTGTAATCCCAAAATGCCGGTTCTTACAATTTGACGCCTA
>JAAWHK010000075.1 GCA_022795805.1 Hungatella sp. | reverse complement strand
AAGTTAAAGAAGCTGGAGCTGATGGGGGAGTTTGAGAAGCCGGAGGATGTGGAGTATAAGATCCAGGTGACCGTGAACCCTACGGACAAGACCATCACCGTAACGGACAACGGTATCGGTATGACGGAGGAGGAAGTGGAGGAGTATATCAACCAGATTGCCTTCTCAGGGGCCCAGGATTTCCTGAACAAATATAAGGACAAGGCCAATGAGGACCAGATTATCGGCCATTTCGGTCTGGGATTCTACTCCGCGTTCATGGTGGCGGACAAGGTGACCATTGACACATTATCTTATAAGGCAGACGCCAGGGCGGTACACTGGGAGTCTGAAGGCGGAACGGAATTTGAGATGAGCGACGGGGAGAGAGAGACGTTCGGAACCACCATCACCCTGTACCTTAACGAGGACAGCGTGGAGTTCTCCAACGAGTACCGGGCCAGGGAAGTGCTGGAGAAGTACTGCGGGTTCATGCCGGTATCCATCTTCCTGAACAACGCGGAGGCGGAGCCTCAGTACGATACCATTGAGAAGGACGAGCTGACGGACAAGGACACTGTGGTGGAAACGATCCTGGAGGAGGCCAAGACCGAGGAGAAGGAGAACGAAAACGGCGAGAAAGAAGTTGTGGAGGTATCCCCGGCCAAGGAGAAATATAAGATCTTACGGCGGCCTGTGGCGGTCAACGACATAAATCCGCTGTGGAATAAGCATCCCAACGAATGTACGGAGGAGGAGTACAAGTCCTTCTACCGGAAGGTATTTATGGACTACAAGGAGCCCCTGTTCTGGATCCATCTGAACATGGACTATCCCTTTAACTTAAAGGGCATCCTGTACTTCCCCAAGATCAACACGGAGTACGACAGCCTGGAGGGAACCATCAAGCTGTACAACAACCAGGTGTTTATCGCGGACAACATCAAAGAGGTGATCCCGGAGTTTTTGATGCTTTTAAAGGGCGCCATCGACTGTCCCGACCTGCCCTTAAACGTGTCCAGAAGCGCGCTGCAGAACGACGGATTTGTGAAGAAGATCTCCGATTACATCACCAAGAAGGTGGCGGACAAGCTGTCCGGCATGTGCAAGACCGATCGGGAAGCCTATGAGAAGTATTGGGATGACATCAGCCCCTTTATCAAGTTCGGCTGCTTAAAGGACGAGAAGTTTGAGGAGAAGATCAAGGAGTACGTGTTGTTCAAGGATCTGGACAAGAAGTATTTGACGCTTCAGGACTGTCTGGACGACGCCAAGGAGAAGCATGAGAACGTTATCTACTATGTGACCGACGAGAAGGAGCAGAGTCAGTACATCAACATGTTCCGGCAGGAAGGGCTTAACGCGGTCATTATGAACCACAACATTGACAGCCCGTTTATCAGCCAGCTGGAGCAGAAAAAGGAAGGCTTAAAGTTCATGCGCATTGACGCCGACGTGACGGATACCTTCAAGGAGGAAGTTAAGAAGGAGGACGAGGAGAGCTTCAAGGCGGATACGGAGAAGCTGACGGAGACCTTTAAGAAAGCTTTGGGCAATGACAAGCTGGTCATTAAGGTGGAGAAGCTGAAGAACGACCAGGTGGCCTCCATGATCACCGTGTCCGAGGAGAGCCGGAGGATGCAGGACATGATGAAGATGTATAACATGTACGGCATGGATCCGTCTATGTTCGGCAGCGAGGGGGAGACTCTGGTGCTCAACGCCAACCATAAGCTGGTGCAGTATGTGTTAAACAACGGCGAAGGGGAGCTGACCGGGAAGATCTGCCAGCAGCTGTACGACATGGCGTCCCTGACCCACGGCAGCTTGAGCGCGGAGCGGATGACAAAGTTTGTCAGCCGGAGCAATGAGATCATGATGCTGATGACGGAGAAGTAGGAAACCTTGTTTAGACGGGGAGATAAGAGGGTTTAGGCGCAGCAGGTTTAGATTGCTTAATATAAAAAAGAGCGGGTGTGCTGGCAAGGACGGCTTGGCAGTATACCCGTCTTTTTGCTAGGATGGGGGACGCGGAGTTTCGAACAATCCGGCTGTTGTCCGATGCCGGAGGGGATGAAACGGCGCCGGCAGTCAGACGCGGCCCGGAAGCAGTCTCCCGGGGCCGCATGGGATGCCGAATTCGGCAGATTTAATCCGCGAACACGATCTTCCCGGTTTTTGACAGCTCCTTTGGGGCTGCAGGCGCGGCGTAGCCTAAAGCGGCGATGCCATAGGCGGCGTGGTCGTCAGGTATACCGTAGGATCTGAGCATCCTGCGGACTTTGGGGTCATCGCAGGCGTCCCTCAGCTGGTTGATCCAGACGGATCCGATGCCGAAGGAGTGGGCAGCCAGGAAGATGTTCTCCAGGGCGCAGGCGTTGTCGTCGATGCCGAAACGGGCATCCCGCAGATTGGATGTGATGATGATGACCTGGGGCTCATACATAGTGTAGTTTTCACGGCCAAGGGCTTCCCCGATGGCGGCGGCCAGCTCCTGTATCCCGGCGCGGCTGCGAAGCACGGTGAACTGCCAGGTCTGGCGGTTCATGGCGCTGGGGGCGTATTGGGCGGCTTTAAGGATTGCGTTCAGCTCCTCTTTGGGGATCTGGCGGTCCTCAAAGGCGCGGACACTCCGTCGGGTAAGCAGATTTTCCATAACAGCATTCATGATGTTGTCCTCCTCATATGATATGTACCGGCGGGGCGTCGCTCCAGGGCCGCCTGCCAGTGGTCCGAACATAGCTGGGGCATTCCCGGAAAAATATCCGTCAGTTGATTTTGGGGATGGATTTCCGGGCATACTTACAGTATATTCCTGCTCTTCTTTTATTGTAGCCTTAACGGGAAAAAATGCAAGAGGAAAGCGTGTATAATCTTTGCACCAGTATGGTGGTGGCGATGATGAAGAACACTTCCAGGGCGCTGCTGATGATGCCTGCCATAATGAGGAGAAGGCCGCTGACCAGGGTGATGGCCACCATGGAGACGCGAAAAGGGCGCAGAATCTGACGGGCAGCAGGAGTTAAGGCGGACAGGCGCCATAAAATCAGGTACAGGCACAGAGCCAGCAGGACGGAGGAAACAAAAGCGAACACCACATGGAGAAGTGCCTGGAGGGGGACGGAGTCGGGAAGGTAGGGTGTGGTGACAGCCAAAAGCAGAAGAAAGAGGGCTGTCAGGAGGAGCCTGTGTTCCCAGATGTGGCGGGGAAGGTAGACGAGAAGTTTTTTCAGCGCTTTGTAGTAATACAGGCCGATAATAACGCCCAGGAGAAAAAAAGCAGTACGGCGGGAAGGGAGGCTTCCGATAACGGACAGATTGGTGGTGAACCAGTTGCTCCCTCTGACGAACAGCAGAGTGTACACGGGAATGACGGCGTAGGCGATGCACGACAGCAGCATAGGCTTTCCTCCTTGGAGTATAGGATGGGAGCAAAGCGCCGTGCCCGGAAATTTCCGGCAGGTCGGACGCTTCGCGTTTTATGGGAATAGTATTTGCCGGACCGGGCCGTTGGATACAGGGAAGATATTGGAGACGAAAATCGTAATATCCCCTTTAATAAGGTAGCCATTTTAAAATTATGCCATAGATAAATAGTAAGAGATAGAGGAAAAGAGGAGTTTATATTATGGAAGGGACTGCACTGATTTTAGCCGGAGGCGGCGGGAAAGGCGCTTATGAGATCGGAGTGTGGAAAGCCATGAGGGAGCTTGGCATTGATAAAAAGATCAGGGCCGTGTCAGGGGCTTCCGTGGGCGGGCTCAACGGGGCGCTGTTTGTTCAGGGAGATTATGACAGGGCCAGCCGTATCTGGCTTACCATAAACGCGGAGAAGATTCTGGACGCAGGCAAATTCAATTTTGTGGAGGACTTGAAGGCCATGGCGGAGCGGTGGCCTGACGCGGAGGCCGGGTCTCTGCTGAAGGAAGGGATCTTCTCGAGGGACGGCCTGGTGCAGATCATCCGTGAGGAGCTGGATGTAAAACGGGTGGCCGAAAACGGGATTCCCTGCTATCTGGCCTGTTACAATGTGACCTCCAATCTCATGGACTATATCAACGTGACGGGAATGGGACAGAATGACATGGAGACCATCCTTTTGGCCACGTCGGCTCTTCCGGGTATTTTCGGGCCGGTCAAGTTTGGGAAGAGTCTGTATCTGGACGGCGGACTTAAGGACAATGTGCCGGTGCGGCCTCTGTACAACGCTGGGTACAGGGATTTTCTGGTGGTGCATTTAAGCAGTCGGAGCATTGTGGATGAGGAGGAGTTTCCGGGAGCCGCCATAAAGCAGATCGTTCCCTCACAGGACCAGGGGGATTTTGTCACGGGAACCCTGGATTTTTCGGCGGAAGGGGCCAGGAGGCGGATGGAGCAGGGATATGAGGACGCGATAAAAATATTCGATTGTAAGCATTAGAATTATTGATTTTACAATTAGTCGGTTTTAGTATATAGTAAAGGGAAAGAGACTACAATCATAATGTTTAAGGAAGGGAACAGGAGGAATGTCTGGGAAACTTTCAGAAAAAGGAAAGAACGGGGCACCAAAAAGGAATAACGGGCAGAGGGGATTAGGAGAGGTACACCAGAACGGAGGGTTCCAGAATTCGCTGGGATTTGTGCTGGCGTGTGTGGGATCGGCGGTGGGTATGGGCAATATCTGGCTTTTTCCATACCGGCTGGGGCAGTACGGCGGAGCGGCGTTTCTGATACCGTATCTTATGTTTATCGCCCTGTTTGGGCTGACAGGGCTTTCGGCGGAGTTTGCCATCGGACGGCGGGCAGGTACGGGGACCTTGGGTTCCTATGAGTACTGCTGGAAGGCCAGGAGAAAGGGAAAACTGGGGTATGCCCTTGGCTGGATCCCCCTTATGGGCTCCCTGGGCATTGCCATCGGTTACTCCGTGATTCTGGGATGGGTGCTGAGGACGCTGGGGGCCAGCCTCAGCGGGGAATTGTTTGCGGTTGATCCCGACAGTTTTTTCGGCGGGATGTCGTCGGCTTTCGGGAACATCCCCTGCCATGTTCTGGTGGTGGTCATCGCCGGCGGTCTTCTGATGATCGGCGCGACAAACGGGATTGAGCGGATCAATAAGGTTCTGATGCCGGCGTTTTTTGCATTGTTTGTGGTGCTGGCTGTCCGAGTGTTTTTTTTGGAGGGATCCGGGGATGGATACCGGTTCCTTTTCATCCCCAAATGGGAATACCTTTTGAGGACGGAGACCTGGGTTATGGCTATGGGACAGGCGTTTTTCTCCCTGTCCATAACCGGGTCAGGGATGATTGTCTACGGATCTTATCTGGGGCGGGATGAGGATATCGTGGGCGCGTCGGTGAACACGGCGGTATTTGACACCATTGCGGCGATGCTGGCAGGGCTGGCTATCATGCCCGCAGTGTTTGCCTTCGGCATAGAGCCGGCCAGCGGGCCGCCGCTAATGTTTATCACTCTGCCCCAGGTGTTTGCCAGGATGCCTCTGGGAAGGCTGTTTGCCGTATTTTTCTTCGTGTCCGTGGCCTTTGCGGGGATTACCAGCCTGATCAATATGTTTGAGGCGGTGTGCGAATCGTGGCAGACCCGGTTCGGCATGTCCCACAAGGTTATGGCCGCGGCGTGTGGTGCGGCGGCGCTGGCAGTGGGGATTTTTATTGAGGATGGGGACAAGGTGGGAGCCTGGATGGATTTCATCACGATTTTGGTGGTGCCCTTCGGTGCGCTTTTAGGGGCGTTTTCCATCTACTATGTTCTTGGCTGGAAGGAGATAAAGGAAGAGCTGTCCATGGGCAGAACGAAGCCTGTGGGAGAGTGGATCGGCAGGTTGGGGAAGTATGTGTATGTGCCGCTGGCAGTGTTTGTGTTTATCCTGGGGATAATCTACGGCGGCATCGGATGACAAGGGGATAAAAAGAGCTGAGAGAGGGGCTGAACGATCAGTGGCCAGAGGGTTACTGATAGTCCGGCCCCTTTTGAATGAATACCTGTAGTATAAATTTTTTGTGTGAATTCAGAAAATTATTGGTGAAGGATCTTTGATAATTATATTTTTTGTGGTATATTTATTTGGTATATATCTTAGGATTTGAGGTGCTTAAATGAAAAATGATTTATTTTCCATAGGCGGATTTACTATACACGGGTATGGACTGATGATCGGTATGGGATTTCTTTCGGCATATCTTTTGTCGGATCACAGGGCCAGGAAAAAGGGGCTTGATCCGGACCATGTATTCGGTCTCGCCATATGGGTCATAATGATTGGGCTGGTCAGCGCCAAGCTGCTGTACTATATCACTACAATTGACGATATTTTGAGGGATCCCAGTCTGCTTCTGGATATTGCCAACGGGTTCGTGGTATATGGCGGGATTATCGGCGGTATTCTGGGCGGGTATGGATACTGCAGAAAATATAAGCTGAATTTTTTGCGGTATGCGGATCTCATTCTGCCGGCAGTGGCTCTGGCCCAGGGGTTTGGGCGGATCGGCTGCTTTCTGGCAGGGTGCTGTTACGGCATGGAGACAACAGGGCCTTTGGCCGTCGTTTTTCGGGATTCGGCATATGCGCCTAACGGTGTCAGGCTGCTGCCCACTCAGCTGCTGTCCAGCGGACTGAATTTTCTTCACTTTTTTCTGCTTTTGTGGTTGTCCCAAAAAACAAAGAGGGATGGACAAGTGGCGGCCACGTATCTGATCTTATACAGCGCAGGGCGGTTTGGCATGGAATTTTTCAGAGGAGATCTGATTCGGGGAACCGTGGGAAGTTTAACTACATCACAGTTCATTTCACTGTTTGCGGCGGCGGCCGGGATCGTGATGCTGGCGGTGAGCATGAAAGGTTCTGAAACTGCTGATAAATAGCCGGGAGGAGGACAATTTTGGTGAACAATACAAGAAAGTTTCTTTTTACAAGTGCCATATCACTGGTAGCCCTTTGCGTTGGCTGTTTTTTCAGCCTGTGGTTTTTTATGTCAGGTAAGAGTCAGGATACCATCAGCGATATAGGCATGATTTACATGTCGGAGATGAGCAAGCAGCTGCGGGAAAAGTTTGACGCTATCATCAAGCTTCGTCTGGCCGAGGTGGAGGGGGTAGTAAAGCGCACGCCCCCTGAAAGCGCCGTGTATAGCTCCGATATGATCGAAGAGCTGGCTTTAAGCGGCAGTATTCGAAACTTTGAATACCTGGCCATGTATACGGACACAGGGGAAAGGGAGGTAATCTACGGCGGAACGGTAGAGGTCTCCGATGAAGCCGAGTTTCGAAAGGTCTTAAAAGAAAAAGGCGGGAGAGTGACCAGCGGATTTAACGAGGAGGGGAAGAAACTTCTTCTTCTGTTTGTTGACGCAAAGTATCCCATGATGGACGGGGACAGCAGTTCGGCGCTGGTGGCGGGCATTCCCATGGATTATTTAAACGACGCTCTGGTGCTGGAGGGGGAGGATGCCCTGGTGTATTCCCACATTATACGGGCTGACGGCACTTTTGTGATCCGCAGCGGCGACGGATTCCGCGATGATTACTTTACCCGCATACGGGAAGTGTTTGAACCTTTTGGGGGTAAAAGCCCGGAAGAGTATGCCCTTGAGCTGCAGGAAGCTTTAAACGAGGGGCAGGAGTACTCTACCATGATTATGGCCAACGGTATGCGTCAGCATTTGTACTGCAGCCAGCTTCCGGACTGCCAGTGGAATCTTCTGGCCATTATGCCCTACGGCGTTTTGGACGATGCGATCAACAATCTGGGCAAACAGAGACAGTTTATTATTTTAGGTGTGTCCAGCGTGATTCTTGCGGCGGTTATGGTCGTGTTTGTGATGTATTACAAGTTGTCTCAGAAGCAGATGCGGGCGCTGAATGAGGCGGAGCGGGCGGCGGTGCAGGCTAACAAAGCCAAGAGTGAGTTCCTCTCCAACATGAGCCACGATATCCGGACTCCTATGAACGGGATTGTAGGAATGACAGCCATTGCTATGGTCAATATTGACGACAGGACGAAGGTGAAAGACTGCCTGTCAAAGATCACCCTGTCCAGTAAGCATTTGCTGGGACTGATCAATGACGTGCTGGATATGTCTAAGATAGAGAGCGGCAAACTGTCCCTGAACAAGCATCAGATATCTCTGAGAGATACCATGGACAGTATCGTCAATATTGTACAGCCTCAGATTAAGGCCAAGAATCAGCACTTCGATATCTTTATTCAAAATGTGGACGACGAGGAGGTATACTGCGACAGCGTCCGTCTGAACCAGGTACTGATCAACCTTCTGTCCAATGCCATAAAGTTTACGCCGGAGGAGGGTACAGTCAATATATTCTTAAGCCAGGAACCGTCGCCTTTGGGAAGCGGCTGGGTGAGATGCAATTTCTGGGTGAAGGACAATGGCATCGGCATGACGCCGGAGTTTCAGAGAACGATTTTTGAGACATTTACCAGGGAGAAGAATATACAGGTAGATAAGACTGAGGGAAGCGGTCTGGGAATGGCCATTACCAAGTACATAGTGGATGCCATGAAGGGCACCATCGAACTTGACAGCTCCCCCGGAAAGGGCACGCAGTTCCACATCGTGCTGGATTTTGAGAAGGCTGCGGTACGGGAGAAGGATATGATTCTTCCCAACTGGAAGATGCTTGTGGTAGATAACAATGAGGATCTCTGTCAGAGTGCTGTTTTTGAACTTAAGAAGATCGGTATTGACGCGGAATGGGCGCTGGACGGAAAGACCGCGGTGAGGATGGCACAGAAGCGCCATGAGGAGAAGGACGGATATGAAATCATCCTCCTGGATTGGAAGATGCCGGAGATGGACGGACTGGAGACGACCAGGGAGATCCGCAGAAAGGTGGGGGATGAGATTCCCATTTTCATCATATCAGCCTATGACTGGAGCGATATTGAAGGGGAGGCGAGAGAGGCCGGGGTTCAGGGATTTATTTCAAAGCCTCTTTTTAAATCCAGCTTGTATCTGAGCCTCAGCGAATGCATGATGAAAAAGCCTGAGGCAGAAGAAAAACCGGATGGGAAACAAAAGGAGGAGGTGGACCTTACAGGGAAGCGTATCCTTCTGGCGGAGGATAATGACTTAAACTGGGAGATCGCTGAGGAATTGCTTTCGGAGACCGGACTCAAACTGGAGAGAGTGGAGAACGGCAAGATCTGCGTGGAGACGTTTGAGAGATCGGAGGAGGGGTACTATGACGCTATTCTCATGGATATCCGGATGCCGGTGATGACCGGGTATGATGCGGCCAAATCTATTCGGGCTTTGGCGCGGAAGGACGCGAATCTGCCGATTATTGCCATGACGGCGGATGCGTTCTCGGATGATATTCAGCGCTGTCTGGACTGCGGGATGAATGAGCATGTGCCGAAACCTATTGATGTGGATCTGGTTATTGAAATATTGAAAAAGTATCTGAACGTATCTCCCAAGGGCACACCGTAATACAGACTCCCGCATGGCAGGGGCTGATTTCATAAGATTGCGGCGGGAGAACTTGACAGGGGCAATGGCAGTCTGATATAATCGGGAGCATAAAACGTCTGTGTAAGCAGGAGAAGGCGGCAGAAGCCGCGGCATCAGAGATTTATGTGTTTGATCGTATGAGAAGTATTATAAAAGCCATGAAGGCAATGGGTTCTCCAAAGGGACTGTTACTTTCATGGCTTTTTATATGGATATATGGCAGAACAGGGACGAAACAAGGGAATCTCTGTACATCAGGAGCCGGAGGAGAGAAATTATATGAATCGCGTAAAGGAGATTTTGGAGCAGGTAAAAGCGGGCGTTCTGTCTGTGGAGAGGGCTCAGGAGCTTCTTGACATGGGCAGGTATGAGGAGATGGGGTATGCTAAACTGGATACCAGCCGCAGGGAGAGGACCGGATTTGCGGAGGTAGTGTTCTGCAGCGGGAAATCGGATGAGCATCTGAAAGCCATCTATGAAAGGCTTTACCAAAAGGAGGGGGAGGTTTTCGGGACAAGAGCGTCGCGGGAACAATATGAGCTGATCCGGCGTATCTTTGCGCAGGCCAGCTATGATCCGGTGTCACGGATCCTTAAGATTCAGGACAGGAATAAAAAGCTGACGGGAAATGTGGCCGTATGCACGGCGGGAACCGCAGACATTCCGGTGGCGGAGGAGGCAGCTCAGACGGCGGAGTTTTTTGGGACATATGCGGAGCGGATTTATGACATAGGGGTTAGCGGAATCCACAGGCTGCTTAACCGGATGGACGTGATTCAAAAGGCTAACTGTGTGGTGGCTGTGGCCGGAATGGAGGGAGCCCTGGCCAGCGTGATAGGCGGGCTTGTGAGCAGGCCTGTCATAGCCGTGCCCACGTCGGTGGGATATGGGGCCAACTTCCACGGACTTTCGGCGCTGCTTACCATGATCAATTCCTGTGCCAACGGGATTGCGGTTGTGAATATTGACAACGGATACGGCGCAGGGTATCTGGCCGCCCAGATGAACCGGCTGGCGGCGGAAGGGAGAGAGGGATGATGGCGCAGGATTGTTCCTATGAGGAGAAGTGCAGGCTGCTGCACCGGCTGATGGAAGCGTATACCATGGGACACACGGCAGTTGCGTTTTCCGGAGGGGCCGATTCGAGTCTCCTTTTAAAACTGGCGGTGATGCACGCCGGGGAGAATGGAAAGAGGGTGATTGCCGTAACTGCCGGCACGGAGCTGCATCCGGCCGGGGATGAGGAGGTTGCACGGCGTGTGGCACTGGAGACGGGGGCCGAACACAGGGTTCTGGCCGTCCGGGAACTGCAGTCTGCGGGGATAGACCGAAACCCGGCGGATCGGTGCTATCACTGTAAGAAATACCTGTTTGAAGCGATTAGGGATGAGGCGGCCCGGGAAGGAGCCAGGGCAGTGCTGGAAGGCACCAACGCCGACGATCTGAAACAGTACAGGCCGGGGCTGCGGGCCCTGGAGGAACTGGGGATAAAAAGCCCTCTGCGGGAGGCGGGCTTTACAAAGGCCGAGGTGCGCAGGCTGGCGGAGGAATACGGGATTTCCGTGGCGAACCGGCCTTCCGCACCGTGTCTGGCCACACGGTTCCCTTACGGAGAACAGCTGACAGTGGAGAAACTGAGAACGGTGGAGCGGGGTGAGGATTACCTGAAAGGACTGGGACTTGGCAATGTGCGGCTTCGGGTTCATGGGAACATCGCCAGGATTGAGGCGGATGAGGGGGATATGGGGCTGCTGATGCATAAGAGGAACGAGGTTGCGGCAAAGCTGAAAGAAATAGGGTATGGTTATATCACCCTGGATATGGAAGGGTTTCGTTCGGGGAGCATGGACGAGATGCTGCCGCGTGAGATGAAAGAGAGGGGATAGGAGAAGATGGAAAACGAAAATAAACTTTATTTGGAGTGCTATTCCGGCATCAGCGGGGATATGACGGTTGCGGCTTTGCTTGATCTGGGAGCTGATGAAAAGGTGCTTCGGGATGTGTTAGAGAGCCTTCCGGTTTCGGGTTATCGGGTTGAGATTAAAAGGGTGGTAAAGTCGGGGATTGACGCCAGCGATTTTAATGTAATTCTGGATGAAAGCCATGAAAACCACGACCATGATATGGAGTATCTTCATGGGCATGAGGAAGGCTGCGAACATCATCATCACCATCATGGGCATGGGGAAGGCTGCGAACATCATCACCATCACACGCATGAAGGGAACGGCGGACACGGTCACCGCCATGAGCACCGCGGCATGAGAGAGATACGCCGTATTATTGAGCAGGGAAGGATGACAGAAAGGGCGAGGAGCATCGCTCTGAGAATTTTTGAGATCCTGGCCGAGGCGGAGTCAAAGGCGCACAACGTTCCGGTGGACGAGGTTCATTTCCATGAGGTGGGAGCCGTGGATTCTATCGTGGATATTGTTGCCGCTGCCGTTTGTCTGGATAATCTGGACATAAAGGATGTGATTGTCCCCATACTGTGTGAGGGGACGGGAACGGTCCGCTGCCAGCACGGTATTCTGCCTGTCCCGGTGCCGGCTGTCGCCAATATCATGAAATCCCACAGTCTCCCCGTAAGGATTGTGGATGCGGAGGGAGAGTTTGTGACCCCCACAGGGGCTGCTATCGTGGCTGCTGTCGGAACCTTAAGAACACTTCCCAAGGAATTTTCGGTGGAGAAGGTGGGAATCGGGGCAGGAAAGAGGAGCTATGAGCGG
>JAAWHK010000074.1 GCA_022795805.1 Hungatella sp. | reverse complement strand
ATTCTCATTACCTGACTTGCCATAAAAAAAGTCGCCTCCTTTTCGCACTTTTTAATGAAGTACGACAAGCGGTGACTGTACACGTTTCCGGGTGTGTCCTGTATATTTCAATCCTCAGACACACCAATTTCCACACTGCCTTTGCTCTGCAGAATTTCTGTTTGTACAGTGACTTGTCGCCAGTTTCCTAACTTGACATTCGCTCCACGGAAAACCTGTCTCATAAAGGACAGCAACCTCACGCTTCATCGCTATCATGCCACAGCTTTGTTAGCTTAGCATATTTTTCCCAAAATTGCAAGTACTTTTTTCGTTTTCCTCTCTCAATTTCTTCTCTCAATCCCCTGTGAAGTAAAAACAACTCTGCCGCAGAACACTTTTGCTTCATAGGACACATCCTATAAAGTAAAGAAGAGACCGCCCTGACAGCAGTCTCTTTCATTTCTTCTATATTAATATGAATTCCAATCCGGCTCCCTGGGCTCACCGAAGACAGAGCTGTCCGATACGCTCTCACCGTTAATCTTGGTGAGAATACCGCTGCTGTTGGTGGAATATTTCGTTCCGTCACTGTCCTTGAGCGCAGAGCTGTTCTTCATAACTTTTCCGGATGCATTGACCACATAGTTTGTATGCTTTCCGTTGCTTCCCGGAATGCTTATGACTTCATATTTCATGCCGTTGTCCGCAGTCTGCAGTTTCCCGAGATAATAAAGGCTTCCGCTCTGAACGCCGGTAAAGCCTTTGCCGCTGGTCGCAAAATAATACTGACATTTGTTTCCGTCGTCCTCCTCTATGGTCATCCGGCCGCTCATCACCGCACAGGTATTCGTATCAAAATAGTAGGATGTGTATTCACCTGTTGTTTTATTGGTATAGACCTTCTGGAGTCCGGTCACGGGATTGCCCAGCTCATTGAACAGATAGCTCTTTCCGTTAATCTTTAAAAAATCCGTGGTACTGGCGCTGCCTTTGGCAGGGCCGGACTTGGGAACGCCGCTCTTGGAGAAATAGAACCACTCCACATCGTTCTCATAGCCGTTAAGGCCGCTGGGGGGAGCTGCTGAATACCATCCGCTTACGGCCTTGCCGTTGCTGTCATAGAACCGGTAGCCGTTGATCGTTCCCTCTGCGGCGTTACTGCCTCCCACATAAGCCCATCCTGTCTGCATGGCGCCCCGGCTGTTAAAGCAATAGTACGTTCCGTCGATTCTCTTCTCGCCGCACTGGGCATCACCCTTCAGCTCCGGAACAAATTTCTTTCCGCTGTTGCTGAAATAGTACCACCGTCTCTCGTCATCTTCAAAGGGATCTCTCTCTTCCCCCTCGTTCTCAGGGGGATACAGTTTCTGCCACCCGGTCACTGCCGCCCCGTCGCTCTTGGCATAGGACATATTCTCATCCAGCCACCCGGTCTCCATGGTCCCATAATAGTCAAAATGATACCATCTGTTGTCAATCTTCTTCCAGGCGTTTGTCACCACTTTGCCGCTGTCCTGAAAGTAGTACCAGTGATTCTCAGAGGTAAGACCGCCGTAATTGGAATTAAGCTCCATCCATTTGCCGGACGCCATAACTCCGTTGCCGTCCACATAATAGCTTTCGTCCACCCATCGGTTCACTGCCATCTGCCCGGAGCTGTTCAGATATCTCCACTGACCGTCTGCTCCCTTCTTCCACTCATTCGTTACCCTCTCGCCTGCATTATCATAATATACCCACTGGCTGTTCTCCATAGCCCATCCTGCTGCCATAGCCGTAATACCGCTTCCTGCCGTGAGTGCTGCTGCCAGGCCCAATATCAGCAATCCTTTTCTTCTCATACAGGTCTCTCCTCCTTCCAAATACCTATTATTTATTGTAACAAGACGGCTTCATTTATTCAACAAAATAATCTTTCAATTCTATTACGTTTTCCTTTAGTTTTATCATTTCGCCTCTTATCTTCTCTTGACGCCCTGCACCCTCTCATTTATAATCAAGAAAAGTCAATGTAAAGATACCAGGAGTACCAAGTAGGGAGCAATCCGGTATCGAAGGGGTCAAAAGACCTTTTGACCCTAACATCATGTAAATACATTACAGTTAAGCGGAGGATATTATGTGGATCGCAGACCATTGGAATGATTATGAAGTGATTGACTGTTCGGAAGGGGAGAAGCTGGAGCGCTGGGGAGAATTCCTTCTCATACGCCCCGACCCTCAAGTCATATGGGACACTCCCAAAAAACATCGGGGATGGAGCCGTCCCAACGGACATTACCACCGCAGTGCAAAAGGCGGCGGCCAATGGGAGTTTTTCAGTCTTCCTCAGCAGTGGTCCGTAAATTACAGAAGCCTCACATTTAATCTGAAGCCATTCAGCTTTAAACACACCGGCCTTTTTCCGGAACAGGCTGTGAACTGGGACTGGTTCAGTGATCTCATCCGCCGTGAGGACCGCCCCATAAAGGTACTTAATCTTTTTGCCTACACCGGAGGAGCCACACTGGCCGCAGCACAGGCAGGTGCTGCCGTTACTCATGTGGACGCCTCAAAAGGCATGGTAAACTGGGCCAAAGAGAACGCAAGATCCAGCGGTCTGGAAAAAGCCCCCATCCGCTGGATCGTTGACGACTGTGTGAAATTTGCTGAACGGGAAATGCGGCGGGGCAGCCGTTACGATGCCGTCATCATGGATCCTCCCTCCTACGGCCGCGGTCCCAAAGGGGAGATCTGGAAGATTGAGGACGCCATCCACCCTCTTGTTAAGTTATGTGCCGGATTGCTGTCGGATAAGCCTCTGTTTTTTTTAATTAACTCCTATACCACCGGTCTGGCGCCCTCGGTTCTTTCTTATATGCTGTCTCTGGAACTCATCCAAAGGCACAAAGGAATGGTGACCGCCCAGGAGATCGGACTTCCCGTATCCAAAACCGGGCTTATTCTTCCCTGCGGCGCCTCCGGGCGGTGGTGTATCACTTAAGAAACGTTACCGTCCCCCGTTCAGCAGTACCCACAGCCGGGGCAGACGCGCCCTCAGCCGCACCCCCGCCCGGCTGCTGAACCAGACCATAATCCCAGGCATTGCCAAAAACAGCAGAATCGGCGCCGGCCAGTATCCTGAAAAGAATCTGGCCGCCGTTTTATTAAGCAGGCGAACCAGGGCAAAATGTGTGGCATACAGAAAGAAATTATATTTCATCCACCATCTTGCCCCGGGCAGCCAGTCGGAATTTATCATAAGCCACAGCCCCTGAGGCATCACAAGCCGATACCACACTCTTCCGCCTATGCCGGCCGGCCACGGTATATTCAAAATCATTATGGCACTGGCGGCCGCCGCCGCTCCTGCCAGCCCCCTTTTCCACGTCCATCGTCCCTGCACATACTCCGTGCCATGAATCCCCCAAAACGCCGCTGTCCCGTAATAAAGCAGGGCATCCAGATTCAGCAGGGGAATCACACAGCCCTTCTGAACGAAGCAAAACAGCACAATAAGCGCCGCAATTCCTATCACTCTGCGTTTCAGGATCCCATATATGACCGGCGCAAGCAGAATAAGAAGAATCAGCTGATACAGATACCAGAACACATAATTGTATGTGTAGTTCAGCACCGCCTCCACGGCTGTATACCAGTCCAAGGGGACTTTTCCCTTCCCCACAATATCCGTCACAACCGGCAGCCTGCTTCCTGCCACATATCCCAGATAATATATGAAATTCCACAGAAGAAAAGGAACCAGAACGCTTCGAATTCTGGAGTCCCACTTCTTCTCCAGACTCCCCCAGCTGAAATTGCTGTAAAAAAGATATCCGGACATCATAAAAAACCCGGGAACCGCAATCTGAGCTATGGTATTTCCCATGAAATGTTCAAATGCCTCCACCCTTCTCAAATCCGGCATCTGTCCCAGGAACAACTCCCCATTGGTAGAATGAACCCACACCACAAGAACACTGAACACAAATGTAAACCATGTGATTTTATTGCGAAACCGGGCTTCCCTCTCCACAAAATCCCTCCAGGCCTTGGATTCTACAAAAGTTTCTCTTTCTCATTATATCACACAGACAAAATCCGTGACAATCATTTTCCGGCCATCAGGGACATATATACGGCAAAACGGCGCTGTGCAGACTAAAATTCAGCCGCCAGCGCCATAATCACACCATAGTTGGTGGAGAACTCCTGCTGCCATGTAGCCACACAAAGAGAGACGGTCAGCTTAGCCCTGGAATTCAGCATAACCACCTGCTTGGGAAGGGCCATTGCGAACACGAAAATGCTGAACAGGGTAGTCACTTTATCTTCCCTGCAGGACTGTCAGTCTTCATCCGGTCTTTTTATAAACTCTAACACAATCGTTCCAGCACAGATCCTGAAGTTCTCTCATTGTTCTTGCTGCACACCTCAAAATACCGGCGATAGTATTCCGTATACATCAGATCAATCAAAAACAACTGGCTGATCTCTCCCGACGTGGAACCTCCCTGAAGAGGCCCTTCATTGGCCCCGCTGAGAATAGTCAGATCCGCGTAGGAAGTCAGCGGCGACTTGCTGAATCTGGTAATGCAGATCACTTTAGCCCCCGCCTGTTTCGCCAGCTGCGCCACATGAATGGTATCCTTCGTCGCACCGGAATAGGAGAATACCACAGCCACCTCCTCCGGGCTCATCATAGAAGCCACCATAGCCTGCATGTGAGAATCCTGGATACAATATACTTTCGGTTCTATCCGCAAAAACTTATTGGCAGCTTTTAAAGCCGTCAGAACACTGGCCCCAACTCCGAAAAAATACACCTTTTTCGCTTCATGGAGACAGTCAATCGCCTGATTAAAAACACTTTCATCCAACAGAGAATGGGTCTCTGTCAAGGCATGAATATTGGTATTAAGCACTTTCTGAGCCAATTCCTGAAACGTATCATCCAAACTTATGTTGCCTGAAAATCTGCTGCTCCCTTTATCGTTCTCGTTGAGGCTCAAAGACAGCACCATCTTAAACTCCTGATACCCTTTCAATTCCATGGATTTGCAAAACCGAAACACACTGGTGTCACCCACCTGGCAAGCTTCCGCCAGATCCGTGATTGACATAAACAGCACATCCCTTGGATTCTGCAGAATATAATCAGCCACCTTTTTTTCCGCTTTTGTAAACTGATTGTATGCAGTCCTCATTTTTACCAAAAAATCGCCTTGCATCAATACCCCTCCTTCTGTCATTCTTCCAACTGTTGTAGTTTAAGTCTTTTTCATCTGCTCCATCGCCAGCCGGGACGCTCCCATAAGACCGGCCCGGTTTCCCAGCGCTGCTGTCTTTAACTCCACATTTCTGAAGCTGTCCATAATCCTGTCAGCCGTTCTCCCTCTCACCTGTTCCAGAATATACGGCTGTTCCATAACGCCTCCGCCCAGAATCACGCATGACGGGTTGAAAATATGTATTATTGTTACCAGGCCATGAACAACCTCGTCGATCCATCGATCCACAATCGCGTGTACTTCCGGTTCGTGAAATCTGGCAAAAATCTGTCTTCCGTTTGTGAGTGATCTGTCATATTTTATGGCTTCCTCCACCAGTGCGGTGGCCGAAGCATACTTTTCATAACAGCCGCAAAAAGGGTGTCCCTCTCTGCAGCTCTCCGGGTGAACCACCATTCCGCCGAATTCTCCTGCAGAAAACATGCTTCCCGAATAAATCTTCTTTCCAATGATAATAGCCCCGCCCACACCGGTTCCATAGGTAAGACACAGAAAATCATCGTGGGTTCTTCCTGCTCCCCACACGGCTTCCCCCAAAGCCGCGGAATTCACATCATTTTCCACTGCCACAGGCACCCCGAACCGGGATACCGTGATGTCTTTCAGCCGGGTTCCGGTGTATCCCGGTATATTCTCATTGGCATACCGGATATATCCCTCCCTGGAATCCACCTGTCCCGCTGTGCTGATTCCCACACCGTCAAAAGGCCCATAAGATTCAAGAATCTCCAGAACCTGGTTTACCACATGGGCGGCACCTTTTTTGGCACCTGTGTCCTGTTCTCTAACCTCTGCCAGCTCCTGTCCGTTCCATATGCCGGATTTGATAGAAGTCCCTCCGATATCCAAAGCCGCTATCCGCATAGTTCCCGCTCCCTATCTGCCGATTGCAGCAACGAACCGCTTGGTAATCTCAAGAGGCCTGGTGATGGCGCCGCCAATCACGGCGGTCCACACGCCCGAATCTAAAGCTCTTTTCAGCTCATCCGGCGTCCAGATACCGCCCTCCGCTACCACCGGTTTTTTACAGTCGCGGGAAAGTCTCTCCATCAGCTCAAAATCCGGAAGAACCGCCCCTTGGGTATACTCCGTATAGCCCCGCATCGTGGTTCCCACCAGGTCAAATCCTATCTCTGCCGCATGGATTGCCTCCTCGTAAGTGGAGCAGTCAGCCATAAACAGCTGATTCGGATATTTCTCCCGCATTTCACCAAAGAACTCATCCAGACTCCTGCCGTCCGGCCGCGATCTTCGCACAGAATCCGTAGCATCGGCTGCAATAATGGAAACTCCGCATTCCACCAGGGCGTCTATCTCTTTCACAGTAGGGGATATGTAAACATCACTGTTGTCATAGTCCTGTTTTATAATTCCTATAATCGGAAGATCTACGGTCTTTTTAATCTCTGTAATATCTTTCACCGTATTGGCCCTGATACCCGCCGCTCCGCCCAGCATAGCCGCATAGGCCATCCTGGACATAATGTAGGAACTGTGAAGCGGTTCATTCTCCAATGCCTGACACGAAACAATCAATCTGCCTTTAAGCTGCTCTAAAATTTTCTGGTTTGCCTGGTCCATATTGCATCCTCCTTAATCAGCTCTTTAACATGGTAAGTTTATACTTTAACTATAACATGGCAAAAAACTATTTTCAATAGTTCTTTTTAAATAAAAAATTTTTTTATTTTTCTTGCTTTCTTTTCCAATCAGTGTTATGATTTACTTAACAACGTAAATCTTTTCTGAAAGGAGACAGGTACCCTTATGTCAAAGTATAACACAGACAAATTCCGTCACATAACCGTTGCTCTCAACACACCTTTTAAAAAGGATGGATCCGTGGACATTGATGCAGTAAAAGCCGTGTCCCGCTATTTCTGCGATAAGGGAGTAAAACAGATGTACGTATGCGGCAGTACCGGCGAAGGCTTCCTTCTGGATACCGAAGAGCGTATGCTGGTTTCGGAAACCGTGGTGAATGAAGTTGGCGATGACATGAATATCATCGTTCATGTAGGCTGCCCGGACACCAGACACTCATGCATACTGGCAGAACACGCCGAAAAGATTGGAGCCGCCGCCACCTCCGCAGTACCCTGCGTCTACTACCGCCCCAGCGAGGAAAGTGTATACCGCCACTGGACAGAGATCACCAAAGCAGCCGACCTGCCTTTCTTCATCTATAATATTCCTCAGCTGACAGGATTCAATCTGTCCATGAACCTGTTTTACAGGATGCTTGAGAACGAGAGAGTAGCCGGAGTAAAATGTTCCTCTGAGCCTGCCCAGGATGTCCTCCGCTTTAAGAACGCCGGCGGAAAAGACTTTATCGTATTCAACGGACCGGATGAGCAGTTTGTGGCAGGCAGGCTTATGGGCGCTGATACCGGTATCGGCGGCACATACGGGGCCATGCCTGAACTGTACTTAAAGATGGAGCAGCTGATCCATGAGGGACAGTGGGATAAAGCCGCACAGATACAGGCTCTGGTCACTCCCCTCATCTATCGCCTGTGCTCCTTCGCGTCCATGCACGGAGCAGTGAAAGGAATTATCAGCCTGGACGGATGTCCCATGGGCGATCCCAGACTTCCGTTTCTTCCTGTCGCCCTGGATAATCCTGATCTGGTTCAGCTTTACAAAGATATCAAACAAACCATCGCTGATACAAAGGATCTGTAAACCAGATCCCAAAGGGGAATTTCATGAAAAAACATATTGTATGCTATGGTGATTCCAACACCCATGGATACTGTGCCGAAACCGGAGGCCGTTTCTCAGAGGATGAGCGCTGGACATGTCTCCTCCAATCATACCTTGGGGATGACTTTCTTGTCCTGGAAGAAGGCCTGTCCGGCCGCACCACCTGTTTTGACGATCCCATCCATGAAGGTCTGTCCGGTCTGGATCATATCTATCCATGCCTTATGACCCATGAGCCTGTGGATCTTCTGATCATTATGCTGGGAACCAATGATACCAAAGAGCGCTTTGGCGTTTCCCCTGCCTGCATCGCGCTGGGGCTTAAGCGCCTCATCGCCAAAGCGCAGGCAGCCGACTGCTGGCGCGGCGGGACCCCCGACATTCTGGTAGTCACTCCCCAGAACATTGATCCCCGGTATGCGGATTCGGATGTGGCGTCCACTATGGGAAAAGGCTGCGCAGAAAAGTCTGCCGGTCTGGGAAAAGAATTCAAACTTATAGCTCAGTCCATGGGATGCCGTTATCTAGATGCCAATGTAATGCTGTCCGCAGAGCCCAGCGGCATAGACTTTATGCATCTGACGGATGCCGGACACGGACAGCTGGCGGCAGGCCTCGCCGGTTTTATCCTGAAAATTACAAAACAGACCGATTAAGGAACTTTAATCCTGGTCAGCCCTGCTGTTTCTCAGCAGGGCTGTTTCTTACAGATCCTCTTTACGGCTGCATCTGCAATATCCGGAAAAGATCAGTCAGCTGTTCGATCACGTAGGTGGGCCGTATGTCTCTCTCCTCCATCTCCTGCGCTCTCTCATCCTTATTCCCGTTCCTGCAGAACCAGCAGGTATCGATTCCCGCACCAATCCCGCCTTTAATATCCGATGTGAGAGAATCGCCGATTACCAGTGCCTCCCGTGCATCAAACCGCTCCACATGACTTTTCACATAATCAAAAAATTCCCCAGACGGCTTTCCCGCCCCTATCTTTCCGGAAATAAAAAGCTGTCTGAAATATCTGTCAAGCCCGGACCTGGACATGCGGGATGTCTGGGTTTCCTCCACCCCATTGGTGATGACATACAGTTCATATCCATCCTCCCTAAGCTTTCCCAGAATCTGACGGACCTGAGGAATCTCCTGAATTCCCTGATTCAGATACCTGCGGTATGCCTGTTCCCAGAGCCTGCCGTCCACCTGCTTACCGTAACAGGCCATCAGATCCGAGAACCTGCGGTTCACGCCCTCCTCCACGGAAATCCTGCCCTGTTCAATACTTCTCCACAGTTCTCTGTTCAGATTTTTATAGGTATCATATAACTCTTCTGTCCACGCCTCCCCCATCTCGTCCATCATAGATCGGAAAGACTCGGTCTCGTTGGCATCAAAATCCAGAAGGGTATTATCCACATCGAACAGCAGTATTCTGTAGCCCATAATACGCCTCCTTTCGATAAATTTTTTGTAGTTGACGGAAATATTTTACCATGAATAGGTAAGAAAAGAAAGATATAACCTCCATTTATGCGTATGTTTTTAAAAGAAATTATTTAAAAACAGCTGCGCCGATGGCTTTCCTGTCCATACTCTCCAATCCCTGTTTATGTACGTTTCTGCTTCACCGGACAAAATCTCTAAAAAAGAGGCTGACGCGTCCCCATCAGCCTCTTTCTCCTCCATTTTGCCATGTTTCTTCTGCTTTTTTCTCAGTTAAGTTTCCGAATCGTCAGAGATAACCCACCGTATCTTCCTTTCATACCTGCCATCAACGCGATATTGACAGGCGGGGATGCTACATTCACAATTACATTGCCTAACAAATTTGATGACTCATCCTTTGATGAAATTGTAGCCGCTGATAAGGTTCCCGGAATAAAAGTCCCATTATTAGTCAGCATCAGCGATAGCGTTACAGGCACTGTGCCGGAAGAGTCGCAACCACACGCCGAATAATAATGAATTTCATAATATCCTTTTTCCGACAATATAAAGTTTTTTGTACTGGTAGAATAGGAAATCGCCGTCCCTGCTTCCAGCCGATCATAATCAAAATTCAAAGCTGTATTAGCTTCTGCTTCCAGTACCATTATATTAACAGCTGACATCAGGTTCAGCTCCTGTGCTGGTGCAGGCGGACCTGCCGGGCCGGTGGGACCTGTTGCTCCTGCTGTTCCTGCCGGACCTTGGGGGCCTGTTGGTCCTGCCGGGCCTTGGGGGCCTGTTGGTCCTGCCGGGCCTTGGGGGCCTGCTAGACCTGTTACTCCTGCCGGACCTTGGGGACCCGTCGGACCTGTTGCTCCTGCTGTTCCTGCCGGACCTTGAGGGCCTGTTGGTCCCGCTGCTCCTGCCGGGCCTTGAGGGCCTGTTGGTCCCGCTGTTCCTGCTATTCCTGCCGGACCTTGGGGACCCGTCGGGCCCGTTGCCGTCACCAGAGCATAATCCGGGGAATTTCCTGGAGTACCAGTTGGATTATCTTTTAGTACCTGATACAGCGCTCCATTATTAAATACCATTTTCCTGGCAGTATAAGGCTTCCCCGACACAAAGGCCTCCACGCTATCCAATCCAGCTCCTGCCGGGCCCGCCGGACCTGCTGCTGTCACCAAGGCATAATCCGGGGAATTTCCTGGAGTACCAGTTGGGTTATCCTTTACTACCTGATACAATGCTCCATTATTAAATATCATTTTCCTGGCAGTATAGGGTTTCCCTGGTACAAAAGCTTCCACATTATCCAGTCCAGTTCCCGCCGGACCGGCTGGACCTGTCGGTCCGGTGGGGCCCATTGCTCCTGGTGCGCCTGCCGGGCCTGTGGGACCCGCCGCTCCCGGCGCCCCTGCCGGACCTGTGGGACCCATTGCTCCTGATACGCCCGCCGGACCTGTCGGACCCATTGCTCCTGGTACTCCTGCTGGGCCTGTGGGACCCACTGCTCCTGGTATACCTGCTGGGCCCGTTGGACCTACTGCCCCCGGTGCGCCCACTGGACCTGCCGGGCCTACCGCTCCTGGTGCACCTGCCGGACCCGTTGGACCCACTGCCCCTGGTGCACCCGCTGGACCTACCGGACCTACCGCTCCTGGTACACCCGCTGGACCTGCCGGACCCGTCGGGCCTACCGCCCCTGGTGCACCTGCCGGACCTGCCGGGCCTACCGCTCCTGGTGCACCTGCCGGACCCACTTCTCCCGGTGCGCCTGCCGGGCCTTGAGGACCTGTTGGACCTGCCGCAGTCACCAGAAGAAAGTCCGGAGAAACTCCCGGAATTCCCATGGGATTATCTCCTGCCACCTGATACATCGCTCCATTATAAAACACCATAGTTCCGGCCCTGTAAAAGCTACCCTCAACGAACGGTATCACAGTTTCAAGCCCCGTCCCCGCCTGCCCTGCAGGCCCCTGAAATCCCCTGGGGCCTCGCGGTCCCATAGGGCCTATACAGCAATCCCCGCAGCATGTATTCCCGCAACACGGCATTGACGATATCCGACAGTCATTCTCATCCACACGGTTCTTTTCTCTATTTGTGTATTGCCAATTTTCTAGGTTTTCATATCCGTCAAATTCGTCTGGAAACATAATCTTCTCCTTTCGCAGATTTAAAATGTTTTCAAAAATAATCCAGCCAAATCTCACACGAAATGTGCCCCGCATCTGACTAAAATATATTCTTCAAATATCCTCTAAAGCAGACACACCATTTTCATATGCTTGGCTTACTATAATTTTATGTCCCAGAACAAATTTGGTTCCTTCTCCTTTATTTCGTTACTGCCTGTTACATTCCGACTGTATAAGTCCAGTAAAGATCTCTCAGCCACATGCTGTCAATAGACCGGCTCAAAAGGGTATACTATATTTATTTTATCCTATCCAGACTAAAATTTATAAAACAAAAACTCCCCAGAATCGAAATCCTGAATCCCCAACATCGCTGTTTGCATCCGTTTCCATAATAGACGATAAACGATGGAGCAGCACATTCAATATATCCCACGCTCCCCGATGGACTGAATGACACTCTTGACGGAAACCGCGTAAAGGCATATTTGAAAAATTCACTATATCCGCTTATGTATCTGTTTAGAAAAATAGTGCCGAATTTCATCGGAGTTCTTTTTTATTGCACCGTTTTGGCACCACTTACTACTTTTTCACTGTTGCAAATTATCAAAAAGGGCTTTCCGATCGCTCGGAAAGCCCCATAAAGTCTAACTTTTTACTGATTACTCAACGATAGAAACAACTCTACCGGAACCAACAGTACGACCACCCTCACGGATAGCAAACCGAAGTCCCTGCTCCATAGCTACCGGATGGATCAGCTCAACGCTCATCTCTACGTTGTCGCCAGGCATACACATCTCAGTACCCTG
>JAAWHK010000073.1 GCA_022795805.1 Hungatella sp. | reverse complement strand
GTCTGCGCCAAAATCCTAAGGAGGTGCTGGGAATGTTCTCAGAAGCGTTGAGGATACTGGATGAAAATACCATGAAGTACATGATAGAAGAGCTGGAAAAGGAGCTGGAGGAGAAATCGGCTGCAATAGAGGAGAGGGATACGGCTATCAGAGAAAAAGATACGGCTATCAGAGAAAAAGATACGGCTATCAGGGAGAAGGAGTCGGCCATCAAAGAAAAGGATATGGCACTGGAGGAAAAGGAGGCCGAAATTTCAGAACTTAAAAAACTTTTAAATCAATACCGGAATATAGAAAGCCGTACAGACCTGTAAAGAGATTCTTACCAAGAGAGTACGATTCTCCGTGAAAAGAAAATACAGAAAAGGGATAAGTACGGGAGCATGCTTCTAATCTCGGCATGCCCCGTATCTTTTGTCCCTTCAAGCTCAGCCAAACCGGCGGCCGTAGAGGGGCCGCCGATTTGACCGTGTAATATTATCGCAAATCAGCTTAACGGTAAATATGGCGTTTTACGGCTGCCCTTTGCCAACCTTCCCCTGATCCAGCGCCCGCTCCAGCACAGGGGCCAGGGCTTTCTTCATCCCTTCCCTGTCGTTGATCATGTTCACCACGATGACCTTTTCCACTCCCGGCCGGTCGGGGATATTTTTGGCGATGGAGGCGCCGGTGATGAAGACGTCCGCGCTTGTGCCTGCAGCCTCCTGCATGCCGATGCAGCTGATATGAATGTCACTTAAGTTGTAGCCCAGCTCCTTGACGGATTCGGAGATGAGTCTCCTCGCAAACAGGCTGGTGCCGATACCGCTGGCGCATACAGCGTACATATGATCCATAAGAAATCCTCCTTTTTTCATGAAACCTGTCTTTATCCGGATTCTCCGATACCGGATTGCTCCGTACTTTGTACTCCCGCAATCCTCAAAAACATTCAAAATCCGCCCTGATCGGGCTGCTTTTTCATGTTTTTGGCAGGCCCAAGTTCAAAACTCCTCATGCAGGCAAGCTTGCATCGGATTTTAGATCTTTTGACCCTGGTATCATGAAATTCGCATAATTAAAATCGCATAAATAATCCACATCGTAATAAATAATCCTTACCACAGGAAATGATTCAAATAAATATCCATGCTCTGTGGCCGGACCGGTGACGGCTTTCTGCCGGTCAGCGGAATAAGCGGAACAGATAGAAGATAAGTGCCGGGAAGGCGCAGCTGTCAAAGTTCGCCTGGGCGATGCCCTGGTCCAGGATGCCGAGACCGGAGGCGAAGAAGCCGGCCGCCACGGTGGCTATGATTCCTTCCAGAAGTCCGGCCGCAATGCAGGCTTTCCAGCCGCCTCTGCGGTTGGCGATGGCTCCGATGGCGCAGGACTCGGAAAAGGCGCTGGCCAGCTGGAAGATCACCAGCACAGGCGTGTGAACGATCATGCACACTATGGTAGTCAGGACGGCGCCTGCCATGTAGGCGATCATGGTGATCACCACCGCGTTGGGGGATACGGCGTAGAAGGCTACCGTGTCAATGCCCGGAATGGCGTCGGGGATAAACTTTTCGGAGATTCCCTGAAAGGCGGGGAGAAGTTCTCCCAGGAACATCCGAAGGCCGTAGAGCAGGATGTAGATGGCCGCTGCCAGCTGCAGGGCCGTCAACACCATGTATAGGAAGGTGTTTGTGGAGCCGGCATTCTGACGGAGCAGCTCAATGGCTTCCTCACTGCCCACCAGCACGACCACCGCCCACACGAAGATGTAGGCTACAGGCAGCGACACGGCGATGCTCAGGCCGCCGTCGGAGATGCTCCGAAGCCACCCGGGAAGACTCATGGATTCGGCGTTCTCCTTTTCCGGATTGCCGAAAAAGGGGGCTATGGGGCCTGCGATCCATGCACCCAGCTGGTTGAAATGACCCAGGGCAAAACCACCGCCTGTCACGTCCATGCAGTCTTTGTAGACCAGCATGGGGGTCAGCGTGATATACAAAAGCGTGCATCCCCCTGCCAGCATGTCCAGGACGATTCCCTCATACCCCATGATGGTGTAGAAGAACATGTAGAATGTGGCGGTAAAAGACAGGATATTGTGCATGGTCAGGTACACCACCTTAAGAGGTTTTATAAACTTCACCAGCAGCAGATGGACGGTCCATGTGGTGATAAAGCAGATGGTGATCCGCGGCGCGATGTACTCGATGGCGTATCCCAGACCGATGAAGGTCTGGCTGGAAAAGGGGTTGACGCCTGCCTCCACATGGAGGGTAGGCCGCAGCAGATTGCCCATGACCATGGCCAGGCCTCCGATGCTGCCGGCTCCCGTGTTGAAGATGTAGTAACCCAGAGTGGCGGAGATGAATCCTTTGAGGATATCGCCGATACTCTTCTTCTGCAGCATCAGGCCCACTGCCACGATGAGGCCGAGAAACAGGGCCGTCTGGCTGAACAGATTGTCTTTGAGCCAATTAAGGATCAACATGATTGAAAACCTCCTTTTTTGTGATGGAATCCCGGATAACCGTGATCAGTTCCTTTTTTTCGGAGCAGTCCGCCAGTTTTTTGACCGCTTCCCCGTCGTCCAGCAGCAGTCCCATCTCCGTGATCAGTTCCAGGTGAGAAGAGTGATCCAGGGCGCTGAGGGCAAATACCAGGGAAACCGGGTCATTGTCCTCGCTGCCGAAATTCACCGGGGTTTTCAGGGTGATCAGAGTCAGTCCGACGGCCCTGGCGCCCTGTTCCGGCCGCGCATGGGCCAGAGCCACGCCCTTTATGAGGACGATATAGGGTCCTATAGTTTTGACCACATCCACCATGCTGTCGATATACCTTCTCTCCGCGTAACCGTTTCGGAACAGCAGTTCCCCGGCCGCCCGCACGGCTTCCTCCCAGTCGGCCGCATCCACGCCGGCCTCCACGGTGTTTTCAGTTAAGATGTCTAAGATCACATTTCTCCCTCCAATCCGGATTTTTGCAGGTGCCTGCTCCTTTATGAGTCAGATTATATACAATTCAGGAGCAGCAGACAATATGTCTGACATTCTGCTTTTTTTCCTGAAAAAGGGGAAAATACAGGCAGAATCTGCAGAGGTTTTCTCGTTGGTTTTTTCAAGGTTGTTTCCCGGTTTTTTCTCAATGTTTCCCCGCATTTCCTCCTGTGCCGGAAATAAGTCGGCGCCAGAGCTAAATCGGGGTCGGAGCTAAACCGGTGCCCCAATCGATCTGGGGCGGCCGGGTTACCCGGTCATGAGAGCGATAAAATCCTTCTTATGATTTGTCTCCAGAAGGCGCTCCAGAAGGTCTCTTCTGCATACGATGTCCATCAGTTCCCCCAGAGCCTGGATATGTTTCATGCTGTCGTCCGCTGCCAGGGCCACAACCATGCGTATGGGATACCTGGCGGCGCCGTCGTCAAAGATCACGGGGGGCTCCAAGGTGACAAAGGCCAGTCCCGTCTCGCGCACGCCGTCTGCAGGCCGTGCGTGGGGCATGGCGGTCTGGTCGCACAGCATCATGTACGCCCCGTATTTTTCGGCATTTTCTATCATAGAGGAAATGTAGCGTTCCTCCACCAGTCCGGCGGCATGGAGAAGGCTGCCGGCCAGCCGGAAGGCATCCCGCCAGCCTTTGCCTGCAGCAGGATCCGGTCAGGTTTTAAGAATTCTCTCAGGGGGACGGAGGCAAGGGGGGCTTTGGGGCAGGAGCGGTTGAAATATCCGTCAAAGGCGCTCCAGAGTCCGCTGTAGTCGCGGATGGTGGTGTAGCCTGACACGATAGCCATCATATCCTCCACGATCAGGGATTTGGAGCTGCCCTTTGTGATGCTGAGCCTTTTCATGACCCGGCGTATTTTTCTCAGATCCTCCTCGTGGAGGAGAGGATTTACATTGATAATCTCCCACATGTTTTCCATATGGATGGGAACCGTGGAGATGACCAGATCCACATCCTCCTTGTTGACGCGTCCCAGCTCCTCGATGGAGCAGATCCGGTCAATCTGGATGTTGGGGATCTGGTTGATCAGGCGGTGCTGGAGGATGCTGCTGGTGCCTTTTCCCTCCGGGCACACGATGATCACCCGGCACATGCCGCTGAACCGGTTTTTGCTTCTTTTTTCCAGAAATGCCTCCACACACATGGCCAGATAGCCCACCTCGCTGTCCCCCAGCTTTGTGGTGATATCTTCCGTGAAGACCGCGGACGCCTCCCGGCAGACCTGAAACACGAAGGGATAAGTGTCTTTAAAATCGGCGAGCAGGGGATTCTCCATCTGGATGCCGAACAGGATCCGCAGGATCAGAGGGCGGATGTGGATGAGAAGGCTCTCAAACAGCACGTCGTCGCTGCTTAAGTCCACTTTCAGCCCTTTTTCCACCTGAGAGAGGAACCGTCGGGTCAGTTCCCTGCTGGTCCGCTTGAAATGTTTGTCCTTGATGAACACATCCTCCAGAAATCCCTGCTCCCAGGACTGCTTCCGGGTGAGCATGTACACAAAGACCGCCTCCAGCTCAAAATGGCTCATAGGTTCCCTTAAGCCCTGGTTCAGGAACTGGGTGTTATCCTTGAGGAGATTGTCAACACACTGCCAGTCAAAGAACAGCTCCAGCCTGAACACGCTTTTTTCCAGGCTTCGTCCTTCTCTGATTCTGGTGACGGCAATGCAGATGTAGAAGAACACGCAGAGAAATGCCCGGTCCGTAAAGCGGATCTTATTGTTGGCCTCGTATCTGCGGATAAAGTTGACAATGTACAGGGTATTTATGTTGGCAACAAATCTGCCAACAAAGCCGTTCCACAGGGAGAGGACATTGCCGGCATACTCCTTTTCCAGGCTCATGTACAGTTTATGGTGGTCCATGGCATCCACATAGCCCATAAGGTGTTCCAGAACAGCCATGCGCCACTGGTATTCTTCGTACAAAAGAACCATGCCTCTCCGGGGCTTTTTGCTTATGGTGATGTCGCGTTTCCTGAGAATATGTTCGCAGTCCGCCAGTGTTTTTGCGGCGCTGGAACGGCCGGACAGGGTCAGTTCCTCCACCTTTTTCAAGGTCATGGATCCGGGATACAACTCCAGAAGCAGGGCTTCCATGACCAGATTTTCACGTTCCTTCGGGGAATAAAAGTCTTTCTGCAGGGACAGTTTTTGCATCAGCGCGGAGATGTTTTTTTCGGTTAAATCTTTTTTGTCCAGGGCCAGCCCCTTGTTCCGCACCCGGATCAGGCGGATGCCGGTTCCCTCCAGGGCCTGGGTGAGAAGGTTCAGGTCGCTTCGGATGGTCCGTGGAGTCACATCCAGATCCTGAGCCAGCTCTTCCATGGAGATGAATCCTCGGGCATTGCGGAGGAGTGTTATGATACTCCCTAATCGTTCCATGATATCCCTCCTTTGTCTGATTAAATTATAAAAAAACGGAGCGTTCTTTGGCAATAACAGGGGCCGCTTTATTTATTTCCTCTTCAGGCGGAAATCCTCCGGATAATGGGGGGCACTTCTGCATAAAGCCCTTTGCAGAGGCGCTGTCCTGTGGTATTTTCCTGTAAATATTGTGCTCTCTTTTTCCGCTTTTATGGGAAGAAACCAGAACTTTTGGAGCGGTTGATTCCCGCCATAGGCTTCTGTATAATCGGTTTATGAGTCAGGGGCTTATGCCGGGAACGGTCCGGAAGGGACAACACATTTCAAAGCCCTGATTTCAACATTTGGTTTCAACACTGTAAGGAGGGATGCTGTTTTGGAAAAAATGAAGATGCTGTGGACCGGAGATCACCAGGAGGAGTGGTTTGCTGAATTCGAAAAACTGTTCCATATTGAGCAGAGAGGCTTCAGCCTGGGGGACGATTCCGTGATGATCACCCTGAAAGGCCGCGAACTGGAGGAGGTTATGGAGGGAAAAGACGTGTGCGTCATCGGCTATGATCCCGTAACGGAGGATGTGATCCAAAAGTCGGCGGATGTGAAACTGATCCTAAGCGTCCGGGACGGTCCGGAGGAGAATATTGATCTGGATGCGTGCACACGGGCCGGTATTCCGGTTATATCCAGCGCGGGAAGATGTGCGGTGTCTGTGGCGGAGTTTACGTTTCTGATGATGCTTCTTCTGGCCAGGCCCATGGTGCCGGTCATGGGAAAGATCCGGCGGGAGGGATGGACCAGGGATAACAGCGGCCGGCTCAGAAGCATGTACGCCCACAGCTCCACGGAACTGTTCGGAAAAAATCTGGGACTCATCGGTTTCGGGCGCAACGCGAGAGTACTGGCCCGGCTGGCGGACGCATTCGGGATGCATGTGAACGCTTACGATCCTTTTGTGGATCAGGAAACCATGAAGTGCTGCCGCGCCGTGAAAATGGAGCTTGAGGAGACGGTGAGGACGGCGGACTATGTAGTGGTGCTGGCCCGGCTGACAAAGGAGACAGAGGGCATACTAAACCGGGAACGGATCTTTTCCATGAAGCCAAACGCCTGTATCGTCAACACAGGGAGGGCAAAGCTTCTTGACAATGATGCCGTTTTGGATGCCCTGGAACAGGGCGTTATCAGAGCCGCCGCGCTGGATGTCCATTCGCCGGAACCCCTTGGCGTCATCGGGGAGAACCGGATCTACGAGATTCCGGAGGACAGGCTTATTATTACATCCCACGCCGCCGGGGTGACCGCGGAGCGCCCATGGCACCAGTATCGGCTGTTGTTTGGACAGCTGACGGAGTTTCTTCAGGGGAGGATCCCGGAGGGATGCGCCAACAAGGAGGTTTTTGGGGAACCGCAGTTTAAGGAGCGGGGCGGAAAGCTTTTCGGGACAAGGAAAGGAGAGTAGGGATATGCTGGTAAAGATGGACGAGATTCTGGTGAAAGCCCGCAGGGAGGGGTACGGAGTGATTGCAGTTTCCTGTTTCAGTCTGGAGCTGATAGGGGCTTCCATCGCGGCTGCGGAGAAAAAGAATTCCCCGGTGATCCTCAATATAAATCTGAAGTACGAGTTTTTAGACAGCGACCAGGACCTGGAGCTGTTCCTCTATATGGCCAGGCAGCGGGCCATGAGATCAAACGTTCCGGTGGCGGTGAATTTGGACCATGGGGCCGACTATGAGGCGGTGATGAAGGCGATCAGCCACGGTTTTACTTCGGTCATGATTGACGCTTCCGCCAGGCCCTATGAGGAGAATGTAGCCGTCACCCGGGAGGTGGTCCGTGCCGCTCACGCCGCAGGGCTTCCCGTGGAGGCGGAACTTGGGTGTGTGGGGATGGCGGACGCCTCCTTCCGGCTGGAGACAAAGTATACCGAAAGCGCCAAGACGGATCCGGGGCTGGTGAAGGACTTTGTGGACAGGACAGGGGTGGATTTTCTGGCGGTGTCTATCGGCAATGCTCACGGTCCCTACGCAAAGAATATTGTGCCCCACATAGATTTCCGGCTGCTGGAAGAGATCGGGAAGGCCGTACCGATTCCCTTGGTTCTCCACGGCGGCAGCGGCACCGGCGACGACAATCTTTCCAGGGCGTGCCGGATGGGCATAAGCAAAATCAATGTGGGAACGGATCTGATGGAGCTGGCGGTCCGCAAAGCCCAGAAGGGCTATGAGGAGAACCAAAACATGGGGAGAGTGCGGTACCTGAATCATTACGTGGCCGGGTATCAGGAAGGGGTGGAGTACTATATGGATGTGTTTGGCAGCAGCGGGAAGGTATAAATTGCCCGCTTCCGGCCTGCTTCCATCCGTTGAAGAATGGTTAAAGAGATTCTGCTCAGGCGTCGGGTTTCCCCATACGGGGCAGCCGGCCTGAGCTGAAATACGTTTGGAGGATCTGAAAATATCTCAAAATTATGCCCGATTTTATTGAAAATACCGGTTTTATATGATATAATTTCTAACAATTAACGAACTGTGAATATACATGCATACCTACGTATATTTCATACATCACATTATGTATCTCAGCAATCTAGATTTCTGGCATATCACGCCGCATGATTCCGGATTCATATTTATTTTGTCTGCAATGGAGGAAAAGGCCTATGGCAAATGGGAATATTTACCTGATTCGGAGGAGGAGGCGGTTCGGCTTCTGAAAAAAACGCCTGCTCTGTACAGCACCTACCAGGGGCTGGATGATGGGTGGAGGCAGCGGTTTTTGGATTTCTGTGTGGGGAAGAAGTCACTGCCCCTGACATACGATCCCTTTTTCAAGAGAATGTTTCACCCGGATGTCCACCCGGACCGTCTGTCCGGATTTGTGTCCAGTATTTTGGGAATGAAGGTTAAGGTGCTTCACATACTGCCCAGTGAGGACAGCGTGCTGGACGGAGGAAATCCACTGATTATGGACCTTCTGGGGGAGCTGGAGGACGGTTCTCTTATTAACGTGGAAATCCAGAAGCAGGGGTATGCCTTCCCTGCGGAGCGGATATCCTGCTACTCGTCGGATCTGGTTATGCGTCAGTACGTGCGCGTAAAGGGGGAGAGGGGAAGCGGATTTACATACCGTGATATCAAAAAGGTGTATGTGATTGTGATTTTTGAGAAGAGCACAAAGGAATTTCATAAGATAAAAGATGCGTATGTACATCACGGAAGGACCACGTTTAAAACGGGCCTGCAAATGGAATTTTTACAGGAATACTATCTGATAGCACTTGACGTTTTCCGTAAGATTCCGTATCCTAAAGGTAGAGGCGAACAGAGTGCGTGGCTGTGCTTACCGGTAACGGAGAGCGTGGAGGAAGCGGAGAGGCTTATAGAGGAGTATCCGGAATATCCATGGATAGAGGAGATCTATAGAGAGATAGCGAGTCTGCGCCAAAATCCTAAGGAGGTGCTGGGAATGTTCTCAGAAGCGTTGAGGATACTGGATCAGAATACCATGTAGTACATGATAGAAGAGCTGGAAAAGGAGCTGGAGGAGAAATCGGCTGCGATAGAGGAGAAGGATACGGCTATCAGGGAGAAGGAGTCGGCCCTCAAAGAAAAGGATACGGCACTGAAGGAGAAGGAGGCCGAAATTTCAGAACTTAAAAGGCTTTTAAGACAGGACAATAAAATCGAAGAATAAAAGATAAAGGCGGTGATCAGTATGGTTGTATTTCGCGCGGACGGTAATCCAGCGATAGGTTCGGGCCATATCATGAGGTGTCTGTCCATTGCGGACGCAGGGAGGGCGTATCTCGGCCAGGATATCCTGTTTGTCCTGGCTTCGGGTCATTTCAGGGAGATTGTGGAAAACAGGGGGTATGCCTGTGCGGTGCTGGAGACAGACTACCGGTGTATGGACATGGAGACGGAGAAGATGGCAGAGCTGATACATTGCCGCAGGCCCTCGGCTGTCTTTGTGGATTCCTACTATGCCGGCTTTCGATATCTGGAAAGGCTGCAGGCAGAGGTGAACAAAACGGATGAGGAGACGGGAGGCGGGCCGGGCCGGCTGGTCTGCATCGACGATGTCATGTCATTTGCGTATCCCTGTGATGTTCTGGTCAACTACAACATGTACGGACCGGACAGAAGGGGCGCATATGAGGAGATGTACACAGAGGCGCACGTTCCGGTTCCGCAGATGCTTCTGGGGCCGGAATTTGCTCCTCTGAGAGCCCAGTTCCAGGGGCTGCCGGAGCGGGTCGTGAGGAGGAAGGCGAAGAACATCCTGATCTTGACCGGCGGGGCGGATCCGGAGCATATAGCCGTGTGCATGGCGGAATATCTGGCGGCGCACAGGCAGGAACAGGAAACCGGCGGCTTTCGGTTCCACTTTGTCATCGGGGCCATGAACGGAGACGGCGAGAAAATCAGGAGTATCGCCTCCGGCGACAGCCGTATGGTTCTCCACTTTAATGTGGAAGATATGGGGCTGCTGATGTGCCAGGCAGATGTGGCCGTATCCGCCGCAGGCTCCACACTGTACGAGCTGTGTGCGGCTCAGACGCCGGCCCTCACCTATATTCTGGCGGACAACCAGATACCGGGGGCAGAGAGCTTTGAGCGCCGCGGGATTCTCCGGTGCGCGGGGGACGTACGGGGGATGGAAAGGGAGCGGATCGGGGAGACCTTGCTCAAGGAGGCTGTGAAGCTGGCAGAGGACTATGAGCAGCGAAAGGAGATCAGCGCCAGGCAGAGGAAGCTGACAGACGGAAACGGAGCGGAGCGGATCGTAAAGGCGGCGTGTCTTAATGGCAGCCGCACACACCGGCCGGATCGTGGTGCGGCCGGGAAGAAAAAGCAGTCATGAAAGGGAAAAAGGAGCCGGGAAAACACATATTCCCGGTTCCTTCCCTTTGGGGTGAAAAAACTATTTCTTAAAGATTGCCTTCAGCGCGTCAATCAGATTGTTGGAATCCAGGGTAGCGCCGGAGACGGCATCCACCTCAACGGTCTGGCCTTCTATGACTTCGCCGAAGAAGCTCTCCAGTTGAGCGTCCTCCATGAACATGTTGTCCCGGCCGCTGACGATCTCCATGTTGGTAATCTGGCCTCCGGCAACATCCACCTTCAGCGTGTACTCTCCGTGGTTGCCCTTGATCAGGTGCTCGTAGCTTCCGTCAGGCTTGCCCTCGATATCGTACACATCCGTCTTCATCAAAAGCTCGGCAGTGACCTGGGAGCGGCCGCCAAAAGCCGTATCGGCGGCAGACCGGCCCGTGGCAATGGCCTCGGCCAGGAACACGCCGTTCTGGTACAGGTTGGACACATAGGAGCCCAGCTCACCGGCCTCGTACAGGCCCGGGATTGGCGTGCCGTCCCACCTTAGCACCTGGGCCTTGGTGTTGCGCTCCGCGCCGCCGGTGGTGGCCACCAGTGCGGGGGTGATGCCCACAGCGTAGAAGGGAGCCGTATCCAGGGGACTCATGGTCTCAGGATTCCGGCCGAAATCTGTGTCGTTGTGGGAACCCGCCATCTGATTGTAGCGGTCCACGGCGGACTTTAAGCCCTCCGGATCCCGCCCAAGCTTCTGAGCCAGCTCCTCGATGGTGTCGGCTTTTACGATCCAGCCTTTTTCGATCTCCTGGCTGTTGTCGTCAGACCACACATACCCCTCCGTGGTGATAGGCCAGCTGAGCCACTTGGTGACAATGGCTCCGGCCGTCCTGGTCTTCTCATCAAAGATCATATGTACCGGAAGAGCGCGGTCGTGGGGCAGATCCACATAATGTCCATACTCCTTGTATTTCATGTGCTGGCGGTGGTAAGCGCCGGCTTCGTCGTAGAAGCGCTGTCCGTCTGCGGCCACTTCCATCCAGGAGGTCCCGGCCATGGAGAAGTTGCGCATAAACACGGCCTCATAATCAGGCACCTTGATTCCCAGCCAGAATCCGCCGGACTGAGTCTGGTTGTTCATATGCCACATCTTGGCGCCGCAGGCCATAAGCACCTGGATGGCGTCTCCCGTGTTGCCGGGGGTTCCGCCTGTATAGACCATGTCCATGCCGTGGAAATCACGCTGCATCTCCAGGTTGTTCTCAAAACCTCCGCAGGCCAGAAGCACGCCTTTTGACGCCCCGATGCGGATCTCACTGCCGTTTTCGCCGGCTGCCACGGCGCCTATGACGGCTCCGGTTTCATCCATAATCAGGGACTTGAAAGCTGTGTTAAAGCAGAGCTCGATATTTTCACGGGCTCTCACGGCCAGGTCAAAGCCTCTCCACACGCCGCCGTATTCGAAGGTGGTTCCCGCTTTTCTCACATGGCCGGAGCATCCCTTAAAGCTGGCGCCGTCCAGATCCGGGAACTCCGTAACCAGGGATCCCCAGCTTACGGGGCCGCCGCCCACGTAGCCCAGCTCGTAGTCAACGGCAGCCACAGTGGCCTGGATCCATCCGGCCTGCCCCGCAAACTCGTTGACCATAAAATCCATGTACTCGTCTTTTATGGGGTTGGGGCTGCTGCAGGCCACCAGATAGCGCCTGAAGGTGTCCAGGTCGTCGGGGGCGGGGATAATCAGCGTCTGGCCGGAAGCGATGGAGTTGCCTCCTGCGTTTGCCTCAGACATCTTCTCCAGAACACAGATTTTGGCGTTGGGGTCAATGTCATTGGCCTCCAGAGCGGCCGCCTCACCGGCCAGACCGTAGCCCACGATGAGAAAGTCCACTTCCTTGTCGAAAGACTGAGCCGGTTCCTGGGGTTTTGGAGGCTCCTGGGGAGCAGCTGTGGTCTCGGCGGCGGAGGTGGCGGCAGCGGTGGTCGCCGGCGGAGCGTCCGTGCCGGATGCGCAGGCATTGAGGATTCCGGCAGAAGCCAGGCCGGCCGCGCCTGCCAGGCTTCCCTTCAGGAAGCTTCGGCGGGAAAGTTGTTTGGACATAAAGGTTTCCTCCCTTCATTTGTAATAACTTCTCGGAATCTTCAGCCCTTATTTCATGGGGCTTTCAGAACCTATTTTTCAAAAATCACCCACTTTTTCACCCACTTTTTTCTCAAAAACA
>JAAWHK010000072.1 GCA_022795805.1 Hungatella sp. | reverse complement strand
TTCAAGCAAAATATAAATGTTTTCTGACAGTTATAAAGTTTGGTATCTTTTTTTTGCATAGTCGTCTTTCTTATCCTTCCTGGTGATTTGACTTATTCTAACCGTCAGTATACACCTATATTCTCAGACAGAGAAGAAGGATTCCCCAAATATACATTCATCAATTTGTATAGCTTTTTCGAAGGTGCGGCTTATTTTCATTCATGCGTTTATTCTGATGCCAGGACGCTAGGATATTGACAGACAAGTCAGAAAATGATATCCTTAATGTGATTTTTTACACGTGAAACTAGTTTCACAAATGAAAATACGCCAGTAGCCCATGCCCTGGCGGACAGTCAGGAAATGTCGACAGCAGGCGGATAGGAATATGAGGGACGTGGAAGACTATGAATATCTATGAAATTGCCAGGGCGGCGAAGGTATCGCCGGCCACGGTGTCAAGAGTGATCAACGGCAATGAACATGTCAGAGAGGAAGCCAGGGCCAGGGTAACGGAGGTTATTGAGAAATCCGGCTTTGTCCCCAACTTTTTTGCGAGAAGCCTGAACCAGAAGCAGACAAATACGGTGGGGATTTTGTGTCCCGTGATTTCGGACATCAATCATGCCAGACAGGTATCCGTGCTGGAGGGATATCTGCGAAGGGATGGATTTGACATCATTCTCTGCAGTCTGGAACAAAATTATGATAACAAGCGGGCGTATCTGGAGCTGCTGATTCAGAAGCATGTGGATGCCATCTTTATTATCGGCACGGGAAATGACGAACTTATAGGGGATATTGCCGCAAAGGTGCCGATTATCGTTATTAACGGAACCATCCGCATTCCGGAGGTTTACAATCTGGTATCCGACGAGAGGCACATGGCATCCTGGCTGGTGGATACGCTTTGGCAGGCAGGATGCAGGGCCATTGCCTATGTCTATGACAGCGAAACCTGCAGCGGCAGGGAAAAGCGCGCAGGGTATTTGGAGGGAATGAAAAACTGCGGCTTAAGCGCCGAAGGCCTGATGTGCAGGGTGGACGAGAGCATCAGCATGAATGATATCCAGGCGGCATCAGATGCCATTGAGGCATTTTTTAAATCAGCAAAGATTTTTCCGGATGCCGTTATGACGGCGGACGATATATTGGCGGCGCCGGCCCAGAAGGTAATCCTGTCCATGGGTATGAACATGCCGGTTATCGGCTGGAATAATTCTATGTATGCGCAAATCGCGTCTCCTTCCATTACCAGCGTGGACATTAATATGGATTCTTTATGCAGAGAGGCGGTGGGGGTATTGAAGAAGATCATGGAGGGGAAAGATGCTTCCAGCTCCATTCAGGTATCATGCAGGCTGGTGGAGAGGGAATCCTTTGTCATGAAAAAGGACTTAAAAGAGCAGGAGGAGACATGAGCTTAAGAAGACAAGACATTGGCGGCGCGACGGATATGACGAAGGGAAATGCGGGAAAGCTGATTCTGAAATTTTCCCTGCCGCTGGTGTTTGGAAATCTGTTTCAGCAGCTGTATTCCATTACGGACGCGGCGGTGCTGGGCAGGTACGTGGGCGTGGATGCCCTGGCTTCCGTGGGGTGTGTCAGCTGGGTGTGCTGGCTGATCAATGCCTTTTTGAGGGACTGGGCCAACGCGTTCAGCATTTCAGCGTCTGTCTGCATGGGGAAAGGGGAGGAGGAGGAATTCCGGCTGATTGCCGCCAATGCCGTGACCATATGCATGGTGGTGGGCATTCCGGCTGCGGCGGCGCTGTTGTGGATGATGCCCTGGATTCTTGGTCTGCTTAGCGTGCAGCCCAATGTGATCCATATGACCAGGCAGTATCTGATGGTATATAGTTTGACCATTCCCATAGGCATGGCTCACAGCATAGGGGCGGGCCTGCTGCGGGCTTACGGAAACAGCAGAGTCACATTTGTTTCCATGACCGTATCCAACATGGTCAATATTGTCCTGGACCTGATATTTGTGCTGGTATTTGGCTGGGGAGTCCTGGGCGCGGCGGCAGCTACCTGGATCGCCCAGTTTATGGCCATGGCGGTGGCGCTGGCATCTGCTGTAAGGGTGCCGGCCTTTCATATCAAAAAAGAGGAGCTTCGCCTGGATTCCCGGTTTATGGGGGAACTGCTGAGGCTGTGGAGCCCTATGATTTTTAACAGTATGGTGATTGCGGCAGGCGGCCTGTTTGTGGAAAAGCATACCAACCAGATGGGTTCATGGTTTACGGCGGGACTGGCCGCCTGCGGCAAGATCTTCGGCCTGCTGGAGGCCGTCATCATGGCCATACAGACGGGAGTAAGCGTGTATGTGGGGCAGAATCTGGGGGCGGAGCAGTTTAAACGGATTCGGGACGGGCTGGCAGAAAGCGTAAAGCTGGGCCTTGGGGTGACTATCGCCATGGTGTTGGCAGTGCTTGCGCTGCGGCATGGCATCATTCCTCTGTTCCTTTCTCCCGAGGATCCGACGGCATACCAGCAGGCGTTTCGGACGGCGGATATGGATACCTGTATCGTGCTGGCATCTATGGTAATCATGACCCCCATGTATCTTTACAGGGTGACGATTCAGACCCTGGGGTTTCCCAAATACGCCGCCGCCGCAGGAGTGCTGCAGTTGGCGGCCCGCATAGCGGCGGTCACGGCGGGTGCGGCCCTTTTGGGGGAATATGCCTATTTTCTTACGGAGACCATGGCGTGGCTGGTGTCGCTGCCGGTGGTGGCCATACCCTGTGTCCGGTATCTGAAAAGAAGGATGGAAGAAGGTGAGCCTAAAAAAACGTGAGCATCAAAAACAGGGAAAATGCCAAAAGAACAGTATGCCGTAGCATCAGCTGGAAACTGTCTGTGGGAGTGGCCGTCCCTACGCTGGCTGCCATGTTATTCTCTGCCTGCTACTTTGCCAGGACGTGGCGGAATAACTCCATCCAGCAGTACGAACAGCAGACGAAAGCGGTTTTTGAGACTTCCATAACCAATATTGATTACTATCTGGCCAGCTGTATTTCTTCTTCCAAAAGCGTATATATTAATGACGCGCTTCTTGGGTATTTCAGACAGTCTGATAAAGGGTTTACAACCTCTGGGGAAAGGGAAATGATATTTTCTTATTTAAAGACCGTGTATTATTCCATTTCAAAGGCAAAACAGATTTTTTTGGCCATTCCCCAGGCAGAGACCTCCTTTTTGTATATCACAGACAGCCTGTGGGCTTCCACCACCCACTTAAACCTGTCCCGGGACACGTTTCCTGAATTTCTCTCACCTATGGATGCGGTCATAGAGCCTACCCACCACATGGGAACATACGGCCATGTGGTGGGATTTGGCAGCGGGAAGGGGGATGAGGCGCGAGATCTGGTCTTTACCATATGGCTGCCCATCTATAACCTGCCTTATTCCAATACGCTTACCGCTTACCTGGCCATAGACATGCCCGTTGAATTTATTATGGAGAACTGCCAGCTGGCTTATGATGAAACGGAAAAGGTGTACATTACCGATTCTCAAGGCCGGATTATCGCTTCCAGCGATAAGGAACACATCCATGAAAAGGTGCAGACACTTTATCCTTCTATAAAAGAGATGGACCAGGAGGGGTTTCGCAGCCTGACAGAGGACGGCATGCTTTTGATGCAGATGCCCATGGATTTGCGGTATACGGACTGGAACATACTAAAGGTGGTGCCTATAGACAATGTTTTTGACACGGCCCGGAACCAGGAGAAGGTTTTAAGCCTAACCATGCTTGGCATCCTGGTGGCGATTCTTGCGGTTAATATCGGGCAGATTCTTTATTATATGATTCCTGTTAAGCAGGTTACGTCCTACATGTCCCTTATTGCCCGATTCAAATCCTGGAAAAGGGATATGAGTCTTTCGGACTATGTCACATACAGAGGCAACGATGAGATCGGTATCTTGATCGAGACCTTCAAAACCATGATTGATACCATAAATGACTATACCATAAGGGAGTATGAGCTGGAGCTGGCCTATACCAAATCTACGCTTAACATGCTTCAAGCGCAGATTAATCCCCACTTTATTTATAATACCATCCAGTGCTTTGCCACCAGCGCTCTAAAAACCCAGAACCTGCAGCAGTACCACCTGATCTCGTCCTTTGGGCAAATGCTTCATTATGCAATGACCCTGGAGCCTTCCATGGTGCCTTTTTCCAGGGAATCTGATTATGTGAAGCGCTATATCGAACTTCAGAACATGCGGTTTGACGGCAGCGGCCAGGTCCGGTGGCTTATTAGCCCTGACGCGGACAAGGTTATGACGCCCAGGATGATCCTGCAGCCTGTTGTGGAAAATTCCTTTACTCACGGAAAAGTGTTCCAGAATTCCCAGAGCATCCTTGTCATAAAGGCGGAGCTTTTGGGTGGATACATGAAAATCAGCGTGGAAGACAACGGAATTCCCGTTTCCCGGGAAACCGCTGATGGAGTCTGCAGAAGACTAAAGGGAATCAGCGCCCTCTGCAGGAAATCAGAAAAAGGCGGCAGCTGTCAGGCCGAAGAGGCGGGATGGCAGGGGAAACAGGAAGACAGAAACCAAAAAGCCCAGGGCATGGGGCTGGAAAATGTGTATACGAGGCTGCTTTTGTCCTATGGCGACTGTGATTTTGAAATCCGCGCCAATGACATGGGGGGAACCACCACCTCCATAGGCTTTCCCGTGCAGGCGGTATCTGAACAATTATGAGAAAGGAGCTGCAGATGAAGGTATTGATCGTGGATGATGAACGTCATGTTGTTGATGCCATTGTGCTTCTGGTTCCCTGGGAGGAATTGGGGATATCAGCGATTCTGACAGCGTTTTCCGTGGAGGAAGCCAAGAATATCCTGCACCGGGAAGCTCCGGAGCTGGTGATCGTGGACGTGGTCATAGGCGATATGCTGGGGACGGAAATTCTCACCTGCATTAACGAGCTTAAGCTTCCGGCAAAGGTGATCGTCATATCCGGCTATGATGATTATCAATATATCCGGGGCATGTTTGTGCTGGGAGCCATTGACTATCTGTTAAAGCCCATTGAGCAGGAGCCTCTCATCGAGGCGGTGAGGACGGCCGCGGGGCAGCTGGAGGAAAGTCCCTCAAAGCCGGAAGGGACCCCTTTGTCGGCTTATCAGAGAAATCTGTACAGGAGCCTGCTTCTCGCCACCGGCCATGATGAGATATACCTGCAGATCTGCAGGGAAAACAAGAAGATGGAGGAGGCATCTTTGTGTCAGGTGCTGTATTCTGACGGCTTTATGCTGCCCATATACTCGGAAGGGTATCTGCTGGAATTAAATAAGCTGCTGGACGTAATCTGCCAGAAGCTGGAAGGCGACGGCTGCGGGACCTTATTTTCTATCAACACCTCCATAATCGATATTGTTATTTTTCTTTATGGTGATTTTTCCATGGCTGTGGATTTTATTGCCAGAAAGGTTAGAAGTTTTAACCTTGACAAAAGGATCCCTTTGTGCTTCGGAAGCAGCCTGCCCCAGCCGCTTCCCGGCGGAGAGGCCCTGGGACTTGGCCAGGCCCGCATGGGGGCGGAGCTGGCCGGGGTAAAGGAGCGGCGGGAGATTATCTTTTTTGACCAGTCTTCCCCCAAAATGGAACTCCACACAGAGCCGGATGAGGAAAACCGGCTGTTTTCCGCGCTGCTGACCGGGGAAGATCCCGGAGGGGCGCTGGATTCATGGCTTTGTGCGGTTTTGAAAAATAAGCAGGAAAACAGGGGGATGATTAAGAGAACCTGGGAGTATTTTCAGTTCCTCTATGAAAAATGGAACCGGTATTTTCTGAACCAGTATCCGGATTATGAAGCGGTGCCGTTTCCAGGCATTAAGCAGCTTCAGGCATCGGCAAAGATGGGGGTAGGCGGCAAGGCCATGCTGCAGGAGATTTTCGGGGACAGCCTGAAAACCATGTATGCCCACAAGAGGCAGGTCCAGAATTCCCGCAGCAGGATGCGGGAAGTGGCCGACTATCTGGAGCTGAATTATAATAAAAAAATCCAGCAGGCAGAGTGCGCGGCGATCTTCCACCTGAACAAAGACTACATGAGCCGCAAATTTAAAGAGGAGATGGGGGTGGGAGTGGTGGAATATATCAATCAGATCCGCATCAATAAGGCAAAGGAACTGCTTTGCAATACGGATCAGACCATACAGGAGGTGTCGGACCATATCGGATTTGCGGATCAGAAGTATTTTTCAAGGCAGTTTAAAAAAGAGACATCCCTGTCTCCCACGGAGTACAGGACGCGAAACAAAAATAATCATTCGGATAGGTCCGCGCACTTGCCGCGCTGACCGTATGAAAATGTAGTGGCAGCAGGCATCCGTCCCACCCATAAGCGATTTTTATGGACGGATGATTATTTGGAGAGCGGACCGCTCTCTTTTTTTTGCGGAAAGGTCAAATTTGTCTACCTACAAGTCAAAATCGTTAGTTACAGAAAACATGGTGATTATGCTATAAAATAGATAGAAAATACACAATATTATTAGCAAAAAGTATAAAGTAAATCGGAAGGAGAGAAGATGAAACGTGAAAAAGAAAAAAATACACAATATCATCACAAGTTCAAATACCGCCAGATTCCAGATTACCTGCTGTTTATGGGGCCGTCTGTGGTGCTGTTTACGGCGCTGTTTCTGATTCCTCTCGTGGGTGAAATCTTTTACTCATTTACGGACTGGGACGGGGTGTCGGCCAGGTTCTCCCTGGTGGGATTTTACAATTACATCCGCGTCTTTAAGGACAAAACCTACTGGACATCCATGTGGTTTACGTTAAAATTTTCCTTTTTCGTGGTAGTGATATCCAATCTGCTGGCTTTTGGGTGGGCTTATATTTTGGCGAAAGACATTCCCCTGCGCAATTTCTGGCGTGCCCTGATCTATGTTCCCCGGATTATCGGCGGCGTAATTTTAGGATTTTTGTGGAGGTTCATTTTCCAGAATGTATTTGTCCAGTTCGGACAAGTAAGCGGCCTGACCTGGTTTTCCCAAAACTGGTTTACAACGCCGGAATCTTCATTCCAGGCCCTGGTTATCGTAATGTCGTGGACCTTGTCCGGCTATTTGATGATTATTTACGGCGCGGGATTTGCCTCGATTCCCTCGGACTATACCGAGGTGGCAAAAATCGACGGCGCGTCTCCTTTGCAGATCTTGTTTAAAATTACGATCCCGCTGCTGACGGCCACCATTACCAGATGCCTGTTTATCGCCATCAACTGGGCAATGCTTCTCTATGACACCAACATTTCCCTGACCAACGGCAACCCGTTCCGCTCTTCCGAGGGCGTTACCATGAATATCTACGCGACGGCTTTTAAAAGTGACCAGATGGCCTTCGGGGCCGCAAAATCGGTAATTTTCATACTGATGGTGGGGGCGGTCTCCTTTGGGCAGTTTGCCGCCACATCCCGAAAGGAGGTGGAACTGTAGATGGCAAAAAAGAAACGTGTCAATACGCTTATCCGCCTGGTACTTATCGGCTTCAGTTCCCTGGTGGTGGTGCTCCCTTTGTACTTCGTGGTGCTTAACTCTTTTAAGCCCTATAGGGAGATCGCGGCCAATATCGCGGCGTGGCCAAGGGAGCCTACCCTGAACAATTTCAGGGAGGCGTTTCGGCGGCTGAATTTCCTGATGGCACTTAAAAATACGGCGATTATCACGGTAGGTTCTTCTATTGGGTGCGTGATTCTTTCCGGCATGACCGGGTATTGGATTGCCCGTCATCCCAATAGTTTTACGAAGATCTGGGAAGTGCTGATTATGTGCGGCATGTGCATCCCGTTTCAGTGCATCATGATTACATTCGCGAAAATGATTGGCCTTTTAAATCTGGGGAATCATTTATTTGGGGTGATCGTAAACTTCTGGGTGTTTTCCCTTCCCATGTCCATGTTTTTGGTTACGGGAGCGGTAAAATCAGTGCCTTATGAGATCGAGGAGGCAGCCATTATTGACGGGTGTGGTCCCATGTCTTTGTACTGGCTGGTGGTATTTCCGCTGATTAAAGGAACCATGTTTACCATCGTGTCTTTAAATGTGCTGACTTACTGGAATGATTACCTTATGACCCAGTTTATTCTTACGAAAAACGCGTTCCGAACGCTGCAGATTGCCATGCAGTCCTTGTTTAACGAGGCATTTTTTTCCTGGGATACGGCTGTGGCCGCGGTTACGCTGTCGATCCTGCCTTTGTTTCTGTTTTTTATCATTGCCCAGAAGCAAGTGCTGGACGGCGTGACGGCGGGGTCGGTAAAAGGGTAGAACATCAGCGTGGAAGCGCTGAAAATAAATTAAAGGAGGACTATGAAATGAAAAAACGAATCTCTTTTCTGATGGCGTTGGTCATGGCGGTGAGCCTGACGGCCTGCTCGTCTTCGGATGCTTCCGGCGTTTCTGACCAGGGAAGTGCCGGAAGCGAGGCGGGGGGCGGGACCGAGGCGAAAAGCAGCATGCCTGCCGGCCAGGGAGGGGCGGCAGAAGGGTCTGTGAATCTGACTCTCATGATGCCTTTGGGGCAGTGGACCGATAATTTTAATACGCTTATTGATTCTTATAAGGCGGAACACCCGGAAATCGGAACCATTGAGGCCACGTTCCCCAGCTCTGATAAGTATGAGGATCTGATGAGGGCGGCTTTGTCCGCGGGGGAGCTGCCGGACATCATTTCTCTTTCTTACGGCGTTATGCAGGAGCAGTGGTTTCCCTACTGCGTTGATTTGAGCACGGACTGCGAGGCATATAAGCTGCTTACGGAGGAACAGGTGAAATTGGGCACCACGGAATACGGCATGATCATTATGCCTATTTATGTGGAAGGCACAGGGATCTTGTACAATACCAAGCTGCTGGAAGACGCGGGGTGGGATCATACTCCCGAAACCAGGGATGAGCTGGCAAAGCTGTGCCAGGATCTGACGGCGGCCGGAATCAAGCCTTTTATGCACCAGTGGGGAGAGACTTACCTGAATCTGTTTAACTGGGTGGGGCCCACGTGGCTTGGCAATAAGGAGGGAGGCGGCATGGACTTTCTCAACAAGATGCTGGCCGGCGAGAATATGAACCTGGAGAATGACAAGGAGTGGAACGATTTTATGGACACTTACGAGATTCTCATTCAGTATGCCCAGGAAGGGGCCATTGCCACGGATAAATGGACCTGCCGCAACGCGTTTTTCCTGGAGGAGTGCGCCATGCTGGTGGGAGAAGGCTCCTGGGAGACGCCCAATATCGCAAACACCAATTCCAAACTGCTGGATCATGTAAAGCAAGGGGTTCTCCCGTGTTCCAATGACCCCGAGGCCAATTATCTTCAGCTTCAGACCATTGCGGCGGCAGTGACGGACAGCAAGGACCCGGCGCGGGTGGCGGCTGCCAAGGATTTTTTAAGTTACATAGTATCTTCTGAGGAGGCCCGGGTATGGCATCAGGATACCATGGGAAGCCCTACTTCCATCGTTACCCTTGAGCTGTCCCAAAACCTTCCGGCTATTGCCGCGGATGTTGTAAATCTGACGAAAGAGGGCAGAGCATCTGAGTCTATGTATTCCTATATTCCGTCTGTTCTGCAGACGGACCTGGAGGAGGCATGGGCAAGGTTCGTGGCACAGAATTTTTCACGGGAAGAATTTACAAAGCGTTATGAGGAGATTTTCTCAGACTACGCAGCCGGAAACTATAATTAAGATGGGTGCTTTCGAAAGACCTGTCCGCAATCAGGCTGCTGAACGTGCGCCACTGGCACGCGGCAACTCTGAACGAATGCCGTTTGCTCGGCGGAACTTTCATAAGTAAGAAGAATTGGAGGAAGCAAATGAAGAAGAATGTTTATGTTTATTATGACAGAAGTTATGTCCGCAATTATGATGAGAAGGGCATTGATGTTATGGAGCTGCTGCCGGGGACCCATGACGAGGTCCGGGCTTATAAATATTTCATGAAGGCGGGAAGCGTCGTGACGCCGGAAATCTTTAAAGACAAATCCGTGCTGTATATTTTTGACGGAAAGGGTGATGCCATTCTTAAGGATGAGGAGGGAGAGCGCCGCCTGAACACGGTCTGCTTTTATGCTCCTGATTATAACAAGGCTTCTTATTCGATCTACGCGGTTACGGATCTGGCTTTTATAAAGGTGGTGGCTGATATGGATTCTCATGACAAGGAGATGATGGCAAACTCCAGGCTGCACCTGCCGTTTTTCCGGAGGGAGAGTCAGTGTGACCGCTATGACCAGGACTGCAAAACTCCCGGCACCATTTCCAGGACGGTGCTGTTCGGCGAGTTTGACCGCCTGGGGCGGCTGACCTGCGGGATCTGTCAGGGTGGAAACTGTGGGGGAACCGTGGAGAAAGGTCATCCTGAGGTTGACCAGTGGAATTTCGCCTTGGGGGATTCGGATTATCAGCTGACGGTAGGTTCCCAAGAGGATGCAGTGACATATGACCGCAGGGCCGGTGATTGGGATTACATTCCTGCAGGGCCGGACCATAACCTGTATGCGGGAAGCGGAAAGACGGTTCACTATGTGTGGGTGGAGTTTAATACATATAAAAGAGGAAAATAGGAGGAAGGGTCATGGCTTATCCCTATGTTTGCAAGGCGGATGTTGAGAAAAAATACGATGGCAGCGGATTTTCTAAGATTGAGATGCCTTTAGACGCGGATTTTGAGGAAATCAGGCGCTGTGATATTAAGTTTTACAGATGTAATCTGAAGGCGGGCTGCAGTGTTTCGCCCCAGCTGGAGGAGGACAAGATCGTGATGTTGATTTTTAATGGGAAACGTTCTTACGTTCATTGCGGCGATGAGGTGTTCCATGTGACGGAGCCGTCTTTCTTTATCCCGGATTTTGATAAGCAGTCTTACCGGGTGGGAGCCGTGGAGGACGCGGAGTTTATTATGGGCGTTTTCGGGATGAATGAGTGGGATAAAGAGCATTATGTAAGATGGCATAAGCATCTGCCGTTTTTTGTCCCCTATACGGAGGCGGTGCAGTATGATCAGGACTGCAAGCAGCCGGGAACCCGGTCCTGGACGATTTTGCAGGGTATGCAACTGGGGCATGTGACGGCGGGGGTGGTTTATGGCATCGGCGCTGGTACGGATGAGAAGGGACATCCGGAGGTTCACCAGTGGAATTACTGCCTGGGCAATTCGGAGTTTGTGCTGGATGTTGAGGGAGAGAGCGAGAAACAGGGGCCGGGCGATTTCTCGTTTATCTATGGAGGCAGGGACCACAAGCTTCTGGCCGCGCCGGAAAAGGAAGTGTTCTATGTGTGGATTGAGTGGTACACTTCGGATGACCTGACCGAATATTGGCTGTCCAGCTGCCGCAATGAGACACCTAAGGAGGCATATGCCAGGATACTGGAGAAGCAGAACAAAGAGGCAAAATAAGTAATTCTCTATTGCCGCGATGGTTGAGATTGGAAAAAACCGCAGTCAAATACATGGGATTATGCATTTGGCTGCGGTTTTTGGGCAGATATGTGCCGGAGGACGGGATTGGGGATTGACATGCCGGGAATTTGCGCGAAAGGCCGGCGTGCCGGGAGTGATGCGCGGGAGAATGAAGTGCAGGAGACGGATGGGTGGGGAGTTCATATGTTGGGAGTTGCTTTGGTTTTAGCGGCGGCAGTTCTTTACGGAATCGAGCCGAGTTTTAAGGCGTTGGCATTGGAATCCGGGATAACGCCTGTAGAGATCATGAAATTAAGCTCTTTTGTCATTTTTGCGGTGTCGGTGGGGGGCTGCATGGCCAAAAGAGAGAATTTATACATAAAAAGAAAAGAAATATTGGAATATCTGGCGACGGGCGCAGCGGGCATGGGGGCGACGAACCTTCTCTTGATCATTGCGTATAAGTACATTCCGGTTGGGTGCGCTACGGTGATTCATTTTATGTACCCTTCTCTTGTATGCGTTTCTATGGTGCTCTTTTTTCACAGCCCGCTGACCTGGAAAAAGGTTTTGGCTATTTTTTTGTCAGCGGCCGGGGTGGCGCTTATCAGCGGAGAGGGATTTGACGGCTCCTTTAAGGGGTTTTTGGCGGCCATGCTGTCTGGCATTACGTATTCGTTTTATACGCTGATGGTGGAAAAAGGGGGAAGGGGACCGAGGAACCTTAAAGTTCGCATGTTCTATATGACGCTGGGATGCTTTTTGTTTTCTTTTGCCCTGGAACTGTTTTCGGAAAGCTGGGGAAACTGGAACGCTTTTAATATGGGGATTGTGCTTATCTGCAGCTTGATGGGATGCGCAGCCGCCTTTTTCTATGCCGTAAGCGTGAAACTTATAGGGGCTTCCAATGCCGCTTTTTTCAGTATTTTTGAGCCGGTCACCAGCATGGTGTTCAGCACCATGGTTTATCATGACTCCTTTTCGGGGAAGGCGGTTTTGGGGTGCGTTTTGGCTGTGTTGTCGATTTTGGCCGTGTGGAGGGATGGGTGCGGTCAATTGGGAAATGAAAAAAATCCCCTTCCTTAATTTGGGTGGGTGTCCGTAAAACAGTAATCAAAAATAAATGGCAACTGTCAGACGGGATAGGTTACAAAACATGAGGTTTTACGGGGGATTTCACCATGAGCAAGCTGTTATCATGTAAATTTGACATCGATACTGGCAATGCTGAACTGCGCTATGCGGACGGGAGTATGATTTCCATCGACTGTACCGAGGTAGAGTATGAGTTCGCCCATACGGTCAGTCAGCGGTCAGAATTGGATTGGTTGGTCTACCACGCTCCACTGGACTATGCAGAGTTGGTATTCTGCGGTGACTTGGAAGGCTATCTCAGGCGGGTGTCCGACTTGCACAGTGGAATCGAAAGTAATTCCTAATTTCACAACAGCAAACGGACAGGGTATTGGTTGAACCGATACCCTGTCCGTTTCATATTATCTCTATTCTCACAATAACAAAATGTGTTGTATTTGTCCAATTCTTTATTCTTGTTGCCTTATGACAATGGACTCATCGTTTCCTTCTTTCTGATTTTTACCATCGTTGGTCGGTTCATTTGTTGATATATTTTGTGGGAAATTGATTCTATCATTTCTGTTTTCGACAAAACCAAAATTCCATGCAATTACTGTCAATGCCAGCAATACAACAAAAATAATATTAGAAATAATGAGAGGTAAAATGTTCGCTTTTTCTTTTCTTACTAAGGAATTAATATAGTAACTCAAACTTCCCATATTAAAAATGGGGTATGCACCTTGAAAAATCAATACTTTAGCGCACAAAATAGTAATCAAGCAGCATTTTGCCCATATTCCA
>JAAWHK010000071.1 GCA_022795805.1 Hungatella sp. | reverse complement strand
GCCGACAGGGTGCTTAAGGAGGTTCACTTAAACTTCGATGCCAGGGCCAGGCTGGGAAGCCTTTCCGTTTCCCAGATGCAGCTGGTGGAGATTGCCAAGGCGGTTTCCGCCGACTGTAAAGTTCTGATTCTGGATGAGCCCACCTCATCTTTGACCGCCGCGGAAGTGGAGGCGCTGTTTACCATCGTGGATGAGCTGAGGAGAAAAGGCGTTTCCATCGTCTATATCAGTCACAAGATGGACGAGATTCTGCGAATCAGCGACGAGGTAACCATCATGCGGGACGGCCAGTACATCGGCACATGGGCATCCAGGGAGCTGACCACGGATTTCATCATCACCAAGATGGTGGGCCGGGAACTTTCCGAACTGTATCCGGAGCGGGAGAATATACCAGGGGATGTGGTGTTTGAGGTGGAAGATTTCACGTCCATCAATCCCAAGAGTTTCCGTCACGCCTCCTTCCAGCTGCGCAAGGGGGAGATTTTGGGTGTGGCAGGTCTGGTAGGCGCACAGCGCACGGAGCTGATGGAGGGGCTGTTCGGGCTCCGCGCCCACACGACAGGAACGATTACCTATAACGGAGTAGAACTGAAGATCAATCAGCCCAAGGACGCCATCAACAACGGTATTGCCATGCTGACCGAGGACCGCCGTGCCACGGGCATCCTGGGCGTGCTGTCCATTGCGGATAATGTTTCCATCGCATCACTGAATCAGTACCTGATCGGCGGCATTATGCTGGACGACAGCAAGATTGAGAATCTGGTTCAGGAGAATGTGGCCAAACTTTCCATTAAGACACCGTCATCCAAGACACAGATACAGTCTCTTTCCGGCGGCAACCAGCAGAAGGTGCTTATCAGCCGCTGGCTGGCCAATAACCCGGATGTGTTCATCATGGATGAGCCTACCAGGGGCATCGACGTAGGCGCCAAGTATGAGATCTACTGTATCATAGCCGAGATGGCAAAGCAGGGCAAGAGTATTATCATGATTTCGTCCGAGATGAGCGAGCTCATCGGCATGTCAGACCGGATTATGGTCATGTGTGACGGCCGCGTCACCGGGTTTATCGACGGGGACAAGGCGAATCAGGAGAATATTATGGCTTTGGCGACCCAGTTTGAATAAGGAGGGAGTACATTATCATGCATAAAACATTTGATGTGAAAAAATTCATGTCCAACAATGCGATTATTATTCTGATCGTGATTCTGGCCATTCTCACCGGATTTACGACTAAGAATTTCTTTACGATAACCAACTTCAAGAACCTGGTTGTCAATGTGTCTCCCAGGTTTATCATCGCCTGCGGCGTGTCGGGCTGTCTGATCACAAAGGGCACGGACCTTTCCGCAGGGCGTGCCGTGGGCCTTGCCGCCTGTCTCTCCGCCATGATGCTGCAGAGCCTTGATTACTCGGCGCGCATGTTTTCCTGGATGCCGGATATCCCGTGGCCGGTGGCACTGGTGATCGTCATGATTATCATGGGATGCTTCGGCGCGGTCAACGGTATCGTGATCTCCGTGCTGAAGGTTCCCCCCTTCATCGCAACTCTGGGTATGCAGACCATCATCTACGGACTCTGCTCCCTGATTACCAACAACCAGCCTATGGGCGGTTATAAGAAGAGCTATCTGACCGTGGCCAGCGGTTCCCTGGGACCTATCCCCTACCTGATGATCTTTGCGGTGGTTGTGGGCGGATACTTCCTGTTCCTCTACAACAAGACCCGCCACGGCAAGTACATGTACGCCATCGGCGGCAATGAGAACGCGGCCCAGGTTGCAGGTGTCAACGTGCGTGGTTCCCTGATCCGCATCTACGTGCTGGCAGGCTGTATGTATGCGCTGGCAGGATTTCTGGTAGGTGCCAAGGCAGGAGGCGCTTCCACGGCTACAGGTATGGGCTATGAGCTGGAGGCAATCGCGGCGTGTACCATCGGCGGCGTATCCGCCAACGGCGGTGTGGGACGCGTGGGCGGCATTCTGGTAGGTGTTTTGGTTTTTGAGATCTTAAAGATCTGTCTCCAGTTCCTCCGGGTGGATCCGGCCTACACCTACATCGCACAGGGTCTTGTAATCGTAGTGGCGGTTGCCCTTGACCTTAGAAAATACCTGCAGAAGAAGTAGGACTGACATTGAAGACCGGGAGGAAGAATGACTGTGGAAGAACAAAATGCAGAAGAAAAAGATAGAGCTGATGCGGAAAAGGAGCATGCCGGCGCTTTTGAGGGCATCTACGACCGCATGCCGGACATTTCCGTCAAGGCTTTGGACCGCTTTATACTGGTCTGTGTGATTGCGCTTATTGCGGTTGTTCTGGTTGGGATTCTCAGGGCCAATCATGTGTTTTGATACGTTTATAGAAGACTGAGGCAGATATGTGTCTGATAAAAAGATGCATGCTGCCTCTTTTGGCAGATTGTGAGAGGAAGGATGGAATATGAAGATTGCAATTATAACGGGAGCATCCTCCGGAATGGGACGGGAGGCGGCCTTTCAGATCGGAGATATGTTTGGGGGAATTGGGGAAATATGGCTTATAGCCAGGAGAAGAGAGCGGCTTGAGGAGCTGGAGGGGCGCGTTCCCGCCAAAATCCGGTGCATGGATATGGATGTCACGGACAAGGAGGACATGGAGAAGCTGGCCGGGATTCTCGCTGCAGAGAAACCGGATGTGAAGATTCTGGTCAATGCCGCCGGTTTCGGAAAGATCGGCAGGGTGGGGGAGGTGGATCCGGAGTCGGAGAGGGGAATGATCCGCTTAAACTGCGAGGCTCTGTGCGCCGTGACCCGTCTGGTGCTCCCCTATATGAGCGACAACAGCAGGATTCTCCAGTTTGCATCGGCTGCGGCGTTTCTGCCTCAGCCTAAATTTGCCGTCTACGCGGCGACAAAATCCTTTGTGCTCAGCTATTCCAGGGCCCTGGGGGCGGAGCTCAGAAGCCGGAGGATTTATGTGACGGCCGTGTGCCCGGGACCTGTGAAGACGGAATTTTTCGATATCGCGGAGACAACAGGTGAGATTCCCATATACAAAAAATTTGTCATGGCCGATGCCAGGAAAGTGGTGCGCAGGGCTCTCAGGGACAGCTGTATGGGTAAATCCGTGTCCGTGTACGGTGTGACCATGAAAGCGCTTCACGTACTCGGCAAGGCGGTTCCCCATCCGTGGATTCTCGAACTGATGGTGATTATGGACCGGGAGCTTTCCGGGAAATGAAAAGCGGGATTAAAGTGGGACTGGAGCCGGGCTCTGCGCCGAAGGAAGGAACGGGACGGAAGATGAGGGGAAGACGGGAAAAAGGGCAGTACGGGTACAGGGACTTTCACAGAAAGGTGCAGGCAGCTAAAGTGATCTTCGGCGGAGCCATGATCCTTTTGCAGCTGGCCGCGAGAAATTTTACGGACAATGAGGCGGCAAAGAATATACTGACCGTAATGGCTATACTGTCGGTGCTTCCCACAGCCAATGTGGCGTCCCCTTTGCTGGCCTCCTGGAAATACAGGACGCCGCCCCGGGAGTTTTATATGAGGATGGCACAGCTGGAGGCAAAGGGCAGCATCCTGTATGACCTGATTATCACCTCCAGGGAGCAGATCATGCCCATGGACGCGGTGATGGTCCATCCCATGGGCGTATTTGCCCTGTGCAGCGGAGAGAAGGTGGATGTAAAAAAGGCGGAGCGGTTTTTAAACGAGACGTTTAAATCCAACAGACTGGATGAAAACGTGAAGGTGATGAGGGAGGAGAAGGCGTTTCTGAAACGGGCCGACAGCCTGAAGCCGGCCGGTGAATTTGAGGACGACGGCAGTGTGGAGTACGAAATCAGGGTGCTTAAGGGGCTGTCCATGTAGCCCTGCGGTGATGTTTTCGGGGAAACTGTACTCCCGGAGTCTCATGAAAGGAGGATATGGGCATGAGGGCGATCCGTGTTACGGAGAAAGAGGCAGGTCAGCGTCTGGATAAGCTTCTGGGGAAATATCTGAATCTGGCGGGAAAGGGATTCATCTACAAGATGCTGCGCAAGAAGAATATTACGCTCAACGGGAAGAAATGCGACGGGGCGGAGAAGCTTGCTGCCGGGGACGAGATAAAACTGTTTCTGGCGGAGGAAACCATAGAGAAATTTTCCAAAGTCCGGGCGCAGGAGGTGAGGAGGGCAAAGCTGGATATTATCTATGAGGATGCCCACATCCTGCTGATCAACAAACCGGCGGGAATGCTGTCCCAGAAGGCCGGCGTGGAGGACGTGTCTCTGACGGAGTATGTGACCGGTTATCTGCTGGATACAGGGGCGCTGACACGGGAAGATTTAAAGACGTTCAGGCCCGGAGTCTGCAACCGCCTGGACCGCAATACCAGCGGGCTGGTGGCGGCAGGCAAGTCTCTGGCAGGGCTGCAGGTCATGGGGGAGGTCTTTAAGGACAGAAGCATCCACAAACGGTATTACTGCCTTGTCAGCGGACGCGTTTCAAAACCTGAGACCATAAAAGGCTTTCTCGCAAAGGACTCCCGGACGAATCGGGTGAAAATCTGTGAGAACGGCGGCGAAAAAGCGGCAGAGATTGTCACGGAGTACATGCCTGTTTTCTATATTCCCCCCCGGGAGGCCGGGGGAGACGGATATACTCTTTTGAAGGTCACGCTGATTACGGGGAGGACCCATCAGATCCGGGCACACCTGGCAAGCGTGGGACACCCTCTGGCGGGAGACTATAAATACGGGAACGAGGAGATAAATAAGGATGTAAAAAATCGGTACGGGATCCGCCGCCAGATGCTCCACGCGTTTCAGGTGGAGTTTCCCAAACTGCGGGAACCGCTGGCGTATCTGTCCGGAAAATCCTTTATGGCCCCTCTGCCGGAGGAATTTAAGCGGGTTTTGGGGGCGGAGCGGATGGGAAAGCTGTGAAGACCTAATTGAGAACCAGTTCCGCAGCGGTCTTCTGCAGTTTTTTTGCCACCTCCGTGTCCAGGTCAGCCACATACGGGCAGTCCTCCGGCGATTCCTGGTAGATGACGCTGTAGAGTATGCAGGCCGTCAGATAGCTCCCTGCGGAGGAAGGATGCTGGCCGTCCTCATCCCACAGATCGATATCCGGATTATCGCGGACGCTGCGCATGAATCCCACGCCTGCGGGAACCATGAGTGCGTCCAGCTCCCGGGCGATCCCCATATACGTGGAGGCCAGATCCGACTGGATGGTCTCACGGTTCTGTTTTCGCATACCCACTTTCATGCCGTCCCTGGGAGCCCATGTCATGAGGAACACGGACTGGCCGCCGGAGGCGCGTATCTTCTCGTCCAGAATGCGGGAGGGAGGAAACATCTCCTCCTCCGCGACGGAGGACAGTGCATTGGACGTGTTCTCCTGGAGAATCACGAAGTCCCAGTTCAGCTTTTCCAAAGTCTTATCCAAAAGAGCGCCTCCCTGGTCGTCCGTATCGGCATACTGTTTCAGGGTGTAATAGCTGTACGCCAGTTCACGCACGTCGCCTTCATAGCCCTGGCAGTTTATGATATTAACGAACATGGCCGAAAGGTTGTTGTAAAAGGTGTGGCTGTTTCCTACAAACAGGATCCTGGGATAAGCGCTCACCGCCGGTTCCGGCGTCTTCAGCTCAATCTTTGCCTGAAAATCCATAGGTTCAATACGTTTTTTTGAGGAACATCCGCTTAAGGCAGCGGCGGCGACGAAAATCATAACTGCCAGTTTAGCCTTTATTTTCATGTTTTCAACCTCCGGTTTTGTGTAATTTTTACTAGTAAGATTCGGAAATATATTCTAATTCTAACAACTTTTTAACGCTTTGTAAACATGATTTTTGGAAAAACTGTCAGGAAAATATTTGGACAGAAATTGAAAATATACAGAGAAGACAGAAAAAAATTTTCTCCATTGGTTATTGGTGGATTATCCATGTTATTGCACTTATATTCATGTTACAATTATTTTGACATAAGTATAGACACCCGTGTTGACACTGTTTGGGGACATCTTAAGTCGACTAATCATGGACATCCCGGCAGACCATCAGAGCAGACACCCTTGGGGACAGCAGGAAGGACACAAACACTGGCAGAAGTCTCGGAAGTTCGTTTTGGAGTTATGACTCAGGGAGGTTTTTTTGTTATGAAAGACAGTTTTAAAGCACTTTCTCTGGCAATGGCCGCGGTTATCGGCATAATCCGGCCTGGCTGGGTTGTTCGAAAGCCGATGAGCCGGCGCCAGCTATGACAGCAGAGACGACAGAATCCATGGCAGCGGCCGCGCAGGACGCGGTACCGAAACGGACTTCTGAGGCAGAAACCAGTACAGAGTAAGAGTAGGATGCAAAGAGGTCAGCTTTATCCCTGTTGATTGACGACGACGTGTTATCGGACGGTTTGAACGCGGTATGAACCCGGCTGCAAGGGGCAGGGGAGTACCATCGAGATTGAGTACAAGATAGATGAACTGCAAACCCATATATGAGGAGCCGAACCTGAAGAATCCTGCGGGCAGGATCCGTTTCCGGCCGGGAAGCGGGCAGGGCTGTGGGCTGCACGGCTTACGCCAGCTGACAGCCGGGAGGTTCAAGTGGGTTTTGACTGGAAATATGTTGTGAAGGGGCGCAAAAGCGCCCCTCTTTGATAAACGTAACCATACGGGTTTCTTTTTGCGGAGTTTTATGGAGTTATGTGATTTGTCTTGCCAATGCTGAATTTATTCTTTATACTTAATACAGGATTGCTGTGCAAGGGGCGGCAGAGGCCGTGGAGAGACAAAAAGACTCCCGGGCACGGCTGATCCGGCAGTCAAAGCTGCAGAAGACAGACAATACAGACAATATTGATAACAGATTGCGAACATATATAACGACAACAAAAAGGTCATTGCCCGTGAAAGGAAATGATTCTGTAAGACGGCGGACCGGTAGACAGCAGAGTGATTGTGCAGAGGATGTCAGGATTTTTGGTGCTGACGTGTTCTGTTCTTTTGCTGTTTGAAGGGATAATTGCGGATTTGCGGTGCCGGTCTGCCATAGGTGGGAAGATGGCTGAGGCGGCAAACAGACTGCAAGGATGAGAACGCGCCTGCCTGTTTTAGTGACCAGGAGTGTGGAGGCTTCGATGAAAATGGAAACATGTCTGTAGAAGTGGAGGTGGATCATGTTTCGTGTTCTGGTAGTGGATGATGAACCCGCTGCGGTTGAGCATATCTGCAGTATGATTGAGGAAAAATGCCCCAAGCTGTCCGTTGTGGCTACGGCCGCCGACGGCAGGGAGGGGCTGGCAAAGTTCGAGGAGTGGGGACCGGATCTGATTATCAGCGATGTAAAGATGCCGGTTATGGACGGCCTGGATATGATAAAGGCCATAAAGGCCTCCGGGGAGGAGATGCCGGTGATACTTCTCAGCGGCTATCAGGAGTTTGAGTATGTAAGGATGGCCCTGACGTACGGGGTGTCGGACTATATATTAAAACCTGTCACGTCTGAGGGCTTCATGGCAGCGGTGGAACCGGTTTTGGGCCTTCTTGGGCAGAGGGTGTATGAGCAGCGCAAAAAGCTGGCCCGATCCATGATCATAGGGGAGCGGGTAAACGCAAAAAAAGTGGGGAGGTATTTCAGGGAACAGGCCTACTATATGGCAGTCATAAGAGAAAACGGGCTGCCCAGACGGTTTACGGACACTTGGGAGATCGAGCTGAGCTCCGAGGCGGAGCACACCATGTTCGTCTACGGGAGGGACGAGAGGGAGGCGCTGTACATCTGCCCTGCGGCTGTGATTCAGAGGGATGAGTTCGTGAAATTCATCGGCAATGAGCGGGGCAAGAAAAAGGGGAGCCATAATTTTGTGACCGCGGTGATGATGGAAGACGCTGTCTGTCGGGATGAGCTGGCAGACGTGGTGGGCGGACTGTATGAGGAGATGAACCGCCGTCTCTCCATCGGCGTGACCCAGACCATCATGGTAAAAAACCACCGGGGCAGGGAGAAGACCCATACAAAGCCGGAGTGCAGCGTCAATGAGATTCACGGGGCGGAGGTGATAAAGGGGCTGGACCGGTGCCTGGAGAAGCGGGATTTCGGCGCGATCTTTGAGGAACTCTGGAAAATGATTGAGAAAGCGGAGTCCATAAAATATCCCCAGCTGGGACTGGAGCGTCTGGTGAGGCAGTTTGCCGCCAGGGTACAGCAGTATTTTGACAGCAGGCAGGACGCCCTGGAGGAGGAGCTGATGCTGGAGGACGCCTTCTACGAGGCGGGAAAGTCCCGGGAGCTGTTTGACAGTCTGAAGAGCATTCTGGTAAGGTACTGGAAGAAGGACAAGGAGTCGGTGAAGCTGGATTCTCCGGAGTTCATAGAGGAGATACGGGAGTTTGTGGAGAGCAATCTGTCTCAGGATCTGACCGTGTCGACGCTGTGCAGGGAATTTAATCTGTCTCAGTCCTATCTGAACCTGATTTTCCGCAAGCACGGCATGGAGTCCTTCAGCACCTATCTGCGCAACGCCAGAATCCGCAAGGCCAAGGAGATCATGGAGCGGAATCCGCAGATGTTTATCAAGGATGTGGCCATGATGGTAGGGTACAAGGACCAGTTTTATTTCAGCAGAATCTTCCGGGCAGTGACGGGAATGTCGCCTTCCGGATATCCGGGAAGGCAATGAGCAAGCCGGTCGGCGGCGCGGGGAGCGAAGCGATGTTATACAGCAGCAATACCCGTGTTTTACGTGAAACAAAAAAGCAGGCCATAGCGCTGCGGTCTGCTTTTTACGTTATTGAAGGTTTGATTTTATGCCATCACATCCAGCTGTCCCCCAAGCCCGGTCACGGCGGCCTCCATCATCTTCGCCAGAGCATCCCCTGTCTCCTGCACGGTGTCGAGGGCCTTGGCCAGCATCGCATAGTCCAGCCCCGTGTTGATACTGCCTGAGGGCATGGCGACGGATAATGCCGAGATTTCCATATACTTTCCTCCTTTTACCCCAAAATTCTGCTCTCAGTATACCAGAGTCTGCTATAAAAATCAACGAAAAATCCCCGGTACCATCTGACATTTTCGATAGTATCCTTTACATAATCCATCTTTCCAATTTCCCGGTTTTCGCTTATACTGTTTCCATTACCACAGAGACGGAGGTTTTTGTTATGAGTATCGTATTTCATGAGGCATCGAAAGAATTTCATCTGTACAATGACAGTATCAGCTATATTATAAAAGTTCTTCCCAACGACCAGCTGGGGCAGCTCTATTTCGGAGGGAGGATCCACGACAGGGAGGATTTCGGCTATCTTCTGGAGTTTGCCAACCGGCCCATGACGTCGGTGCTCCAGGACTACGGCTTCTCCCTGGAGCATGTGCGTCAGGAGTACCCGGCCTACGGGACCACGGATTTTAGGCTCCCCGCCCTGGAGGTGCTCCAGGCCGACGGAAGCAGGCTGACGGATTTTACCTATGAGTCCCACCGCATCTTTGGAGGAAAGCCGGGGCTTGAGAATCTCCCGGCCACCTACACGGAGAGTGACGGGGAGGCGGATACCCTGGAGATTACCCTGAGGGATAAGCTGCTGGACATGAAGCTCATTCTTCTGTACACCATTTTCAACGGGGAAAATGCCGTCGCCAGAAGCGCCAGGTTTGAGAATCACGGAGAAAATCCGGTGCAGATTACCAGAGCCATGAGCCTCTGTCTCGATCTGCCGGACTGCGGCTATGAGTGGATCCAGTTCTCCGGAGCGTGGTCCAGGGAGCGGCAGATGAAGGTCCGCCGCCTGGAACAGGGGATTCAGGCGGTGAGCAGCGCCAGGGGACATTCCAGCCACAACCACAACCCGTTTATCGTTCTGAAACGTCCCACTGCGGATGAGTTCCAGGGGGAGGTTATGGGATTTTCTCTGGTATACAGCGGTAATTTCCTGGCTCAGGCGGAAGTGGATACCTACAATGTGACCCGGGTTATGCTTGGAATCAACCCCTTTGGATTTTCCTGGAAGCTGGAGAGCGGGGAGACATTCCAGACACCGGAGGCCGTGATGGTGTACTCCGGGGATGGGTTAAACGGCATGAGCCAGACTTTCCACCGCCTGTACCGTACCCGCCTGGCCAGAGGCGTCTGGAGGGACAGGGTACGGCCCATCCTTTTAAACAACTGGGAAGCCACCTACTTTGACTTCGACGAGGAGAAGCTGGTGAACATCGCCAGGGCAGCTAAGGAGGACGGCGTGGAGCTGTTTGTGCTGGACGACGGGTGGTTCGGTGAGAGAAGCAGCGACTCCAGCGGTCTGGGGGACTGGTACGCCAATACGGACAGGCTTCCCGGGGGAATCAAAGGCCTTGCAGAGAAGATCGAGGAGCTGGGGCTTAAGTTCGGCCTTTGGGTGGAGCTGGAGATGGTGAATCCGGACAGCGATCTGTACCGCCGGCATCCGGACTGGGCGCTGCAGACACCGGGGAGAACGCCGTCCCAGGGCAGGAACCAGCTGGTTCTGGATTTTTCCAGGGAGGAAGTGGTGGACTGCATCTACCAGATGATCGCCGGCATCCTGTCGGAATCCAAAGTCTCCTATATCAAATGGGATATGAACCGGTCCATAACGGAGTGCTACTCCCGGGCATATCCGGCTGACAGGCAGGGCGAGATCTTCCACAGATACATCCTGGGCGTGTACAGCCTGTACGAGAGGCTTATCCGGAATTTCCCGGAGATCCTCTTTGAGTCCTGTGCCAGCGGCGGCGCCAGGTTCGACGCGGGCATGCTCTACTATGCGCCTCAGTGCTGGACCAGCGACGATTCCGACGCTGCGGAGAGAATCAGGATTCAGTACGGAACTTCATTCGCGTATCCCGTAGTCAGCATGGGCGCCCATGTGTCGGCGGTTCCCAACCATCAGCTGTGCAGGAACACGCCCCTGGAGACCAGAGGAAATGTGGCGTATTTCGGAGCTTTCGGCTATGAGTTGGATCTGCAGAGGCTGACGGATGAGGAGAGATGCACGGTGCGGCAGCAGATCGCCTTTATGAAGGAGTACAGGCAGGTGATTCAGTACGGAACCTTCTACCGGCTCCAAAGTCCTTTTGAGAACAACATCGCTGCATGGATGACGGTGTCTGAGGACCGAAAGACCGCCATTGTGGGATACTACAAGATACTCAATGACGTGAACTGCGAGTTCAGAAAGCTGCGGCTCAAAGGTCTTGACCCGAATATGCGGTATGCGGTGGAGGAGAAGGACGGCTGGTTTTACGGCGATGAGCTGATGAAGAGCGGTCTGGTGACCACGGACGCCTCCGCAGGACAGCCGGCTATCGGGGAGTTCTGTACGGATTTCTGGTCCAAGATCTATGTGCTTAAGGGAATCGAGAACTAAAAAAGGCCGTTGCGAAACACGTCTTATGTGTTTCGCAACGGTCTTTTTATTTCACGGAAAGACACGTCCTGTTGGTTTTTACCGAAGGCTTTCCAGTTCCTTGCGCAGCCGGTCCCGGTCCCCGGCGGTCACCTGAATTCGGTACTGGGTGGGGGACATGCCTGTGCGCTTGCGAAAGAGGGCGGAGAAGGCAACCGGGTTGGGGTAGCCGCATTTCTGAGCCACCACCTCCACCGGCTCGTTGTCCAGCGTCAGAAGCTCCGTGGCGCGGGTCATGCAGAAGTTGGTAAGATACTGTTTAGGCGACATGCCCAGCGTCTCGTTAAAGATCTGATACAGGTAACCGCGGCTGACGGCCACATGCTCCGCCAAATCCGATACCCGGAGGCCTTCGGAGAAATGCTGCTGGATGTAGGCGACGGCTTCCCTGAGATACCGGTTGGTCGTCTCCCTGTCGTGGTCCAGATCATCCTGCTGCTGGGGCATGTCCTCGTCCGTGAGGCAGGAGAAAAACTCGAAAAGCAGACCATGAAGGTAGAATTCGTTTTTCGGACTGTTCCGGTTGGCGCGAAGCATCTTAAACACCAGCTCTTTGATCCGCTCCGATTCGGAGCTTTTAAATACCAGATGATTGTGATTAAATCCCAGGCAGGAAAGATACTGGGGCGCCCGGGGGCCGGAGAAACCTACCCACACATAGGACCAGGGATTGTCCCTGTCAGCCTCATAGAAAGTCAGGACATTGGGTTCCAGGATAAAACCCTGGCCTGCCTTGAGACTGTATCTGCGGTTGTCCACCTGATAGGTACCGGCGCCCTCCAGAATATAGTGGATCACGTAGTTGGGCCTGACTCCCGGGCCTGGGCTGTGAAGGGGTTCGCATTTGGCGTAGCCGCAGAAACACAGGTAAAAGTCCTGGATCTGCCGGTTGGGAAGATGAAGCACAAAAGATTGTTCCATAGTAGCCACCTGTTTTGCAGTTTAATGTATGATCTTACATCTGTTTCTCGGAAAACTGGATCATGGTCTCCTTGTGAGTGCGGTAATTCTTGGGGCTTAATCCGAATTTTTTCTTAAACGCTTTGGAGAAGGCCAGGGAGTCGTCGTAGCCCACCTGGCTGGAAACCTCCGTTACCGGAAGATCTGAGGAGATCAGAAGGTTGGCCGCCTTGTGGAGGCGGAAATCCATGAGGAACTTCTGGGACGAAACACCCAGCTCTTTCTGGAACACATGGTTTAAATAGGTGCGGCTGATGCCTATGTAGTCGGCGATATCCGACACATTAATACCCCGGTTGTGGTTCCACTTGATGTAGTCAATGGCGTGTTCCACGTAGACGCTGGTTCCGTAGTCATACTGCTTGCTTCCGTTTTTGGTAGTCTGCCCGGAAATGCTGTTATAGTTATCTACCAGACAGGAGAAAAGCATAAGAAGGTAACCGTTTCTTTTGAGATCATTGGAAAAAGACAGCTGCGCGGAGGTGAGAATGTTGGTAATGCATTCCACCACAGGGTCAGGCTTCTTTAAAGGGAGAACGTAGGACTGTCTGGAAAAGCCGCAGCCCCGCAGGGTGGATTCGGCGCGGATGCCGTTGAATCCGATCCAGGCGTAGGTCCAGGGTTCGTCCTCGTCCGCGCCGTAGCGGATCTCCTCCCCGGGATAAATAAGAAACATCTGGTTGGCTGACAGAAAGTATGTGATGCCGCCTACGGTGTACCTGCCTTTGCCTTCTAATACGAAATGGATGATATATTCATCTCTGAAAGAGGGTCCAAGAAAATGATTGGGCTGGCAGTGTTCAATGCCGCAGTGCACCAGGTAAAGGTCCATAAAAGCTTCTCTCAGATGTTCAAGGCACTGAAACTGCGCTGAATCTGTGTACGTAATAGTTCTCATGATGTCATCTCCTTGTAGGTATACTGGTGAAGCTGTTATCTCTTTAATGTTTTTATTTTACCATATAATGATTTATTTTACCATAATCTATATGGAAAAAATGTATTTACCTTACCATATACAAGATGCCCAGTTTTTTTTATAATCTAACTAGCAATTTTGACATTAACCCGATAGTGGTTGATGGATGAGGCGCATAAAAAAGTGCATTTGTACCAAAAAATCAAGTCATAATGACGAAAACGGGAGGTAATGCAAGATGAAAAAACGCAACAAATTTTGGGCATTGGGACTGACGGCGGCTATGGCTGCAACCAGTCTGGCAGGCTGCGGCGGCGGAAACGGCGGCGGAGACGCAAACGCACCGCTGACGGTAGCTATCTGGGACAGCGGCCAGCAGGCAGGTCTTCAGGAGATCCTCAATGCATTCACGGAGTCCAC
>JAAWHK010000070.1 GCA_022795805.1 Hungatella sp. | reverse complement strand
GTCAATGGTCTCCGTCAGATACTCAAAATTGGGCAGCGTGGTTTCCGGCGACAGCCCCAGAAATTTATGGGATTCCCCGTACATGTTAAAATTGTTTAATACAGTAGGTATCAGCATTATTCAGCGCCCCCTTTCAGCGCAGCCTCCGTGATCGTCGGGTCAAACTCAAACACATTTTCAATATGTTCAGCCGGAGCCCAGCCGCCCACATAGGTGTGAAACAGGATGTGTCCGTTCAAAATCTCATTGATCGGATTTTCGTCATGCTCAAAAACAATCTGGCCCCCTGCGATATCGTCCGAAGCCTGCAGGCTGTTCAGCTGCATGTTAAATCCGGAGACAATCATGTCGATGAGACGATAGCTGGCCAGCTCATCAACTTTCTGGAAAAACGTCAGTTTGAAATTGTTTTCCATGTAGTCAAAAATGGTCACCGTATTGATCCAGCGGTCAATGGGGTCAGAGGAGGACGGGTAAGCTGCCGTATTGTTTCCCCAGCATTTCCATCCGTTAAAGTTTATGGCGGTGACCACCCCGCAGGCATTGGCGTAATCGTTGGCCTCATCAATATCCATAATGACTTCCCTGCCGTCTGCCGTACAAAGCCCTGTGATCTTAATGTCTTTATTGGACGGGGACTTTGACGGAACTCCGCCGTTTTCGGCCGACAGATGGGCCAGATGAGCCCCAACCTGGGCGCTGTAGGAGTACCGGTACTCACCGACATCAACCATGGGCCAGCAGACAATCATATTCCGGTCAGAATATCCGTTGTTGTCTTTATACTCCCTGATCTTCTCCATGGAATCCGCTTTTCCCTCGACTGTGTCCAGATCTACTACCACCTTTGCGGTGAACAGGCTGAAAATAGACTGTGCTTTTGCCGCCAGCGCAAGAGCGACAGCCGGCTTCTGGGACCATCCGGGAGCCAGGAGCAGTGAAGGCACAAGCCCCAGTCTGGGATAGACCTGGTCGATCAGCTCCATTCCTGATTTCTGTCTTGTGGCGACATCGTAAGCTCCGATCACATCCTCATATGTGACAGCCGAAGGGTCTATCTGCACAAAGGAAGCCTTCAGCTGTGTCTCCCCTGCTGCTGATCCGGTGTTCACAATGGCCACTGTCACGGTGCCGTCTGTGTTGAATGTGGCTATATAATCTTCCTCGGACCTGTAAACGGTCTCATTCTCCCCCAAAGAGGAGATAGAAAGCTTATCCAGAAGGATTCCCGTCTCCTCAATCCTGATCTTACCGCCCTCAACCGTATACTCCTTTGACAGCTGCGCCTTAACATGTTTTCTAGAGTCCAGCACGTTGATCATAATAACCGGCGCCACCCCGAACACATCAAAGGCGGCATACATGGACTGGCACAGTGTATAATTCTCAAAATCTGTACTGTATCCCAGGGCCGCCACTGCAGCTGATTTACTGTAAAAGGAAAACGGCCTGTTTACCGTATCATAGGGATCCTCCGCCAGGTTAACGGGCGCTGTGCCTATGACACACTGAAGGCATCCGTCCGCTTTGATGGGAACGGATATCTGGGTGGGTACACGCCTGGATTCTATCCCGTGTTTGTAATTTGATCTCATGTGCTGCCTCCTTCCGTAATCGTAGATATCTCCTCACGGGAAAGCGCCAAAATCCTCTGACAGGCAATGGCCGCCACGGTCCCTTCTGTGGCAGCCTCCTTTTTCGCCTGAACAATGCCACTAAGGGGCACGATCAGATTTTTTATGATGGGCTTTTCCCTTGTCAGTCTTTCCAGCGTCTTGGGGATCCCGCCGCTGAAAACGGCGCCGTTTTTCACGACGCCGTGGATTGTGGGCCCTATGTACATGACCCTGTCATTCTCTTTAATCATATTCTGTCTCCTCAATCTCCGGCGCTTCCACCGTCCATATGGTTGACATGCCGCCTAAAAACTTCGGCCATGTGTCCTCCTCCTGAAATTTCTTTGTCAGGGGAAAGGTGATCCGATACCTGCTGCCTGCCATCCGCCTTGACAAAAACCGTCTCTCCAGCCGGTTCATCACATTGGCCACATCAAAATGGCCCTGGTTGTTAGGATTTTTGTCAATTACTCCAACCAGGAAATAGACGGAACACAGATTGTCGGATACCTCTCCGTTGATCTGCTCTTCATCCAGACATACAAGGACATACGGAAAATGATCATTGTCATTCTTGCTTTTCTTGGCCGGCAAATTCTGGGGATATACGTTAAAGTGCAGATATTCCCCCGCATTGTTCACAGACGTATACCCATCCAGTTCCGCTTTTACCTCCTCTACAAGAGCCTGCTGAAGCAAAACATCGGTCTGCATGTTTTATCCCCCCTTTCGCAGGATATTGGCCACTTCCGCATGGATGCGTTTTTCCAGTGTTTGACCGGCCTCCCGCTTAAGTGTTTCCATGATCTCCTCATTTTTCACCATCTGGGGAACTGACGGCCCATACAGCTGCCGGATGGGGAATCGTTTATCGCTTTTTCTGACCATAACTCCCACATGGCCTGTGGACCTCATGATTCCAAGAAATGCTTTGGGATTTCCGGAGAGCGCTTTTAATCCACCAGACTTTTCTACACCGGACTTATACACCTTGGGGGAGTAATTGCCTTTTTTCGTATGCTTTACCTGTCTTTTCGGACTGACCTTAAACTTTGACAGCGCAATGGGACTTCCCTTTGTGATAACAGCGCCGGATAGTTTTCCTTTTCCTGCGTTTACGGACCGTACTGTCTCCCGAACCGCCCCGCTGGAAATGAAATACCGCGCAGAAACCTCTTTTCCTATATTCTTCCGGATATTAGCTACAGACCGGTTGATAGCCCTGGATACCACAAGGGGCGTCTTGCTCTTGAAGACGCCCAGCCGCTCTTCAATCTCCTGAATACCCGTAACTTTTATATTCTGTATGAGCATCAGCCTGCGTTCCCCCTTAAAATGACGGTGTAGCCGCCAAAATCTTTCATCACATTGCCAACCAGATAGGATTCCCCGTCAAATTCCAGAATCTGCCCCACTGCCGGCTCCTCCTCCAGATATTTTATCTGTACGAAAAACATCCGGTTATTTTGGAAGATCCCGTCAGAGTCCGCTGTTTTTCCCAGGTTCAGCTGCAGAAGCGTCTCATTATCCACAACCACGGGAATCTTTTCCCCGTCAATGTCATGAAGCTCCCCGAATTCATCCACATTGAAAAAGACGCGGTCAAAATCTTTTTCCAACTGGTCTTCAAATGATCTCATACGATGTTACGCCTCCACCACCCCATTGCCAATATCCTCTGACAGACTTTCTTCCTGGAAATTGATCACCTTCTCCTGAAGTTCTTTTAAGCTGTTCTCCTCATAATCCTGCCCCAGTTCCAGCCCCAGGGAGGCGGCATAACTGAAAACATCCTTTTTAGCACGGATTTTCCGGATTTCCTCCGGACTTTTAAGGGCATCCGGCTCCCTCTCATCAAAACCGGAAAGCTCGTAATCCGACTCTGCCGGCTCATCCCTGCCCCAGCTGGCGCCTGTGGATGATTCCATGTCCACCGGCTCAACAAAGCCTTTCTCCTTCAAAAACGCCAGATCCGCAGATGAGATGTCCTCCGGAAGCACCATGCCCGGCCTGTACTCCTTCTCTCCTGTCAAAACCGTGACTTTGGTTCTGTATTTCATTGATTTTCCCCTTTCTTCGCGTAAATTACCACCCAGGACTGCACGTCAAAAGGACGGGGCAGCGGCCTGGAAGTCAGCCTTGCCTTCTTTACCTCGCTGTTTTCATCCACCCACACCTTGGGAATCAGTTTCCCCTCATAGGAGCGAAATTTCTTGTCCTCCATCTGGGTCACAAGTCCATATTCAAACTGGCCTTCCCCATCTGAATGACCCATGAGCACCGTTCCGGAAGGAATAATGGATTCATCCTCCCCCTCATCGTTTAAGAACCATTCGTCATAGGTGTAGAGATCCATATCCAACTCCGCGATCTTGCCGTAGAAGGTCAGCGCCGGGTCCACCACCCTTGGTTTGATCTCCACATTCTTCATGTTCAGCACATCCATGGCCTTGATGATAAACGGATTCATGACAAAATCTTCAATCACGTCAGAGGAAAAGAGCATGATATCCGGTGCCCGCCCTGTTTCCATGATGATCTTTTTGCGCAGCCTGCGAAGCAGAGGTAACGGATTCACTGTCCCAAGGGACCACTGCTCATCTGCCCCCAGCACCACGATATTGGTAAATCCAAAATCAATCTGGACGTCCACTCCCTCGTCCTCATCCTGCACGATTACCTTGCCCTCAAACAGGACCTCCCGGCACATCCATTCCTTTCTCCTGTCAATGGATGCCTCCAGGTCTGTAAAGTCCTTGGCAAGAAGTTCATCCTCCCGCTCCTCCGGCGTTTTTTTTGAATAGACGTTTTCTCCGATGGCCCGGCTGGAGACGTCGTCAACCGTCAACGCCCGTTCCGGCGCAAGCTTCGGCGTGGTGAACTGATTCGTCTTAAACCCCTGGCGGGTGATAACTTTTCCTCCCTTCCTCGGGCTGACAAAAGGCGCCATGATACGTTTCCCTTTGCGCACATCGAATTCCACTTTTTCTGTCACATGGGTTTGTTCTTCGGGAAAAAATGTTTTCTGTAAAAAAGATCTGACAGGCGGCGTCTGATCAATCGCGTCTATCATCTCCCGTGTGGTATAATCTGCCATTTTCTGAAACCTCCTTATTCATAGTTCTGGACGTTGCGAAGGTAGAGCCCTGCCTGCTTTAGTTCGTCCTCATAGTCCTCTGCTGTCCCACCTTCCCCGGCGACAATAACTGCCGCCCGGTTAAACATTCCGGTCTGATATGCCGTAGCCGGAATATTGTCAGCAGCTTTGTCCGTTCCTGTGTCAAAATCGTCAGTCAGGATGCCAAATACTTTCATTTCCATATCTGCAGCTGCGGCGCTTTCCCCTTCTCCCGCGGCTGCCTGTACGGCAGTTCCTGCCGCATATCCCGCCTTGTCGCTTCCTTTCATGATAAGAGTTCCCCGCTTTAACAGGCCATAACCGGCTTTCAGGCCAATCCCCTCTGTCAATATGGGAAATTCATTCCCGGCAATCAGGGAATCCGGCTTAAATTCTCCCGTCTGCTCAAACATCTTCATCCTATCCCCTCCTTTTATCCGCTTTCAGTTTGGCGGCGAAGCCTGCCACTTTCTGGGCGTTTTCAACTTTTTTCTGCGCCTGGGGATCATAGCCGGTATTAGGCTCCGCGCCCACCGCCCCTGCGCCGGAGCTGCACAGTTCCTGAACCATATCAGTTAAAAACTGCTGCCCTGCTGCGTTGTTAGCCTTCATCTGCGCAAGGGCTAAATCCGCGGCTGAAACCGGCTCTTCATATCGGGCCTTCATCAGCACGTCCTCCGGGATCCCTCTTGCAATCTCATCAATGGCTTTCAGCCTTTCTCTCTCCGCCGAAACGGCGTCAGAGGCGATCTGCGCGCACAGCTGCGGATAGGCTGCCTTTAACCCTGCGGCGTCTGTGATAGCAGGCATCCCCTTCTCGTTTTCTCCCATCATTCCATTTCCTTTCTGTGTTGTATTTGATGTATCAAAAAAAGTCCCGGTCCTTTTCTGCTGTGTCACAGAAAGAGCCTGAACCTTTCTTCGAATGTTATCCGGAACGAATGTTTCCACATAATTTTTGAAACTGTATGAAACCCCGTTCACCATAAATTTTTGTAAAAGAGCGCTGTTCTGGAACTCCGCTTCGATCACACTGTCACAAAAACCGGCGTCAACGGCTTCCTGCCCCACATACCAGCTTTCTTCATCCATCAGCTGACTGATTTCTTCCTCGGTTTTATCAAGACGTTCCATATAAGCGGTAACAATGCTTTTCTTTACCTGGTTTGTGACCTCTGCCAGCTTCAAAAGCTCCTCCGCCTCATAGGAGCCCCACAGGGTTACGGAAGGATTGTGTGCCATCAAAATCGCGTTTTTGGCAATCCTGCGGCTTTCACAGGCCATCAGCACAATGGTTGCGGCACTGGCGCATATCCCGATGATGGTTCCGGTGATTGTGGCCTTATTCATCACAAGGGCGCTGTAGATGGCATTGGCTGCGAACACGTCGCCGCCTATAGAATTGATCACCACATTTATGGTTTTTTTATTCCCCAGGTCATTCAGCTCCTTGATAAAGTTTCGATAAGTGACGCAGTCTTCGCTCCACCAGTCTTCCTCTGACTGAATTGTCCCAAATAGCTGCAGCTCTGCCGTATCGCCGTTGTCCAGGAAATTCCAAAATTTCTGCTTACTGGAATCACTGCCTGGTTTCAGGCTCCCCGCCGCTTCTGGCTGATCCGTTATCCTCGTCTTCTGTTTCATAGGTTTCCTCCTCGCTTTCTTTCCCGTTTTCTTCCAAGTCTATGATCTTTACCCTCCCTCCGGGTGAGATGAGCCCTGCTGCCACCATCAGCTGATTCTCACGGGCCAGCTGGGCCACATTGCTGTCAAAATCGCCGCCCGTCATCTCTATGGTTTCCCGCTGCCTTGTGGAGATGCCTATGTTGATTCTCTTCTCCGCCGCGTTTACCTCCTTGACCGGATCAATCATACCCTGGGCGGGACCGTTCCACTGGGCGCCGCAATACGCCATACGAATAACCGGGTCAAGGAAAAACCCAGGCGCTTTGAGTCGTCCCGTACCAATGGCTTCCGCCAGAAATATCTCATAAACCGGCTGGCAAAAATCAGCCGCCAGCCATGACCGTTTCATTCGAAATCCTTTCCATGCCTCCAGCAGGGCAGCCCTGGAGGCGGAATAGCTGGAAGAAAAATGCTTAACCAGGACCTCTACCGGTATTTCCAGCGCCGCCCCTACATACTTTGCCAGGGAGGTAGTGAAGGCGTCAAAATTGCTGGAGGGCCGCTTTGCGTCCGCAATCTCAATATCCTCCCCAGGGGCAAGTATGTTCACCATGCCCGGCCCCAGCTCATAATTCACCTCATCATCAGTAATCCGGTCCTCCTCATCCACTACGCCGGTAAATCCCGTTCCCGAATCGCTCTTCTGGGATTTTACGAATACCGTAAAGAAGCCGTTTATGACTGCCGCCATCATCTCCGCTTCACTGTATCTTGTCAGCTGTTTCAGTGACTCAATAACAGGAGCAAGGTAGGGGACACCTCTGTACTGTTCGGCCCGCTCCGTCTCGTAGATCATCAGCACATTTGGCATCCCGGTCTTCTCCCCAAATGCCTTCACCCGCTTCCACTCTTTTCTGGCATAAAGGCTGCTGTTTGGATACGTGGAGCAGATATGGTATGCCACCACCCGGTTGCACCCGTCCACCTCCACGCCATTGAAGATCCTGTTTTTCGTGTCCGGATCCACGGCGTACAGATACACATTATTTCCGGTGCTGTGGGGCGTAGAAATACGGTCGGATTCGATCAGGTGGATCCGCAGACCGTAGGGAAGCGTCTTCGTAGGCGGCTCATATTCTAAAAGCACACAGGCATCACCGTTCATCAGCCAGGACATACATGCCACCTGCTGAATTTCGTAAAAATTATTTACCCGTGTGGAGTCGCAGAACTTTGACCTTGCCCACAATTCAAACTCCCGTTCCGCGCTGCGCTGCCACTGGGCGGCCTCTTCCGGCGTCATGCCAAGGAAATCCCCGTCAATGGCGCTTTTCAGCCGCAGCCCTTCCCCCACAATATTGGTCCGGTTCGTCTTTATGGCTGATACTGCCAAGGGAGCGGACATAAACAGGCTCCTTGACCTCTGGCGCAGCACAGGGATATTCTTGTCAATGTCTTCCTGCGGCGTCTTGCTGGATGCCAGCCACCCCCGCATGGAATTTTTATTCCGGGCAGCTCCCGACTCATCATAGCCGGAGTTCTGAAAAGACCTCATAACCTTTAGCTTATAGCGGGCCGCTTCCCTCTTTAAGGCTGTCTGGGGACTTATTTTTTCAATCGCTTTATCAATCATATTCATGGTTCCACCGCCTTAAATGTCCCTCGGAAGAAAACGGAAAGCTTTGTTTTTGCCGCCGCTCACCTCCAACGTCTCAATCTGTCCTTCCAGGTCCTTGATCGCCACCCGTATGGTGGACAGATCCGCCCGTTTCAGGCTTTTTGTGCCGATCGTATATTCCTGATTCAGCAGTACGGCCTCCTCCGCCTCATAATACATGGCAAGCCGTTTTCTATATCGTTCCAGCCGTTCCTTCTGTAATCTTGTCAATAGGATCCTCCGCCTTTCTATATCTCCACTCCCCGGCTCATGGTTCCGGCCCTCCGCTTTTTCTTTGTCCTGCCCGGTGATTTCTTCATATAATTGATGCCGGCTTTCACTTTCTTTTCCAGGATATCAAAATCCGGCCGCAGGATCTCAATCGCTGCCGTGTTGTAAACCCGCAGATCCAGAGGCTCATTCCGTATGCCGGTTTTCTTTTTCCACTTGGTAAATGCCCGCCCGTCCCGGATTTCCGTTATTCTCTGTTCGCTGTTAAACCCTTTTATGACGGCCTCGCTGTATCCCCGGTCCCCGTTAATGGGAAAATGACAATAGCTGGGGCCTTCATCCGCCGTGGAAAGCCTTGTCATTACAATTTCTTTTCCGCTGTCTACTCCCAGAATGAATACTTTTACCCCGTATTCGTTGTTGGTAGACAGCTTATGAATCAGGGGGATGCCCTGACTTTCCCTTCCAAATCCTTTTATGCCCACAATACGCTTCCCTTTTTTCTCCATCCGCTTTAAAAACCTGTAACATTCTGTGGTTTTATGGCCGCCAGTGTCAATGCAGGTCAAGGCAATCAGGAGGGAGGAACCGGATGCGAAATAAAATTCCCGGTCAAGCCGCGCCTCCAGCTGATCCCATGTTTCCTCCTTGTCCAAATCTCCATAAAGCTTTTCGTATTTCACTCCCCAGGATTCAAACCCCCGTCCCCATCCCACCACCTCTATCTCAAACCGGTCGTCCTGGACATCCACAGAAGCGGTCACAACAAGGACTCCCTCCGGCAGTTCCGCTTCGTACCGCTCTCTGCGTGATAAAAGGGAATCATCATCCGCGCCTTTGCCCCGGGGCTCCCAGGTTTCCCCAAGCACGGTATTGATAAAGGTTTTCAGCTTGTTTGTGTCGCCATTTTCCTTATACTCTTTTTGCGCTTCTTTCCATTCCCGGATAATGGAATCCCAATGGGTCCACGGCGAAGCTAATTCGTTTAAGTGAAACGACCGTTTCCGACGCCGTTCCGGATGTGCCGCAACCCATTTCCCTGTACCCTGCTTCCAGTCAAACTCCGAAAAGTGTTCCCCGCAATACTTACATCCCATGGTAACATCTGAAAAACGGACCCTCCCCCATTCGTAGGGCTGATATTTCCCGCAGCATGGACACGGAACGCACCATTCCTCCATTGTGCCGGACTGAAATTCTTTTTCTATCTGGCTGGAACCCTTTAATGTGGGCGTGGAAACTTTGATTTTCTTTTTGTTCCAGAAAGCCGTCGTCCTTTTTTCCGCCAGCTTAATGGGGTTTCCTTCCGTTCCGGCGCTGGCTGGATAGCGGTCCGTTTCGTCCATCAGGACAATCCTCACCGGACGGGAAGCAAGGCTTGAAGGAGAATTTGCGCCAGCGATGGTTACGTGGCCGCCGGGGAATGTTTTGTGCAAAATCGTATTCCCGGAAGCCCTGGACTTTACATCATGGACTTTCCCGGTCAGTGTCGGCGTGTCACGAATCATCGGAGCCAGCCTGTCCTTCGAAAAATCTTCCGCCATCGGCTTGACGGTAGGCTGCACCACCAGCATAGGAGCCGGATCGTAGTCTATGTAATAGCCGATAATATTTAAAATTAATTCTGTTTTGCCCACCTGCGCGCTGCTCATAACAACAATCTCCTCCACAAGGGGATCATTTATGGAATCCATGATCTCCCGTTGGTAAGGCGCCCGGTCCGTGTTCCACTGTCCCGGCTCCGCAGCGCTTTCCGGCGATAATCTCCGGTAACGATCCGCCCACTGACTGACTGTCAGAACAGGCGGAGGGCTTACTGCTTTGGCAAGATTCCGAAACAATTTCAGCGTCTTAAATTCTATGCCCCGGTCTTTGCGGCGGGTTTTCAGGATAACCGTGCCAGGATTCACAAAGGGAGACTGTTCAATCTTTACGCTCCTGCTCATATTCATCTTCTCCTTCCTCCACATATTCATCACTGTAAAACGCCTTTGGATCATAATCTTTTAATTCGTTCAGCGCTTCCGTCACCTCTTTTGTCAGGCGGTCTTTGATAAATGCGGCATCCCGGTTTTCCAGAATCGGGGCTGCCTTGGAAGGGATTCCCATTATTTTCGTTTTAAAAACAACTAACATGTCCATCATGACGATTTCCACATCCTCCGCCTTATGCAGTTCTCCTTTCATGATCTGCAGTTTCAATTCTGATATGTGGCGTTTTACCCTCTCATGGAGGGCTTTCTCTTCGTCAAAATTGATCTCTCCGTCCGCCAGTTCCACGCTGACTCCCTCTGCTGCCAGCTTCAGCGTCAGAAGATAATTCTTTATGGAATCCACCAGCTTATAACGGCCCTTTGCCGCCCTGGTGACAATCCCCTCCTCCGCCATCTGCCGGATGCGCCTGTCTGTCACGCCAAACATCTCTCCCAGGACCGCCGCTGAAACGGTTATGCTGTCTATGTTGGTGACTTTTGCGGAATCTGTGTCTGTCTTTGCCACTCTCCCACCTCCTTCTATCCCAAAAACGGAAACGGCAACTTCCGTCATTATTTTCTAAAATCTAGCCAGGTTTTGGGCTTCGCAGACCCGCAACGATTTTTAGGGCGTCAGAAGAACCTATTTTGTCTTGGCAACTCTTCCGGCGCCTAGTGCGGCCCTGTCACCCCTCCACTTACTTGACATATCTTGTTATTCTGTCAAGTGTTCCCTTGCTGCTTTCTTTCAATTAAAGTGCGGATAAAATCCATATATGCTATTTGTCATAGGTTCAATATGTCAAACAAAGGATATTACTTTAAATCGCTTCCCATTATCCGGCTGATAAAAGGGCATAATAAAAAGGCCTACCCACGGCCCCTCTTTCTGAACGACAGCCCCCTGATGGCTCTATCTTTATTGTCCTGGTTAATGCCTATATAACGTAACGTCACTGATATATCCGAATGATTTAATATCTCCTTGATCGTCACAGCGTCATGGGTCTGCTGGTACATGTGGTAGCCGAATGTTTTCCGCAGGGTGTGCGTTCCTATGCTGCTGAACCCAAAAGCCTTCCCAGCATCCGCCAGAATGTTATAGGCCTGCTGCCGGCTTATGGGCTTATTGGGGAAATGGGGGGATTTAAACAGGTATTCGAAATCCCTCTTTCCACATATATATTTCTCAATGATTGGCTTCAGCTCGGCATTTATGGGGAAGCGTTTTTCCTTGCCCGTCTTTTTCTCCCGTATATATACAGCATCCTTGTCCTTTACGTCCCTGACCCTGAATTTTAAAATGTCGGAAATGCGCAGCCCCGTGTAAATCCCGAACATGAAAAGGACGTAGTCCCGCTCGTTCTTGGTCTTCAGATAATCAGCCACATCCAGCACCAGGTCCATATCCCGGATTGGCTCCACCGTGTTCAAGGAAACACCCCCTGTTCCAGCCTCTCATGCATTCTTGAATATATGTGGCATATCTCTTTCTTCTGCTTATGCCTTTCTCTGCGCTTTCATTTTCCCGTGTTCCAAATCTTATTAAGCATTCAATTCAACCCCTAATTCAACTATGCGCTTATTATTTCTTATCGCCATGGTCTCAACCTGTTTCCGGAATAATGCGCCGTATATTTGATAATCTTTTTTCAATGTGAGAAAATATCGTTTGTCTGGGTTCCTTATATGCATTTTGATTAAGTTATTTATCAGGCGATCCGTGACATCGGAATCAATGATAGATACTTCTGTCCGACCATCCCGCCGGCTCAACTCTCGGCATAAAATCACATACTCTGGACGTCTGTTTTTCTTCTTTCCCTTAACTTTCCCCATTTCCACACCCCATTTCTGTTAACACGTATCAGACATAATGCTTTTCCTTATATGTTGGAGCGGTCGAATGTAACAACCGAAGTCTGGCCGTTTTTCTTTGTTACCTCGGTTCCGACCGTTATTTCAAGTTCAATTGGCTCATTGGTCTGTGTATCGAATAAGATCAGGTGGCTTCCTGCCTCAACCGCATAGGTAATACCGGTCTTCATCAGCGCCTCCTGCATAAGCCTCGTATATTCGGCAATCCTTTCATCCTGGTTCATCTGCTAATTCCTCCTTGTCCGCTCCATTTCTCTTTGAATCCATAAATTTCCTGATTTCCGTCACGCACTCCGGACAAAAATCCTGCGGCGGATTTTTAAAGACCTTGGCTATCATTTCAATAAGCTTTGAGCCAGATGCCTCTCCAGACGGTAAAGCGGACTCAAAAACAATCCTTTTGGCCAGTTTTGTCTCAAACTCTTTTCCACATCGATCACATATACAAACCGTTTTCAGCATTTTTATTCCTCACTTGTAAACAATCTTTGTTTTTCTGTCCTGGAACGCAATCCGGCCAGCTATGTCATATCCATAGACTTTGGCTATTTTCTTTATTACATCCACAAGTTCCGATATTTCATATGGAGTGCGGTCCGCTTTCCAGATCGCCTGCTCCGCCACCGCATCCCGGCAGCCTGAACCGTTATATTTCAATTTGTTTTCCATCTTCGTACTCTCCTATTGATCTGCTCTTTTTTATGTAAAAGAAAAAGCATCCTTTCGGATGCCTACCTTGTTTTTCATTTTATGCATAAACTCTATTTTTATCTATTTAATACAAACATCTATACAAAACATATATTGAATTTAATATCCTTACCACACATCGCCACCTCTCATTCGTTCGCATTTGTATTAAGGCTTTTTCTCATATTCTTTTTTTAAATTAAACACTATCCTTACATTTTTCTTTGCACACCTTATCTTGTTTTAGCTGTTTTATATATACATCTCTTGTACTCATATTTAATGATGCTCTTCTATTCATATTAAACAGTGTGAAGGGCAATCCAAACGCCAGAGATAATAAAATTACATTTTCTAAAGTTACATGTCTTTACTTATTTTTTCCATTTTTTTCCTCCCACATAGCTCTTATCATACACCAATTTTCGACAAAAGAAAAGCACCTATCTCATGATAGATACCTTTTTTACACCCGAAATATGGATGGAGAGTCCGAAGCCAAATCTTCCGATGGTCTTCACATATGCTGGTTACCGCCCAAACCGAATCAGCCACCAGGCTGTAACACCTGGCGGCCGTATATGTAAAAGGGGGAGGATAAGAACCTTGGATCCAGTTCTACCAGTCTATACTGTACCATATTTGAAGCGAACATTTTGAACATTTTCAATTTTTTTCAAAAAATCTGTTGTTCCGCATCCGGCAGCTGTCCTCCGTATATGGGACCTTCTTTTTTGGAAACATAGCATTCATCCGATGGGCCACCTGTACCCATGTAAGGCCGTCAATATAGTACAGCCTGAACATAATTCTTAAATCAGCCTTCTCTATCCCCTGTATGTACTCCTCCGCCTGACAGGTAAGCTCCAAAAGCTCCGCTTCCTTTGCTTCTAAAAGCTTCCTGTACCTTTCCCGAATACCCTGCTTGCGGATGTACTCTGGTTCTGGGATGCCTGCGATCTTGATAGGGCCTATTGTCCCATCCCTCCTGGTCCCTTTCACAACATCCGCCACCAAAGGAGGATTTTCCAGGAATCTATCCAGCTTTTGAATCCTTCTGCGCAAATCTTTGATCTCTTCTTTCATCTCGCAGTACTGGACTAATATTGCTTTGTCCAATGCCTATCTCCTCCCTCCACTGGATTATTTTACCCGCGGCTTGTACACCCTCTCCCCGAACAGATACTCCTCTTCCTTTCTCTGGCGCCCCAGGAGCTGACGCATCTTGTTCAACGTGTCCCGATGGCCTTTCTCCTCAAAAAGCTTCACCACCTGTTCGTTCAACTTTACGGTGTCCTTGTTCCGCCTGCGCTCCTTCCGGCTGTTCTGCAGCTTCGTGGCCACACGGTTTCTCTCTGCCTTATCCCTGGCAAATTCCATCTCGTGGAGAAGATCCTGAAGCCGCTTATCCTCTTCGTTGACCGCTTCATAAGCATATCGGTAGTCTGCACAACACTGGTCAATAAAGTCCAGGAACATCTCCAGCTGCTGTGCCGGCGTCCTTATTTTTTCTGTCGTATCAATCACCCTC